>MHBF01000126.1:6985-60741 GCA_001803225.1 Lentisphaerae bacterium GWF2_44_16 | reverse complement strand
CATGCTGTTTCTTGCTTTTCTCTCCGCTTCCGAAAAGACCGGACGCGGAAATATCAACCGCCAGTATCACTGTCAATTCACGCTCTTCCACGTACTTCTTTATATACGGGGCGCCCATCCGGGCTGTAACGTTCCAGTCAATGTCCCTCACATCGTCTTCGGGCGTATATTCCCTGACTTCATCGAATTCAATGCCGCGCCCCTTGAAAACGCTGTGATAAGCCCCGCCGGTTATCTCATCGACTATTCTGCGGGTCTTTATCTCTATTTTTCTGACTTTTGCTATAAGTTCCTTGGGAAGCATAACTTATTCTTTCCATTTACGGATTCATATTACGGCATTCGTATTATAATCAAAACAGATTAAGGGGTTCTGAGTTCATCAAGAATGCGCTTGATTATGTCGTCCGGTCCCAGACTTTCGGCTTCCGCCTCATAAGACAATAGTATTCTGTGCCTGAGAATGTCCGGCGCTATATTTTTTACATCCTGCGGTACCACATAGGCGCGTCCTTCAAGGAAAGCCGCGGCCTTTGAAGCAAGCGCCAGATATATGGACGCTCTCGGAGAAGCTCCGTATTCGATAAATGTTTCAAGTCCTTCGAGCTTCGCTTCCGTCTGCCTTGAGGAAAGCTCCGCACGCCTTCCCGGCCTTGTCGCGACAGTAATATCCAATATGTACTCCACGATTTTTTCATCTATATAAACTTTGTCCACCCATTCGCGGGCTTTTTCTATATCGGCAAGAGTGGCAACCGACAGCGCGCGCAATTTCATTTCAGGATGCGCCATGCGCTGAACGACAAGGCGTTCTTCGTCGCGCGTCGGATAGTCTATCTTGAGTTTGAACATAAAGCGGTCAACCTGGGCTTCAGGAAGAGGATAAGTTCCTTCCTGTTCTATGGGATTCTGCGTTGCCATTACCAGAAACGGGTGCGGCATCGGATGCGTCTGTCCCGATATCGTAACCTGTTTTTCCTGCATACACTCAAGAAGCGCGCTCTGAACTTTGGCCGGGGCCCTGTTTATTTCGTCGGCGAGAACGATATTCGCGAAAACCGGGCCTTTTTTAACGCTGAAACTGTGTTCCTGCGGGTTGTAAACGGTTGTACCCACAATATCCGCGGGCAGAAGGTCGGGAGTGAATTGAACTCTTGAGAATGACCCGTTCAAAGCCTGGGCTATGGTTTTCACCGCAAGGGTTTTTGCCAGACCGGGAACGCCTTCGAGCAATATATGCCCGTCCGCTATGAGCGAAAGAAAAAGGCGGTTGACAAGTTTTTCCTGTCCCACCAGTATCCGGCCTATTTCCGTTTTGAGCGGCTGAATAAACGCGGACACCTCGCGTATTTTCCCCTGCAATTCCTGAATTTCGTTCTGCTGCATATTGCTCTTGCTCCTCTTTTAATAAATCCAATGTTTACTGCATATAGACACATTGTTTCAGAAAAAGTTCGCTTCTTCCGATTTTTTCTCGCCTTTTATGCTATACTATACTTTAAACCACAAAAAAAATATGTCTGCCAACATTAATATAAAGTTTTTATTATTTTTTACAGTCTCCGCCTTTTTCTGCGGCAGTCCTGCCGTATTAACGGAAGAAACTCAGGTCAAAACAAATAAAGCTCAATCCCAGTCCGCGCAAAAAACAGAAAATTCAGGTTCGGAAAACAATGACCTGGGCAAGATAAAGCCTGACGGCAAATCAGGCGCGGCAATCAGTTCGCTTACCCGGAGCATGAAAGATTACGTTGATATTATTTATTCCGAGGGAAAAGAAAAATGTTCAGATATATTCAGCGAGAGTGTCAGGAAAAAAAAGACGCTGGAAAACGACATAGCCGAAAAGTTCCGCAAGTTCGATAACGCCTTCAAAAGCAAATTCCAATTCGAAGAAAAAATCAAGGCAAAATCAAAATCCTCCGATAAGTGAAGATTTTTCCGGGAAAATCAGCCTATTTGTTTTTTTTGAAAAACAATATTTCGGGAATACGTATTGTCTCACCGTAAGACGAAAATATTTTCAGTTTCAGTTTCTGTGTCTTTATGCTTGGAGGCAATGTCCATATTTCTCCGTTATATATAATCCCGAAACCGCTAAAAGGATGTTCGGGAGAAGGCGGCACTTTTTTCCAATCGCCGGAACTGTTTCCAAGATAATATAGTTCGAAGTCCTTATAAAAATATTTTTCTCCGCCACCATATTTGGTTATAATAATATTCTCTATTTCATATTCAGCAGGGAACTTGAATATCACTTCTTTTTCCTTATCTTTTTTGCAATCCACCTCCCAGAAACTGTTTCTGTTGCCGTCAACCAAATTAGCAGCCTTCCCTTCAGGTGTCTCAGAGGAAAAGCTTTCGACCGTAGCTTTTATCTTTCCCAAATCAGGTATTTTTGCAAGGCTGTAAAGTCCGTCAGCTCCTACGCTTTTCAACGCCTCTTCCAGAACCCCCATGTCCCTGCCGTCACTTCCGGCATTTTTGGCGGGAGAAGAGGCATTGAGCCTGAAATCGAATCTCTCTGACGCCGTGAACATGGGGTCTCCGGCAATTCCGTGCATTTCACATGATGAAACAAATGATTTTGATTTTTTAGTTTTCTCCCTCACTTCATTCAGGTTGTAACATACATCTCCGGGTTCGGAACTGAAAGCCCCCAGTACCGCGCCATTCTTATACTGGTAGAAATTATAATCGGCCAATCCTGAAAATATCTGGCTTCTCAACAGGAGCCACGAAACGCTGTTCATGCTGAAAATATTATTCATCACACGCGGATTTGTGTTGTCTTTCTTTGTGGACTGCCCGTTTCCGTGGATATCAATTCCCCATTCTTCATTTCCATAAATGGTATTATGTTCAAGGACAACATTCTTTGTATGTTTCGGATTCATTCCCCTGCCCCAGTTCCACCCACAGAAATTATTCTTTCCTACAGTTTTCCTGTCACTCCAGCAACTGTTGAAAGATATTCCCATGTGGCAATAAAGCACGATATTGTTTTCAACCGTATTTTCCGAATCGTATTTTCTCGACATAATCCTTATGCCTTCCTTGTCACAAAAATAGACAAGATTATTGGATATCAGAAAGCCTTCCCCGGCGCACGCAAGTATGCCCATTGCTTCAGTACGTCCGGCAACATTATGAATGGTGTTGTTTTTAATCGTAATAAAATCAGTTCCATTCTCGACATAAATCCCGTCCGGCGTTTTCTTTTTATTTCCAATAATATGATGAATAAGGTTATTCTCAATCCTGCAATGGTGCGCGGGGGGCAGTATCATCACGCCCCCTATGATACTTGGAGGATTTCCCTTGATATCCGGCTTCAGTTCCATGTCGCAGCTTACGTTTTTTATTTCAAATCCCCTGATTATGATATATGAGCCTTCAATAGCAAAGCCGAAGGGTTTTTCAAATTTCAAATCCAGTACCGGTTTCTCTCCGGGGTAATTCTGTATTGTAATATATTTTTCAGATGTACCGCTTTTATCGACATATACGCTTTCATTATACACTCCGCCATGAACATATATTGCAGTACCGGGAACAGCATTTTTAACAGCATGTTGAATGCTGCGGAACGGTAACTCTCTCGTTCCTGATGCGTTGTCATTTCCCTTTAACGATACATACAGTTCACTATTTTTTTCCTGTGATATCACACTCGTCTGCATTGCCACAGCAATAATGGCGCTCAAAAAAATGCTATAACCCGCTTTAACTCTTGCATTCATAATTCAATCTCCCTCTGTTTGTCAGGTGTTCAATTTATTTATCCCAGCGTACTATTGAGGCCGGGCCTTTTTTCTTCGAAGAAACATGATAATCCGCAAACATTATGTTCAGGCCATTATTATGCCGGAACGCTGTAAAACTATTCACATCATCCCAAAAACTCTTGGTAATCTGGTAATAATAACTGTCGCAGAACATAAGTGTCAAGGATGGATTGCCAAGCTGGCCTGACTTAATTCTGGGAGACCATTCCTGCGATCCATAGCATCCAAATTTGTCGTTCATGCCATATCCACCAAAATTATACTTGGAATAATCAATATATGTATGATCTCCCAAAAGTTTTCCCTCATCCGTCTTTTTATCACCCGGACAGGACGGTGTCCATGCTTTTTGTCCTTTCCCATCCTTGGAAAATAAAGAATTATTGTACGGATATAATATCATGGGCCATACGTATGCATCAGCATCAGGCGACCACATGCATGGAGGAATATAACCGTTATAATCATTTTCATAATAGCTGACTATAGTCCCAATCTGCTTCAGTTTACTGGTACAGCTTATAGCAAGCGCTGTATCCCGTGCTTTTTTCAGTCCCGGAAAAAGCAGGCTCGCGAGAATGAATATTATTGCTATCACAATCAAGAGCTCGATCATCGTAAAAATAAAACAGCACAGGGAATGCTTCACAATTAAAGCGTAATTCTTGCTTTTCAGGAACATTTTGACACCTCATTTACTGTATAATTTTCTGCGCATCTGTATATTTCATCCGCAAGCTTCATTGATTCAGCGGCATCCTGGATGCTGTTATGAAGAGTGTTGCCATTTTTAACGGCATCAATGAAAGCTCTGTTTTCGGCAAAAATTCCGCTCATGATTATATATTCGTCGGATTTCACGATTGCCGAACAGTTCGAGGAAAAAACCGGGGCCGTATTGTTATCAGCCCATACTTTTCCTTTGCCGTCGGTATCAATCACGGCCAGTTTTCCCGGAGCGTTAAACTCAAATTCTAGGAAACGCCGTCCGCTCCGCCAGCGAATCAGCAGGACGGCCGAATTTCCGTTTTCAAATTCCACAAGCACTTCAAAAGAACTTTGGTACCAAAAATCATCTTTTCTGACAAGTGCCTTTATATTTTTAAGCTCCGAAAGCCCGCAATAGTAACGTGCTGCGTCTATCGCGTGTATCGCGTCGCAATGCAGAATGCTCATGGCCCCCCTGTAATACGGATATTCAGCAGAAACACACTTATAATAGGAAAAAACAGCATGCGGCACGGGTTGGGCGCCGTTGAATGTCTGCCAGCATGCATGTACAAGCGGATGATAGCGTCTTTGAAACCCCACAGCCGTCAATACGTTGTTTTTCAATGCCATGCGCCCGAGGCATTCCGCCTGCATACTGGTAACGGCGGGCGGTTTCTCGACAAAAAGCGGATATTTTCTTTCAATCACATCGGCGGCAACATCAAAGATCAGATATGGAGGCATTATGACATAAACAGCATCAGGCTTGACTTCATCAAGCATTTTCCTGTAGTCCGTAAAAGTCTTTTTAATTCCGAATTTTTCTCCCGTGCTTTTAAGCTTTTCCTCGTTGACATCACAAATCGCAGATAATTCCACATCCCCCATTCGCGATAAGGCCGGATAATGCATCGTTCCGGCAAACGAACCTGCCCCGATTAAAGCAAGCCTGATATTACTTTTCATCAATGGAATTTCCTTTTTTACGCATTTTTAAATCCTCGTTTATTTCGGCGCTTATACTACGGCACGCGGCTTTTGCCGATTCTACCCCAAGCCATACAGGATAAAGTTTTTCAGATATCTTTTTTATAAGGCTGTTCTCCGGGACGCGCACCAACGGTTCCGCGTATTCCAGGGATTTGATGAAATGATTGAAACCTTCATATTTTTTATTCATTTCCTCGGTGTAAATCCCAGCCATAGCCCTGTTGCAGGATATGCCGTCGGAATTATCGGATATAAATTTTCTGTTTTCATAAAGCTGTATGAAATTGAGAAAATCTCTTATCGTATCAAGTTTATCAGTCGCTCTGTTTACCATGAGGCCTTCAATCAGGAGATGGCTGGCCCGCCGCTTTTCGTAAGGAAGAGGGGCAAAAGCAATATTAAAATCATAATTCCCGTTCATTGCTGCCCCGCTGTTCCATGCATACGTAAATTTTCCACATTTGAAAATATCCCTCATACCTCTGGACATTTCCTCCGAAAAAGTTACAGGCGGACAGCATTTCGAATTATACATCAGGTCAAGCATGAAATTTATTGCCTTTACGCATTCATTACTGTCCAGAAGACATTTCTTTCCATCTTTTGAAAAGAGCTCCCCGCCAAGGCTCTTCATGGTCAGAGGCCAGCGGTTCATTGTCGTATTCACGTAAAAAGGATAAATATCTCCGTCTGCGCCTTTTGATTTTATCAGAATGTCCTTGAATTCATCCAGCTTCATATTTTCAAAACGGGAAACTGGCAAGGCGTTTTTCTTATCCCTGTTAATACATGTCAACACTGTGGTAAAACTTATCGGCATACACATGAGCTTTGAATCTGCCGTACACCATTTCGTAACTTCCTCGAATGAGTCCGAAGCTTCATACCACAAACCTGGAATTTCATCAAACGGCAAAAAATTCTTTACACGTTCTCCAGTGACAATCTCTCTCATAAGCCATGTATTAACAAGGAAGATATCAGTATCGGCTTTTTCGTAGATTTTAGACGTGTCAAAACTGGGCAACTCATCATCTATATCAAAACTGACATCCTCATTATATTTTGAATATTTATGGCAGATACCTTTGATGGCATTGCTGAAGTTCCAATCCCTGATAGTTAATATTCTGATAACTTTTTTAGAGGACATTATATTAAAAGACTTAGCCTCCTGATTGTCTATAACCACAGTTCCGGCTTTCGGTTTTCTCAATACTATTTTTCTTTCCGCCAGCAACTGCATTGCTTTTTTCACTGTTATTTCGCTTACGGCATATTTTTTGCAGAGAGCTTCAGAAGCATCAAGCTTATCGCCCACTTTCTTGTTCTTTATTATGTCCTCAAGGATTTTATCAGCTGTTTCTATGTACTTTTTCATGCTGGAGTTCTTTTTCCTTATTTTTCTCAATTATATACCATTAAAAGCTATTTGTCAATATTAAATATATTTATTTATTAAAGTATACTTATTTAAAATAAAAAGCTTTTATTATCTGCAAGGAGGGGGCGAAATGTTTACCGTCTTGAAGCTTCTTCTTCGAGGGAAAAGATGATCACCCTCTCTCCGGTAAGGGTGCTGATGTCGGTGTGGAGGCTTTTTACTGTTAAGCCGGTAATGTCTTTTATGACGGCTTCGAGCAGGGGACGGCCTTTTTCAAGGAGGGCGCCTCGCATTTTTTTGATAAGCTCCCTGCCCTCGGAGGGATCGCTCGTTTGCGCCAGTTGGTGTTCGGCTTTTGTCAGGACATCTTTCAGGCGGACAAGTATCATGTCTTCTATGATATAGGTTTTTGTTTCCAGAGGGCCTCTGCCCATATATTCTTTTTCAAACTGGATTACGGCCTCGCTGATTTCGGCTTCAATGCGGCCTTTGCCTCTGTTTATCGTTTCTCCGAATTTGGACATAAGCGTCAGGCCTTTTTCTGTTTTCGTTCATGGCGTTTCAGTATTTTATCCGCTTTTCCGAAAACAGAACGTATCAGGCGCTTGTTCTTGAAAAGTTCTTTACCCGCTTTTTCCGTATATGCTTTCCAGAAACGCATCATGTCTGTTCTGCTGACAAACGGGCGCGCGGAAAAAAGGAGCTGCCCCAGATCTTTTATTCTGAATCTTTTGCTTAACGCGCCGTCCATGACAAGGCGCTGGAGATCTATCAGATAAATCGCGTCATTTTCACATTCTTTGACAAAAATATGAACCAGATAAAAATCCTGATGAGCAAAGCCCGTCGCATGCATGTCACCGGCAAGTTCCGCTATTTTTCTTATCAGTTTGCGTTTTCTTTCCCCGTCTTCCCTCTTGAACGATTCGAAGAGCGCGGAAGCCCTTTTGTAATCTTTGATGCCCAATGTCAGATTGCAGGTCCGCCCGTTAACTCTTGCCACTGCCACAGGTGTCACGGTAGGGAGATTGTGCCGGTGAAACGCCAGCAGGGCATTCCATTCATGAAAAGCGTCATACTTCTCGAATTTTAAAGAAGAAAAAGCCTTGATTTTTTCTTTCAGCGAAGGCGGGCTGTAGCGTTTTATATAAGTTTCGGCAAATTCGGCGCCTTTGGGTGGCTCAAGAAAAAAACGCCCGGTCCCGCGTTCCTCAAGAATACTCTTAACAGGATCGCTTTTCATCTCCCAGAGTTTTTTAGCTGTAATAAGGCCGTTATGACGTATCAGCTCCGCGAATTCCTCATTTATTATCAGGTTTCCGTTGTCAAGTTCTTTTGTCTTTATTTCCATTGCTCTCTTTTTCCATGATTATCTTTTTGAAAAGTTTCTCAAGTTCTCCGGCGTGCTTTTCCCATTCGTACGGGATTGAAGCTTCGTATGCCGCCTTTGAAAAATCAGCGCGGACAGCTTCTGAAAGCCCCGCGAAATCTGTAACAGCAGATCGCATTTCATCGATCCTGTCAGCGTTTTTGACAAGATAGCCGTTCTTCCGGTTTTCGACAAGTTCGGAAGAGCCGTTAAGTTCAGTAGTCAGCACCGGCAGCGCTGAAGCGCAGGCTTCCAGGCAGACATTGGCGAACGGCTCATAAAGGCTCGGATAAAAAAGCAGGTCGGAGGCCGCGTAATAGTCCCGCATATTTTTTCTGCTTCCCGCAAAGGATATGTTTCCGGAAAGTGATAAGTCCTCCGCAAGCTTTGCGTAGGGAGCGGAATTGCCCCCTCCTATTACCATCAGTAGAATATTATCCCTTATGCGTTTTTCTATCCCGGATATCACACGAATAGATTGCTCAAGGCCCTTTATTCTGAAATTACCGGCAACAAAAAGCAAAACGAGACGTTCTGTGGAAATGCCGAGTTTTTTTCTGAGTGCGAGTTTCTCGTTTTTGCCGTCCGGCGGATAAAAGACAGTTCTATCAACGCCGTTGCGGATCACTGATACGCGATGTTCCTCAAACCCGTACCTTGAAATAATCTGTCTTTTTACAAGTTCGGAATTTGTCACTATACGGCGGACTTTATTGCCTGTGAATATCTGTTTTTCGAGTTTCAGAAGACTTCTGTGCCGGGGATTAAGCAGGGCGAGTTTTGAATAGCCTATGGGCATCCATTCGGAATGCAGCTGTTCTGTTACCCTGAAAACATCCGCAGGAAAAGTCCTGCACATGGAATAGACAATATCGAAAGCGTGTTTTTTCAGCTCCTTCTGGACAGCCCTGTGAAAAGAAAGGGTCTTCGAAAAAGAAGGGATATATCCGGGAACGACCGGGTTCCAGTCGGGAGAAGCGTTTTTCTGAGCTTTGAATTTTTCGGAAAAAACAGTTACGGAATGCCCGAGCCTGAGAAATTCCCGCGTAAAATTAGCGGCAACTCTTTCGGCGCCGCCGCCATCGCTGTCATAAACCCTTCTGAGCAATGCTATCTTCATTATTGTTTTTTCACCCATTTTCTCTGCCTCGCGGCCTCATACAGGATAATAGTGGCGGCAGTAGCGACGTTCAGTGAATCTATTTTTCCAAGCATGGGAATCTGCACCTGAATGTCAGCGTTCCGCATCCAGAAATCGCTTAAGCCATATTGTTCCGCGCCTACCATCAGAGCAACAGCGCCTGTCATATCGACGTCGGTATAAAACTTTTCCGCATGTGGAGATGCCGCGAGAAGTTTAACATTATTATTTTTCAGCCACAGGGCAGTTTCTTCTTTCGATGCTTCAGCCAGGGGGACAGTGAAGAGAGCTCCGGTACTGGCCCTTATTACGTTTGGATTATAAATATCGGTGCACTTGTCACAAACTATGAGCGCGTCAGCTCCGGCGGCATCGGCGGAACGCAGAATTGATCCAAGGTTTCCGGGTTTTTCCACAGCCTCCGCAATTATGTAGAGGCCGTTTTTTACGGGCTGGATTTTATCAAGGGAGTGTTCCCTCATAGAAGCGATGGCGATAAGACCTTCCGGCCTGTCCCTGTAAGCAAGTTTGCGCAAAACCTGAGGACTTACTTCAGTAATCTCCGTCCCGGCAGTTTTGAGTTTTTCCAGCAAGAAAAATTCATTTTCCCCCAGGAACATTTCGGGGCAGTAAAAGCACTCTTCCAGTTTCATTCCGAACTCAAGCGCCCGGGAAAGCTCGCGATATCCCTCAAGGATAGTTTTCTTTTCCCTCTCTCTGTCGCGCCTTTCGCGCAAAGCAAAAGCATATTTTACTTTCTGATTTTGAAGACTCTCTATTTTCATCTCTTACTTTAAAAAGCTAAGCAACCGCGATTTAATTTTCGCTTCGCCCGGTTTTTGTTAATTTCTTATTTTACTTCATTCAACACTGAAAATCAACGCGGCACGAGGAGTTCAAAGCCGGTTTCCTTGTCGGGAAGGCGCGCCGAATTGGTGTCAGTAAGTTCCCAGAGGACAAGTTCAAGCACATGCCATACCTTGACGCCTTTTCTTATGCAGCCTGTTACCGTTTCCGCAGACCTGCCGCAGGCCATATGCATATGGAGCACCGGATTTCCCGCGGCGTCGGGAAACAGAGTGCCTGTCCCGCTTATTTCGCAGACATCCTTTATGACATGCTCCATAGGCGTGACGGGTTTTGAGCGCCCCTCTTTCGGGCCTACCACCAGCCTGCTGTCCTTGTCGATGCCGCCTACCGCTATGAGCGCTGCCGCCTTTATCGAATGCTCTTTCGCAAAAGCCTCCACTTTTTCATGGATGATTTCTCCATCTTCAAGCCTTATTACAAATACACGCCCTTGTTTTGCTTCCGAATACATCATGTTAAGGCCCCTTCCGTATAATAAATAATATATACAAAGAAAAAGATAAAAAAAGCCTGAATAAATCAGGCCTTGCAAATAATTCTGTAAAACCGGGATAAATTTTAGAGAAGTTCTTCTCCGGTCAGTATCCTGTATGCGTCAATATATTTTCCCGAAGTTTTCACGACGATATCGTCGGGAAGTTTCGGCGCGGGCGGTTTTTTGTCCCAATTCAGAGACTCAAGATAATCGCGCACGAACTGCTTGTCCAGACTCGGAGGGCTTCCGCCTATGCTGTATTTTTCAGCAGGCCAGAAGCGACTGGAATCGGGGGTCAGTATTTCATCAATAAGTATTATTTTATTCTCAAAAACACCGAATTCAAATTTAGTATCCGCCAGTATCACGCCCTTTGTTTCGGCATAATCAGCCGCTGTTGAATAAACTTTCAGGGAAAGAGCCGAAATTGTACCGGCGTATTCTTTGCCTATGACTTTTTCAAGCTGTTCAAAAGATATGTTTTCATCGTGAAAACCCTGTTCAGCTTTTGTGGAAGGAGTAAAAAGAGGCTTATCAAGTCTTTCGGCCTGTCTGTAACCGGGCCTCAAGCTTATGCCGCAGACTTTAGGGCCTTTCTGATAATCTTTCCACGCGCTTCCGGTTATATAGCCTCTTACTATGCATTCCACGGGAAGGGTCTTTGCCTTTTTTACGATAATGGAACGTCCCGCAAGGTCTTTTATGTAAGGCTTGAGAACTGCCGGAAATTTTGAGGCATCGGCACAGATCAGATGATTCGGCATCCAGTCCATAAGCTCAAACCAGAATAGGGAAAGCTGAGTAAGAACTTTGCCTTTTGACGGAATGCCGTTCGGCATGACCACGTCAAACGCGCTTATTCTGTCCGTAGCTACGAAAAGGAGATTTTCACCCAAGTCGTAAATGTCCCTGACTTTGCCCCTGTTAAGGAGTTTGAGTTCCGGGATATTTGTTTCCAGCAAGGCAGAATTTGAATCGTATTTCATCTTCAGTTCTTTATGGAATTGATCTTTACTTGAGTTATTTCCTGGCGATGGCCTTTTTTGCGGCGATAGCTTTTGCGGCGTTTCATCTTGAAAACCGTAAGCTTTTCACCTCTGTACTGGTCAACGATTTCAGCCTCAACACTGGAATCCTTTATGAAAGGAGAACCTACTTCGATTTTGCCGGTATCGCCTATGGCGAGAACTTCGCCAAATACTATTTTCGTTCCCGGTTCGCCTTTGATGCGTTCCACTTCCACAAGGTCATTGGGCTGCACTTTATATTGCTTTCCGCCCGTCTTAATTACTGCGTACATTCTGAACACTCCTTAGATGTTTTTTCAAATTGTAAAGGGGCGTAATATATAACCTCGCCGCAGGCATTCAAATAATTTGATGAAAAAAGAAGAATTTTTAGGAATACGTCAAACAGCTTGCCTTACACATGGTATTGTGTTATAGTACGTGTAGATAATCAGAAAGGAATAAAACTATGCCTACAAATCTTGCTTTGGATGATAAATTGATTGTCGAAGCTCAAACACTTGGACATCACAAAACAAAAAAAGACGCCGTGAATACTGCAATTCGCGAATATATCGCCCATAAAAAGCAAATGGAAATAATCAAACTTTTCGGCAAGATTGACTTTGACCCGAATTATAACTATAAACAGGCAAGATCGAAGTGAAAATCTTAGTTGATACATGTGTATGGTCTCACGCGCTGAGACATAAATCACCTGATAAAAAAATAATGAAAATCCTTGCCGAGCTTGTACAGGACAATAGAGTTGTAATAATAGGTCCAGTGCGGCAGGAACTGCTCTCCGGCATATCAGATAGACAGCAATACAATGTACTTTCGGAAAAGCTTTCCTGCTTTGAAGATTTACAGTTAATAAGCGAACATTTCATAAAAGCGGCGGAATTCTGCAATATATGCAGAACCAAAGGCATTCAAGGTGCAAACACTGACTTTCTGATTTGCGCAGTCGCATACCTCGCGAATATCCAGATATTCACAATTGATAAGGATTTTCTGAATTATCAGAAATGTATTCCTGTATCCTTATATAATACGGGGAAAATATGAACGTGAAAAAAAACCTTGAGGAACGGGTCGCTGAAGCCGTCAGGGAGGATGTGGCAATCGTGCCGTATAACCCGGAATGGCCTGAAATGTTCAGGAAAGAAGCCGATTATCTCCGCAATGCCCTTCCCTCTTCAATCATCAGGAGAATAGAACACTTCGGCAGCACCGCGGTGGCGGGACTTGCGGCAAAACCCATTATTGATATTTTGGTGGAAGTCAGCAGTCTTGACGAAACAAAAGAAAAAATTGTCCCTGTTCTGGAAAATGCCGGGTATGACTATTTCTGGAGGTCGGAGTTTGACGGCCCGCCTTTTTACGCATGGTTCATCAAGCGCGACGCGGAAAGAGTGCGGACGCATCACATACACATGGTGGAAGCGTCATCCAAATTGTGGGAACGCCTTTATTTCAGGGATTATCTGAGAGAATTCCCCGAGGAAGCCGAAAAATACTCCCGCTTAAAAATCTCCCTTGCTGAAAAATACCCCAATGACAGGATAACCTACACAAAAGGCAAAACGGAATTTGTAGTTTCAATCACGGGAAAGGCATTGCTTCGAGGCAAAGGCAAGGGCCTCGTCTCTTGATTTCAGCTCACCGTTAAGCTGCATGTCGGATATTTCACGAAGGATTTTACCCATTTGGGGGCCGGGCCTGAAGCCCATTCCAAGCAGGTCCCTGCCGCCGATAAGAGGTTCGGGGACGGCAGGCGCTCCGGCAAGTTCCCCTGCCCTGTCCAGAAGAAGCACATAATTCTGAAGCTTTTTATGGCTTGACACGCAATCAATACGGTGAAGTTCCAGTTCCAGAGGAAAGTTTGCATCAGCCATCAGCCTCTTCCATTTTGAAGCCCTCATTTCGTGAACATGGGCAAAACGCATGTGATTTTTCACTGCTTCGGAAACAGCCTCTATCACGGTTCTCGGAAATTTAAGCCTTTCCATTATCGGCACGGTCAGTTCCGCGCCGTCTCTTTCATGTCCGTAAAAATGTTCAGTGCCGTCTTCCCCCAGGCTTAGAGTCGATGGTTTAGCTATATCGTGCATCAGTATGCTCCAGGCAAGCTCTACGGATGGTTTCGACATGTGCTCCAGCATGAGCATGACATGATTGAAAACATCCCCTTCCGGGTGGTGTTTTACTGGCTGAGGCACACCGTATAACGCCGCGACTTCCGGCAGTATCTCGTTGAGAAGCCCAAAATCAAAAAGGTCTTTCAAAGCTCTCTCCGGGCGCTTCCCTGTGAGCATCTTATTGAATTCGTCCCTTATCCTTTCGGCTGAAAGCATTTTAACTTTGGACTTTAACGCTTTTATAGCCTGAAGCAGTTGCCCGTCGTATTCAAAAGAAAAACGGTTTGCGAATCTCACCGCCCTGAGAATGCGGAGATAATCTTCTGAAAAACGCTCCTCCGCATTGCCGATAGTCCTCAGTATTCCGGCTTCCAAATCCTTTCTGCCGCCAACATAATCCAGTATCTCGCTGTTTAACGGATCATAAAAAAGCCCATTGACAGTAAAATCACGGCGCGCCGCGTCAAGCTCTGGATTGTCGGCATATCTGATTTCATCGGGATGACGCCCGTCCATGTATGCTCTCTCCTCCCTGAACGCCGCGACCTCAAATGGAATATCGTCTTCAATAACCGTCATAATCCCGAAAGAGGCGCCTATCGCATGGCATCGTGGAAATATCGCGAAAACTTCTTCAGGTCTGGCAGGACTGACAATGTCTATGTCCTTTATTTCAGCCCCCAGAAGCATATCCCTGACTGAGCCGCCGACAAAATACGCCGGAAAGCCGCGCTCACTCAATGCCCTCACAATTTTCAGCGCTGACGCAAAAAGCGCAGTATCGCTGTATTTTCTGTCAATCCGCATGATTTACCGATTTTCGCTTGTTAAAAATGAAATAATGTCTAAAATATCTCTGTCGGGATATAAATCAATAAAAGAGATGAATATGAAGCTTGCAGTTTTCGGCGGAACATTTGATCCGCCTCATCAGGGACATATTTTTATAGCTGAAAAAGTCATAGCCGCTAAACTGGCGGAAAAGGTTGTTTTCGTGCCTGCGTTTGACCCGCCGCACAAGCTTGGCAGAAAGATATGCTCTTTCGAGCGGCGGCTGCAAATGCTGAAGCTGGCGCTTGGGAAAAATGAAAACTTCATACTCTCCGAAACTGAAAAGGCCCGCGCCGAAAAACCATCCTACACTCTCGCTACAATGACCGCTCTTTCCTCCGAATACCCGGAAGATGAACTGTATATACTTATAGGAAGCGACAGCCTGAGACAGCTTCATACATGGCACAGAGCGGAGGAGCTGATTGAAAAATGGAAGTTCATAGTTTACCCCCGGAACGGCGAACTTCCTTCAACGGAGGAACTCGAAACGCACTGGCCGCCTGAAACGGCACGCAAGCTCATAAACTATACTGTCATCATGCCGTTTTCGGAAATCTCTTCCACGGAAATAAGAAACGCTGTGGCAAAAAATGAAAAAGTCAGTAACTTATCAATACCTGAAGTTATGAATTATATCAGAATGAACAGACTTTATCAGGAATAAACAACGGAGTATAAAACAATGTCAGTAAAAAAAGAAGAAACTAAAAAGGCCTTACAAAAACTCAATCCACAGGAACTTGCTTCGCTCTGCGCGGAAATAGCCGAAGATAGAAAAGCTGAAAATATAATACAGTTGAGAATGACGGAACTTTCAAGCCTGGCGGATTATTTTGTCCTCTGTACAGGCAACTCTGAGCCGCATATAAGGGCTATTTCCGAAAGAATAGCCCGAGACGTAAGAGAGCGCACCGGCAAACACGCGCGTTCTGTCGAAGGCACCCCTGAAAGCAAATGGATGGTCATAGACCTGGGGGATGTTATCGTGCATATCCTCTCACCTGAAATGAGAGAGCTTTATCAGATCGAAAGTCTCTGGGGCGACGCTCCCAAAGTGGATGCAGTAAAAAAACTCAAGAAAGCATCCTCTCGCAAGAAAAAATCAGAAACCGCAGGCTAAATGAAAAACCCTTTTGATAAAAATCTCGATGAATTCGGCTGGGAACAGGAAATCCGCAAGGACGAAACGCGCATTCATACGTACATGAATGAACTTCATAATTTCCTGGACCTCCCCGGCGAAGAAGACATGATAATAAAAAGCCTTCAGAAAAACCCGGAACTCATACCGCAGAAAGCGGAACAGGGCAATATGCCTTTTTCGGACTTTTTCGATGACTACGAGGATGACTTTATCTACAGCGAGGAATGGCAGAAAAAAGACGGCTCTGAAATATATTTCCAGCTGGAAAAACTTGCTTATCACTGGAACGCCATATTCGCCTCCGAATTGAAAAAGGAAAACGCCATGCTGGGCATGAAAATTACATGCCTCTACGGAAAACTTCTAGCCAGAACGGCAGACCTTCTGGATATAAACGCGGAAGACTTTCCCGCGCTCCGGATCGCTATATGCAAAAGACTGATAGCAGGTTTCAATAACATATCCGGCGAATTCAATAAAATGGAAGATGAACAGCCGGAACTGAAAGTACTCATTGAAACACATAAATCGCATATCCACATTCTGAGAGAAAAAATTATAAATCTCATGAACAAAATAAGGGACAAAAAGGATAAGAAATAGATGCGCCGAATTTTACCCAAAGCGTTTATTTTGCTGTTTGCGGCATTGTTTCTGCTCTGCGGCTGCGCTACCCAACGCCCACTCCTCTATCCTAATGATTACCTGCGGAAAATCGGCAAAGCTCACGCTGAAAAAGATATAGACACTGCCATGAAACACGCGGAAGAATATGATCTTGATACAAACGAACACGCTGAAAAGGCGGGAAAGACACTGACAGGAGCGGCAACCGGTGCAGGGACGGGGGCCGCTGTAGGCGCATTGAGCGGCAATCCTGCCACAGGAGCGCTTTCAGGAGCTGTCGGCGGCGCTTCCGGCAATTTATTCTCATGGATGTTCGGGGCCAACAAACCTTCTCCGAACTTCCGCAAATTCGTTGAAATAGAGCTTAGAAAAAAAGGCTATGAGGTCATTGGCTGGAAATAACACGCAAGACATTGTATGATAATTCAATAATCAGGCAAGGAGTATTTTATATGTTGAAAAATAAAAGTATCAGAAAACGCATATTGTTAATCCCTCTTATCGCGCTGCTGTCAATAGCGGCCCTGCAGATGGCAAACTTTATAACCGAAAAAAGAGTGGAGAAGGACATACTTATTCCATCAATATCCGCACATGAACTGGAAAACTGCAAGAAAATCCTTAAATGCGCCGTTGATATAGAGGCACAAGCCCTCGGCTCTCTCTTGGCATCCTTGAAAACACGCGACGCAAAAATAGAAGCCACAATCAAAAAAACTGATCCCATAAGATTTTTTGATGACAACTCAGGATACTTTTTTGTTTATGACATGAAAGGGGTCCGTGTAAACGTTCCCATCAACAAATCGCTTAATGGAAAGGATTGCTCCGGACTGGCTGATCAGAACGGAATAAAGTTCGTGGCGGAATTCATGAAGGCTGTTCAAAACGGAGGCGGTTTCGTTAAACATTATTTTGAAAAGCCGGGCAAAGGAATACAACCCAAGATGAGTTATGCCGCCCCTATCCCCGGTACAGACTTTTTCATTGGAACAGGTATCTATATCGACAGCATCAACGAAGATACAAACGCGCTTGTCTCGGAAACAATCAGTAAAAGCGAAAAATATTTTTATGCCAAAATATTAATATTCGCGGCGGCATTTCTGATAATAATAATGCTTTCACTTCTGGTAATCATATCAATAAATCGTTCAATAAGGGAGATAGTAAAATCATTGGCCGCGGGTGTAACGCAAACGTCCGCCTCCTCTGTACAGATAGCCGAGGCAAGCCAGCAGATCGCTTCCGGAATAAGCGAGGAAGCCGCAAGCATTCAGTCCGTTTCCAGCAGTATAGAGCAAATGGCTTCGATGACCAGAAATAACGCGGAAAACGCGGAGAAAGCCAAGTCCATGGTGGAAGAAGCCTCTTCAGCCGCTCAGTCAGGAAAAGATATAATGCAGAACGCCGCGGAAACTATACATGAGATAAAGAAAAACACAGACGCTACCGCAAAGATAATAAAAACCATTGACGAAATAGCTTTTCAGACTAACCTTCTGGCCCTGAACGCCGCAGTGGAAGCGGCAAGGGCCGGCGAAGCGGGAAGAGGTTTTGCCGTAGTGGCTGAAGAAGTCAGAAATCTCGCTCAAAGAAGCGCGGAAGCCGCCAAAAGCACATCTGAGCTTATTGACAATTCGAGGAGCAGTTCGGAAAAAGGTGTTCAGGTAATCAGCAGCTCAAAAGAACTTTTCAATAAAATATCGCAGGTGATACAGGACCTCCTGCATATAATAAATGAAGTATCTTCGGCAAACCGCCAACAGTCGGCGGGCATAAATGAAATCAACTCTTCCGTGGCACAGCTCGAACAGGCAACCCAGAATAACGCGGGAAATGCCGAGCAGACCGCTTCCATCGGCGAAGAACTTGCCGCGTATGCCAATGAACTGCATAATATGGTTTCATCTCTTTCCATGCTCGCCGGCTGCAAAATGGAAGCTGAAGAAAAAAACTTTTACATTGAATTGCACGAAAAGAAGACAGAAAAAACGGAGACCAGGCAGCTTCTTCCCAAACGGGAAAAGCCTGAAAACATAATCCCTCTTGATGATAAGGATTTTGATAATTTCTAAGTCCGCTTCAATCAGCTTAATACGGAAAAGGCCTTTATCTTTTCCGCGATTTTGCCCCTGATGCCAAGTTCATCAATGCTTCTGATATTGTGTAGTTTTCTTGCTTCCAGTATTTTTGTGACTGTGCCCGGCCCTATCCCCGGGACCCTGAGCAACGCTTCCTGCGGGGCCCTGTTCAGGTTAACCGGATAAAACTCGGGATGTCTTTCGGCCCATATTTCCTTGGGGTCTTTTTCCAGTGAAAGATTGCCGGTCCCGTCAAATATAATATCTTTCTCCCCGAAGCCGTACCTGCGAATCAGAAAATCCGCCTGATAAAGACGGTGTTCGCGGGTAAAGTATTTTTCAGAAGAGAGGGAATATCTCTTTTCTCCCGGTATTTCCGGTTCTCCGAGCCCTGGCTGGTAAACAGAAAAATATACTCTGTCGAAGTTCAAGCGCCCGTAAATGCCGAAAGTGTATTTTACTATTTCCGAATCGGTTTCATCTGACGCGCCGACTATGAATTGTGTCGTACATTTCCGGCGGGAAAATTTACCGCCCTTTGAAGTCATTCCGGAAAGCAGCTTCAGGGGCCTGATTATGTCACGATCATAGTCTTTACTCTTTCCCAGAAGCTCGAAATGCTTTCTGCCCGGCGTTTCAATATTCAGCGATACCGCGTTTGCCAGAGAAAGACTTTCCTCAATGGCCGCGTCAGACGCACCCGGTATTACTTTCAGGTGAATATATCCTTTGAACTTGTATTTATAGCGCAGTATGGATGCGACAGCATTAAGACGTTCCATCGTATAATCGGGGGTATTGACCACCCCTGAACTCAGAAAAAGTCCGAAAACTTCTCTGCTCTTCAGGTAGTTCATGAAAAGTGCCGCCGCTTCGTCTGCCCTTAACATGCACCTTCTGACATTGCTCGAAACACGCAAAGGACAGTATTTACAGTCATTGGTACAAGAGTTTGAAAGCAGGGTTTTCAGCAATATGGAATAGCCTCCCTGGGGCAAACTTACAGGGTAAAGCCATTTCCCGTCAAGCCCGCGTTTCCGCCTGTCGAGCTTATTAGTCCCGCAGGCACAAGCCAGGTCATACTGGGAATCTTCAGAAAGAACTTTTAATTTATCAAGAGCATTCATACGCTGACCAATGTTTCCTGAATTAAACTAAGCAGTTTTCTTATGATACGCAAATCTTCTTTCGCAAAAACAGCTAAAAAAAATACGTTACAATTTATATTGACTTTTCCCGCTTTCTTGTTCCATCCCTATTGACAAAACATTAAAAATCGTATACAATAACTATATTAAAGAACATTTTGTTCTATAATATTGGACAATGAAAAGGGAAAGCAAAATGATACAGGCAGTACAAAGGGCAGCTCAAATATTGAGATTCGCGGCGGAAAGCGAAGACGGAATACGCCTCTGTGATCTTTCACGGAAGTGCATGCTTCAGCGCAATACCGTATATAATCTGGCTGATACTCTCGTCAGCGAGGGGTTGCTTTCAAAAACAGCAGACAATAAATATATGACAGGAAATCTTTTTGCTGACCTGGCATCAAAACATAGCGGAGGCAAAACTCTCAAATCACTGGAAAAATATCTGACGGAACTTCATCTGAAGTATCCGGATTCCTCCATATATTACTCTGAGCTCGGTGATGCCGATATTATGGGAAGATTTCATTTTGCGGCCGCGTCACCCGGAAAAATAACCCATCTTGAAGCTTCCACTTTAAATCCGTATCTGACAGTGGCCGGAGTGATTTTTCACGCCTTCGCGCCTGAAGAAAAACTGAGTGGAATTCTCATGAAAAACCCTTTTGAATACACAGGCTTGAACGCATGGGGCAGCATGAGGAAATTCCAGAAATGCGCAGAAGAGGCCCGGAAAAACGGATATTCACAGACAAAGGAACTGACCCCGGCCTCAGACCTGAAGCTTGGAATACCAGTATGGAAAGCTTGGGGCGAGCTGCAGGGGGCCATAACTCTGCACATTAAAAACGCGGAACACGGAAAAACTCCGGCAAAAGTGCTGAGAGACATTTTTGCATCCGCGGGAAAATTCAATATTTTACTAAAAAAATAAGAAAGGCATGGAGATGAAAAAGACTCTGATTGAACCCTCTAAAAAAATTCCGGTTTCAGGAATTTATGATGTAGTCGTTGTCGGCGGCGGCATAGCCGGAGTCTCTGCCGCGCTGGCGGCATCAAGAAACTCCGCCAGTGTCTGCCTGATTGAAAAGGAAAACGGGCTAGGCGGACTGGCGACGCTGGGAAATGTCGTCATATACCTTCCCCTTTGCGACGGAATGGGAAATCAGGTAATCAAAGGAATATGTGAAGAACTCATAAAAGTTTCCGTAAAAGACGGTTTCAAAAAAATTCCAGAGTGCTGGACAGATAAAAAAGGAACTACGGAAGAACGCTCGGCAAACCGTTACAGGGTTGAATTCAATCCCATGTCATTCATGCTTGAACTTGAACAGTTAATCGTCAAAAACAAAATAAAACTCTATTATGACACGCGTTTTTGCGATGTCATCCTCGAAAAAAACAGGATCAAAGGCATAACAGTCGAGAACAAAAGCGGACGCAGCGCCATTCTCTGCAAAAGCGTAGTTGATGCCTCCGGTGACGCCGACGTTTGTTTCATGGCCGGAGAGAAAACCGTTTCCTCGGATACAAACGTAAGGGCCGGATGGTTTTATTATTATGAGGGCGGTGAAGTAAAGCGTTACAGTTTTACAAGGCCTTATGATCCCTACAGAAAAAAGCCTGACGGTAAAATGAGCTTCAAAGGTGACGATGCCGATGATGTGACAAACTTCACTGTCGAGACACGCAAACTCTTATTGAAAACTCTCAACGATATGAGAAAAGAAAAACGCGATATCAGGCCGCTTTTTATGACGAGCGTACCGGCATTCAGAATGAGCAGACGCCTGAAGGGAAAAATTGAAATTGAAGAAAAGCATGACCATAAATATTTCGACGATTGTGTCGGAATGACAGGCGACTGGAGAAAAAAAGGCCCTGTCCTCTTCATTCCTTTAAGTTCCCTGACCTGCATCCGCACAGGAAACCTTATCAGCGCCGGACGCTGTATCTCCGCAAATTCAGCATGGGACATAACCAGAGCAATACCGACTTGCGCCGTTACCGGCGAAGCCGCCGGGACTGCCGCCGCTATGCTCTGCCGGAAAAAATTGTCATCCTTCTCTGAACTTGAAATCGGCGAACTTCAGAAACAGCTCCTGAAACAAAAAGTGCTGATAGACAGAAAAATCGCTACCCGCCAGGAAGAGAGACATTAAAGATAAAGGCCTTTCAAATTTTTCTCGCGGGCATATATTATGCCTGTCAAAAATGAAAGGCTGGATTTATGACTGGGAAATTTTCAATGCCCGGCGCGTTCAGGCGTTTGCTCCCCTGGGCAATTCTCAGCGCCGCCGTTTTCATCTTCTACGGGAGAATACTCTCGGGAGAAATACTTTTTTCTTCTGACTCACTCTCCTATCAGATGCCGGAAAAATTTCTCATAAGAGAATGTTTCCTTGACGGCACATTTCCCTGGATTAATCCCTATATCCTTTGCGGCGAACCGATGCTTCCGAACATCGACAGCGCTATTCTCTATCCTCTGAACATTTTCCTTCTCTTCGGCGAGAATCTTTTCGGTTACAGTCTTTTTGTTTTCGTTCATTACCTGCTGGCGGCATTTGCGATGTATATATTATTGAGAAAAGGTTTCGCTTATTACATGAGCGTTTCATTATGCGGCGCCCTGGCCTACAGTTGCGGGGGATATTTATGGAGTATGAACGGAAACGGTTTTTACCGCTGTGCATGGCTGATACCGCTTTTTTTTCTCTTTCTCCTTAAACTTTACCGCTCAAAAGAAACCCGCTTCCGCATCAGATATATTATTCTCTCTGCGTTCGCTCTAGCGCTTCTTTTCTTATGCGGAAACTTTTATGAGTCTTATTTCGCTATTTGTTTTGCTTTTGCCGCAGTTCTTTTTGCCTTGCCGAAAAGCATAAAGGAAAGAGGTTTTTCCGTTATCCCGAAGGCCGGATGGCTTTTCCTTTTGCTGATTGCATTTGCCGTTATTATGGCGCTTCCGCAGCTTGTGGCCGCATATAAGGCTTCATGTCTTTCCTCAAGAGCAGGAGGCGTTCCTTATGATGAGGCATCTCTCTGGAGTTTTCCGCCTCTGAGATTAATTGAATACATTGCGCCTTTCTTCTTCGGGACAAGGCAGGGAAATGGTCTCATGTCATCACTTCTCTATTACGTCCCCGAACATCTGAAATGGCAGAACATCGCGTTTTCACCGTGGGCGGATGCTGTTTTTATCGGAACGCCCATGTTGCTTTTTCTATGCTCCGCCATATTTTCAATAAAACGCGGCTGGCGGTATTATTTCATATTTTCAGCAATTACATTTTCCCTGCTTATGGCGTTGGGAAAATATACGCCCCTCTTTTATTTTACGCGCGATATCCTGCCGGGATTCAATATGTTCAGACATCCCGAAAAATTTATTTTCTGGTTTAACTTTTTCCTTTTAATCGCATCCTGCGCCGGTTTGCAGGCAATATTGAGGGGAGCTAAAAAGGCATGGAAATTCTTCAGAATATCTTGTTTAATATTTCTTGCCGGAACACTTCCGGGGGCGGCATATTTTCTGTTTTCCGGGGAAACTGGCGCAATACTCAGATGGCGGATAATCGCATTGCTGTTTCCGTGCGCGATTGCCGCTGTAACGTTCTTTTGGTGCAGACGCGGAAAGGTTTCAGGAATGGCAATAGCGGGAATGCTTTATTTTCAGGCGCTCACTTATTCTCTGTTTGTAATATGGACGGTACCGGAGCAATGTTTCAAGGATACCATATCCTGGGTAAACTGCCTTGGAAAATTTGACCGGAGCAATTGGCGAATCATGCCCTGCGAGGTAATGACAAAGCCTCTTCTCGTTCCTGAAGCTGACGAGAAAACAATGCGGATTTTTGCCGAAGATCCTTACATCGCGAAACAGTTCGCGTTTGTATCCAGCCTGAAATATAATGCCCCTGTTCTTTTTCACCTCCGTTCAATGCTCGGCTTTTCTCCTTTATGTGCCAAAAGCTATATTGATTTCCTTGATTTTTCCCGCAATAATCCCTCGGCTGTCGCCGATGCTGTTTCAGCCAGGTATATATCAGCGGCTGGAAAGCCCGGAAAATTACCGGCCGCCAACAGAATATCCGTAACCCTCCCTTCGGGGAAAGAAGGAAAATTCATTTCCATACTGGAAAATACAAACGCTCACCGGAGAGCGGAAGCATTATCCCCCGGAGGAAAATATGATTATAATCTTGCGGCTGTTATTACAGATGACTTGCCGGGCCGGATTGCCGTCAGAGTGAAAGGCCCTGCCCTTCTCGTGCTTCGCGACAGGTTTGATAAAGGCTGGTCTTGCACTGACTCTAAAGGAAAGAAAAGGGAAATAATCCCTTTTGACAAAATATTCATGTCGGTAAACTGCCCGGAAACAGACGGAAAACTACTCTTCACCTACAGTCCGCCTGAAGCCGCATTATTCCAATACTCTCTCTGCACCGCTCTTGTGATGCTTCTGGCGCTGTCCATAACATTCCGCGGCAAAAAGAGAAGCTGATTATATCATATCCAGCGTGCTCTTGTATTTCAGAAGCATATCATCCAGCTTCAACGCAAAAGAGGCATCCTTGTATTTTGCGCTCTTTACATTAAGCTGACTGCCATCTGTAACAAAACCGACTTTGGCGAAAGAAATTCCCGAAAGAATATTTTCCACAGCTTTTTCGTTTTCCGGCGAAACAGTCATGACAAAGCGGCTGTTTGTCTCGGAGAAAAGAATCTCATGAGCTGACATTTCCGAAGCAAGCGGTATTTGATCGAGATTTATTTCCATGCCGAGGCGTCCTGCCATCGCGACTCTGGCAAAGGCCAGCGCAAGGCCGCCAAGGGCCGGAGTATGCAGGGATTTAACAAGTCTCTTATCAGTCAAAGAAGAGACGGCATTATATGTTTTAAGCGCGTATCCGGCATCAACGCGCGGCACATTATTGCCTGTTTTGCCGAGCATGTAGAAGTATTCACTGCCGCCCAATTCGGATTTTGTATCACCTATCACATAAACGATATCGCCGGGGGCTTTAGCGTCAAGAGTAACGGCCTTGCTTATATCATCCATGCGGGAAATAACACTGAAAAGAACAGTCGGCGGAATAGAGATTTTGCGTCCTCCGCGGGTACTGTCGTTCTTCATGCTGTCTTTGCCGGAGACGCAGGGAACCCTGAAGGCTTTTGTATAATCATAAAGCGCCTGGTTCGCACGGACCAGCTGGGCGAGTTTATATTCCCCGTCCGGGTTTTTAGGAGAAGCTACGGGATCAGGCCAGCAGAAGTTGTCAAGGCCCGCGACAGGTTCAGTTTTTCCACCCACGGCAATGACTCTTCTGAGAGCGAGATCTATTATTGAGGCCATCATGTGATAAGTATCGATATCGCTGTATCTGGGCAGGATGGCGGCGGCAAGGATTACGCCTTCCGTACTGAGAGAATCGCACATGGTTACGGTAGCGTCTCCCGCGATATCACGCCCCTTGCCGACAAATGGTTTTATGACGCTCAGTCCTTTGACCTCATGGTCATATTGGCGGGCTTTATATTCGTTTGAACATATATTGGTACGGGCAAGCATTTCGAGGATATCGTTCTTCAGGTCGCGTCCTGAAAAATCCGGCTCGTCATGCACAGGCGGCTGCCATTTTGCCTTGAGTTTCATTCTGGGAAGCCCGTCATGCATGAATGAAATATCAAGATACGCCACAGTGCGATCTCCATACATCATGTGAAATTTGCCGTTATCGGTAAACTCGCCCATTACGGTAACTTCGACGTCACGTTCAGATGCGAGTTTTTTAAACGCTTCTATATTTCCGGGCGGAACGGCAAAGCTCATTCTTTCCTGAGCTTCCGAAACAAGAATTTCCCAGGGTTCAAGTCCGGCATATTTCAGAGGGGCTTTTTTCAAATCCATCCTGCATCCGCCGCAGATGCCTGACATTTCGCCGATGCTTGAGGAAAGGCCGCCGGCGCCGTTGTCGGTGACAAATCTGTAAAGGCCCTTGTCTCTGGCCTCATATATGAAATCGCTCATCTTTTTCTGAGTTATCGGATCGCCTATCTGAACAGCCTGTACTGGACTGTCCTTGTGGAGTTCCTCACTTGAAAAAGTGGCGCCGTGTATGCCATCCTTGCCAATGCGTCCTCCGGCCATGACGATAAGGTCTCCGGGCTTTATGCTTTTTTCAAAACCTTTTACATTCCCGATTTTCTTCGGAAGAGTCCCGACCGTACCGCAGTAAACCAGAGGCTTTCCGAGATAACGTTCCTCAAAATATTCCCAGCCGAGACCGTAGGGAATGCCGCTCTGATTGCCGCCGTCTATAACACCCTTGTGAATGCCGTCGCGCAGTCTGCGCGGCGGAAAAAGACCTTCCGGCACATCTTCGGACGGAGTAAACGGCGAACCGAGACAGTAGCCCCATACATTGATAAGGAGTTCAGCCCCCTGCCCTGTTCCCATCGGGTCGCGGTTCACGCCTACAATACCAGTCATCGCGCCGCCGTAAGGATCAAGCGCGGAGGGACTGTTGTGTGTCTCTACTTTATAAACGAGATCGATTTTGTCATTGAAAGCTATCACTCCGGCATTATCATGAAACACCGAAACCAGCCAGTCGACTTCTTTTCCGATTTCTTCCGTGCTTCTCTTTATGAAGTATTTGAAACATGAAACTATTTTCTGTTTATTTCCTTTTTCGTCCTCGTATTCGATTTCGGCATCAAAAATCTTGTGTTTGCAATGTTCCGACCATGTCTGCGCGAGAACTTCAAGCTCCACATCCGTAGGACAATTTGCGAGTCCGGATTCTTCCCTTCCCTTCGCGTTTTTGAAATATGCCTGAATGGACTTCATTTCCTCAAGGCTGAGAGCGAGAATGCCTTTTCTGCTTATTTCCATCAATGCATCATCACTGACTTCAAGATTATATGTATTTACATTTCCCCCGGCGGCACCGCTGACAAAAGGCAGATTGAGAGGTATCGGAGATTGGGCCAATTCATCTTTTGAAAACACGGCGATTGTTTCGATGAGTTCATTGGCAAGAAGTTTTTTTGCGATGGCTTCCGCGCCGTCCCTGGAAAGTTTTCCGTCATAAAGCATATACTCTATGGAACTGAAAATCATCTCCTCGTCCTTGAGCTTTCTTCCCGCGATATCCCCGACGGCTTCATGAGCGGAACGCCCGACGTTGTCAGTAACACCGGGCTTAAAGCCTACGGAAATAAGCCAGTCGCAAAAACCTTCCGCCGGTACGCTCTGGCCTACGAGACCCTGCTGAAGTACTGGATTGGCAAGCTCCATGGCAACTATTTCCGCATCGTCCGGCGTGATATCGGCTGAAACTGTATAAACGCTCCGGGTCCTTACTTTGTCAACATTCATATCAAGGAAGTCGGCAATCTGTTTTTTTACGCTTTCACCTTTCGCGTCGCGCCACTTGGGCAAACCTGAAATCTCTATTCTGTATCTCATAAATATTCCTTTTTAAATTCAAGACGTAATTAATTTTCCAGTTTAACATTACAGAAAACTGTCATTTCTTTTCCTGTTTTCTGCCGCAATGAAATGAGCGGCAGTACGGAAAAAACAGAGTTTTTTCACGAAGTGCAGGTATCCTACCTGCTAATTTAATCAGGAAACGGCAAAAAAACACTGCGGAAACGATTTATGCGACTTTTTTTTGCGTATATCGAAGACATTCGACCCGAATCAATTAATCGGCTAATCTCCCAATAACGAAACAGAAAAAGTGTCAGTGAACTTAACCGGCTGTGCCGGGACTTTAAGACGGTTGCGACAACGCGCAACCCTCCTACGATTATACGTTAATATATCTATCCCGTGGAGGGATTTGCTTCGTCAAATCCGTTTCTCTGATAACAATTTCCTATACAATTCAATTATTTTTTATGCAAGGATAAGGGAGAAGGCGCTGTGGTATTTCTCAGAACGAGTTCGCAGTCAAGACTTATTTCATGATTGTCTTTAGAGTGCTTTTTTCCGGTTTCCACCAGAGAAATTACAAGTTCAGCCGCGACTTTGGCTTTCTTGTCAAAGTATTGTTTTATAGTACTCATTCCGTTAAAGGCATATCTGGCAAAAGGCAAATCGTCAAAACCTATGACAGAAAAATCTTCAGGCACCCGCTTGCCAAGTGAGGAAAGACCGTATATAAAACCCATCGCTATTTCATCACTCGCGCATAAAGCCGCGGTAATATTTTTCTTTTTCATAAGCAATTTTGCCGCATTTTGTCCGGCATTATATATATCTTCTTCTGGAACAGGCTGTATGAATATGAGATTTTTAACGAGCCCTAATTTTTTTACTGCTTTGGCATATGCGTTTATCTTCGGGTCTTCTTTTTCCGCTTCAAAGCAAATCAAGGCTACCTCCCTGTGTCCGGCATCAAAAAGGTATCGCACAGCGTCAAGGATGCTCTTCTCCGTATTTGAAACAACGGACCAGACCAGCGGAGAAGAGGTAATGCTCCGTGCCAGCAACACTATCGGCATCTGCAGGTTTTGCTTTTTGCATAACGCCACAGTCTTCTCTTCAAGATTCTGATAAAGACATACAATGCCGCAGAAGCTTCCAAGTTCGTTGGACATTGTGAATGTACCGTCTTCCTCTTTCTTATACCCTGTGATGACCGGAGTATAACCGAGTTCAGATATGCTGTCAAATATCATTGATATCATTCTGTAACCGGCATAGGACGGATTGGGCTGTACGGCTATTCCTATCATCCTGCTTTTTTTAGTCCTGAGGATTGTCGCCATTTCGCTTGGCCTGTAGTCGATGCTGGCGGCGGCGGCAAATACTTTACTCCTGGTTTTTTCAGGATAAGTGAAACCCGCCGCATTGCTGAGTATCCTTGACACGGTGGAAGGGTCCACTTTCGCGAGCCTCGCCACATCTTTTATAGTGTATGCCATGAATGAATCCTTTTACTTATACGGATATTTCCAGAGTTCGTTGTTTATTTGGCTGTTCAGGTTCTGGGCTTCAGTCATTCTATAAGAGCCGCAGTTGCCGCCGAAAAAAATAACATTTGTAGTATTAAGGTGGTAAAAATACGGATATGTCCCGAAATCGGTGGCCGCCTTGAAACGCGATATCCCGAATTCACTTCTCGACTGATTGTTATTGCTCACTTCAAAGCTGTCCAGAAAAATCGCCAACGATGACGGCTTCTGCACTTTTTCAACCTTTACAAAACTATAGTAAATTACATTGAAAATTTCATTCATCGCATAATTGCCGTGGGTACTGCTGAGAGTCCACCATTTGGGAAATACCGGGCAACTGTAAATCCCGGTGCGGCCTTTTTTAGTTTTGAAAGAATCATTGTAATCGGCAAGGCGGTCGTACCAGTAAGTGACCGAAGGGGTATTAAGATATGACGCAGGTATCCAGCCGTCATAATCCCCTGTATATGAATACAAGAGGGAATTCACCTGTTTCAGATTGCCTACGCATTTAATTCTTTTAGCGGTCTCCTTTGCCATCCTGAGAGAAGGCAGAAGCAGACCTGCCAATATCGCTATTACCGCTATCACAATCAGGAGCTCGATTAAAGTAAACCCTCTGCGCCGCAATACTTTGCGACTCACCGGACTCACCTCATCGACCAAACCGTGCATGAAGTTTTCCCTCACGCGGCTTTCCCCCTGTCTTTCATCATATGTCATTCGCTTATGTTTGTACGGATAGTTGTTCATTTTTCAAATTCCTTCTTTTCCATCTTTATAGGATTTCCCGTCCCGCGACTTTGTCACCACGCGTCGGCAATCAGACAGCCATGAGCCTCTATCGCTGGTGGTCAAGCTACATACCTGAATTGGATAATTGGTATGGACGAAACTTTCCATTCGTCTAGCTCCCTGTGCCTTCTCTGGACACGTAAAAAGCTTCCTCCATAAAGTTTCCCGTATTTCACGAGTAGTAGCCCCGTCAATATCAGATATGGCATTGGTATAAAGCAGTGGATTGTGAAAAGTGCGTGGACTTTTGATGTCTATTCTAGTATTTAGGGAATCTATTCTCACAAAGCCAATATTAACTTTCTTACTCATTTATCATTCCCTCGCAATTAAAATATTGTTAATTCGTTTATGAAATCTTTTTAAGAAAATCCCGATTCAGCCCAATTGCTTTCCCCGTCCTAATTGATTCTATGCCTTTCTCACATAAATACGTCGCGTTTGCACCGTCAATTTCATTACAGGTAAATGGTTTGTTGTTTTCAAGGGCCTCAGCAATAAATTCAAACTGCGCAAGATGCCCTTTGTTGACCATTGGAAGAGAACCATAGTAATATCTGCGCCTGAATTCCTCGTCACTTATATTTTTTCTCCATTTTAGAGCCAAGCGATTAAAAGTAGATGGCGTTATGATTTTGTCCGTCCTTTTGCCTTTCTCCCTGAACAAGGGAAAAACATCTTTACTACATCCGTCTTGTTTTATATGAAGCAGTTCTATAAAGTTTTCCATTATTATCGTATTCCAACCGCAAAAAACTTCCATTCTCTCTTTGGGATATGACGCACACCCTTCTCCTGAATTGATTATTGAAAATATCGAACCATCTGAAAATTTCAGGGTACTTATCTGGTTGTCTTTTATTTCGCCTGCTACATAAATTGAAACCGGAAAACTATTCATTAAAAAACATGCCAAGTCATAAAAGTGACAACCTTCGTGGAATACTTTTCCGCCGTGACTTTCGCTGAAAGCCCAGTCAGGCCATAGATATGATTCATCCACAGCCCTATAATTAATCATGGCCGGGTGACTGCTTTCCTTTCTGATTTTATCCAAGAGTTTCTTTGCTTTTACAACGGCAGGAGCAAAACGTCTATTGTAACCGACCTGAAGCCGCACGCCCGATTTCCTGACAGTTTTGATTATTTCAATACTTTCGCTTGTGGAAAGGGACATTGGTTTTTCGACAAAAATGTTTTTTCCGGCTTCCGCACATTTCCTTATCAGCTCCAAGCGCAGATACTGGCGGGTACCGATTATTATAAGATCAACTTCCGGATCGGCGGTAACATCATTGATATTATTCGTACTGTATTGGGGAGCGTATTTTCCTATCCTATCTAAGAGCGTTTCCTTGTTAAGGTCGCAAAGCCACCTGACGTTAAACTTTTCAGGTGTCTCTTTTATATTGGGAAGATGATTTCCGGTTATGAATTCTCCTACTCCGACAAATGCAACATTTATTTTTCTGTTCATTTTAACTCCTAAAGTTTCCTTGTTTTTTTAAACTATAATTTCCCATTCTGTTGACTTCATCAAATCACAATCCACCGTTTTTTCTACCGTTGGTGTTTGGTGTTATTTCAGAAAAATTTATCGACTAACTTTTTCAGGGTTGCAATGTACTAAAAATCTAACCCTCATTATAATTCTCCTTCAATAATCTCCCTCCCTCCAGAAAACATCTCTGTCGTTCGCTGGAATATTCACATATTTTTTTGCCCCGGCATGCAAATCCGCGTACAGGACATTCACGCTGTTGCCTATGCGCCTCGCTCCTCGCTGTATATATATGGCCTCCCCGGAATAAGCTTGGGCCGCAGATGAATCCATCAGCATGGCTTATACCGCTTTCACGGTAATCGCATGGGCTCTCTCCAGTTGCATCAGCTCGCGTTCCCAACATGTCGCCGCCTTTTACACCGGGGCTTCCACAGGTGCTCGTATCCATTTTCTTCCTTGTAGACTTCGGTCTTCGTGCATCGAACGCGCACTCGACTCCGCCCAATCCCATCTCTGACAGTAATTCCTGATGGGTTACCTTTATGATGCCTCCAGTCGTTCGTTTTCCTGCAACCTGTTGGTTTGCCCCTCACCGCTCTACTGCCTATGAGTCCTCCTTTGCGGGATTTCCCATCTCGCGGTTTTGTCACCACGCTTCGGCAAACAGACAACCATGAGCCACTGTTGCCGGTGGTCAGGCTACATACCTGAATTGGATAATTGGTATGGACGAAACTTTTCATTCGTCTAGTTCCCTCTGCCTTTTCTGGACACACGCTCAATAAGAGTGAAGTCCAGTATGCCTCTGAATTCTTTCATGCGTCCCGCCTTGCGTTCCCGTTAATAATTTTCTATTTCATATACCGCCGAAGACTGTTTATCAAGCGATATTTTCAATTTTCCCGTTTCCTTCTCATAAGACGCGCCGCCGCTTCCGCAAAGTCTTTTAATATTTTTTATCTTCCCGATATCCTGGCACGAAAACCCTGCGTCCACTTTTTCGGGAGCGGTATTCACGATGAAAAGATAATTTTCGCCTCCGTGTTTTTTGACAAGTGCGAGAACATCATCATTCTGCGCTATTATCCTGAGTTTCAGGGGCATGGACGTATCACAGAGTATTTCCGTAAAACTTTTAAGCTCTGCCCCCATTTTCGCCATCTCACTCCATGTCCGTTCGGAAGCGCATCTGTAGGTGTAGAAACAAATCCCGCGCGCGCCCATTATCACAGCCTTGTAAACAGCGATCCTCTGTTCCCCGGCGGTCGGTTCCCTGTCCCTGCTGCTTGCGGCTCCGTAACATGGAGGATTCACCATAAGCGGAAGGCCAAATTCCCATAATTCATTAAAGAGATGATCATAACGCCCGCCCCTGGCTATATAAGGGATAAGGGCCATGTCCGTGGCTTTTCCATAGATATCGGACTCTCTCATATGCGTTACATGGCTGAGTATGCAGGGATGGTAAGGGTCGAGTTCCTTCACAAGCTTATAACTGTTATATACGACCTCAGATGTAAAGACATTCGGCCTGTTGCCGGGTTCGTCATACGTGCACCAGCCGAGAAGCGCGGGGTGGTCTTTGTATTTAGCTACTATTTCCCTCATAGCCTTCTCCGCGTCGTCGGCATTTTTAAATCTATCGTTCACACCCTGTGCTTTCGGGAGGAAGTATGTCAGCATTCCTTCCAGATGCACCCATACTTTGATTCCCTGCTTATCCGCTTCGTCAAGATATTCCTTCAGCGCATTATTCAAATCCGTTCTTAAGCCGGCATAACCGAGGACTGTATTGCAGTTGGCCTTTGCCATATCCTGAAGGACAGAACGCCAGATGTCCAATGATGCTTTTTTTGCTATGCTGTTATCAAAAAAACCATAACTCATAAAAGGTTTTCCATCGACAATGAGAAAGCGCCCCCATCTGTTTATGCGCACTTCCCTTCCGGCGGGTTTAAGTTTTCTGAACGACGAAGCCCCTGAGCTTATTTCTTTTCCATTACTGTCATGCAGAGAAAATTTTACAGTGAAGAATCCTTCCTTAAGCCCGGAGATGTCGAGCTCATAGTCGTTCACACCGTTTGAGACTTTGAAATCTTTATTGAAAACGTCACTGCCCGATAGATCGCTGAGAGTAATTCTGGCAAGAAGCCCCTGAAGCTCTTTTTCCTTCATTTCAATTATAAGACGCGCACGAGCTGTAGTTTCACGGGTGTAAAAATCAAATTCTGTACCGGAAAATTTTATTTTATTCGCTCCCGTTATTTTTATATCAACGGGTTGCGATATTACTCTGGTTTTTCCTGAGGCATCCTCGCCTTTGAGTGAAATTTTGTAAAAGCCGTCTTTATCAAGTTTCATCGGGGCGGAGGCTTTGACGTTTCCTTTTTCAGGTATTTTTATCTTTACAATTTCAGTTTCCAGTTTATCTTTCGCAGTTTCAGTGAAAAATTTTACGTTCAATTCCACATCTTTTCCGCTGAGATTTTTCAACTCCGCTTCCGCCTTGTCATTATCCCATCCGATGTCCGAGACATTTATCTTATAAGGAGAGAGGAGGGAGAAATCGAAGCCCTCTATTTCGCCGAAGTTCGGCAACTTATGGAAGCCGTTGTCCGAGAAAGACCATGAACTGCATGATGGTTTGCCGCCTTTTTCATCGGGGATGGTCCTGCATATATTCACTGCGATTTTACGGTCTGGATTGAAGGTGCTGTTCAAGTCCAGATATGTGTAGGGTATTCTGACTTCGAGCGTCCAGTTATCCCTGTTTACTCTTCCCGCGCTCTGCCAGTCCCCGTACCAGAGAATGCCTTTTTTGGTCTTCGAAGAGGCAATATAATTATAACGCGCGCCATATTTGTGACCGGCGGCGTTGCTCACAAAGTGGTAATATGAGTTGCCTTCATTGTTGAAATCCATAAATATTTCCACATTGTCGGAAGCCCAGGGATTTTTTACCTTTCCTATATTTTCCTTTAAAGCTTCGGTATCTTTGCATTCAGCTTTAACGGCAATGTATATGGCTTCAGTATCATAAGTCATTTTCGCAACGGTCTTCTCGGGAAAGGACTCGTTCACATCAACTTTCACAAAATCTTTCATTTCGACCGCGTCTGCCCAGCATTTTTCATCCAGGAGCCCATCAAGAACAGGTGATTTCCCAGCGGGTTTTATCACTGATTTTTTTACAAAGGACGCTTTTGAAATTTTCTCCGCCGTCTTTTTTCCCACATTGTCCTTAAGAGCATCCGGGCAATTATAGGCGTTCGCAATGCAGCCTTCTTCGAACTGGGCGGCATCCAACCATAAGACAGAATCTGAAAGAAGCTTGACAATTATTGAAGTCCTTTGGGCCTGAACTTTTCCGCTTATCGTATAACGCTTCCATTCCTTGTCCACTATTACTTCGGAGTGCCCGGGTTTCGGAAATGCGCTGATTATAATGTCCGCTTTAGTTCCGGGCTTATCGCTCTTCATATATATCGAGAAAGTGTATTCATGGTCTTTGACAAGCCTTAAATTTCTAGTCCAGCAATGCGCTTCCTTGCCGTTAAGACCTATCCTGAGGCTTTTTTTCCCATGCCATGCGTTACTTTCGTCAATGCCCCATATATCCTTTCCGAAAGGCGGCCGGTCAAAATCGCGCCTCCAGCCATCGGGAACATCTATCGTACTCGTAATTTCATAACTGCTGTTGTAAAGCAGGTTCCTCGCAGAAGCCGCACTTGTTTTTTCGAAGCGGACATTATCAATATAGAAAACGAGTTTTCCTTTCATCTCTTTATTAAAGCTGAAAGATACGCCGGTTATATCAGACCAATCGTCTTTTACGTTGGCCTTGCCACGAAATCTCAATGTCTTGCCTCTTGCAAAGCGCGCCGGCATCCAGCCGTCCCTGGCATCGGCTATTCTCAGTTTCGCCAAATGGTCTGAAGCCTCTTTGCTATCTTTTCCATGTACGGTTACAGTACACATGGTACCATTGTCATTTTCACAATAGTAATTGAAGGCAATGCTGTCATACTCCGACATATTTCCAGTGAAGGGCAAAACCAGGGAAGCCGAAGTTTTTCCGTCAGCGTCAAATTCAAACCTTATACTTTTGCTCCCGCTCGACGCTGTTGTTGACACTATTTTCGCCGAAGCCTTTCCAAGAGGAAAAGCCTTGAATTGAGTATCCGCCTCAAAATCCGCCACGAGTGCCTGTTTTAAAGGAGGAACTGAACTTCCGGCAAGAACAGCAGAATCAGCATTTTGCGCATTGACCGGGCTTTGATTAAAAGAGATTAGAAACGTCAGCAGCAGAAAATTTATTGCTTTCCCCATTTTTTCATTCCTCTACTTTTGGTTTTCAGAGAACAGAACACTTTATACAATCGATTGTATGATATTATCTCACAGAAAAAGATAAAAGTCAAGAGGTCTGGGGAAAAAATCAAAAAAAAAGCTTAATGGTAAGGTCAGGCAGATGATAAATATCATCCAAGACAATAATCATTTTTTTAATTCAGACTCAACCGGAAAAAAAGCAGCTGGGGCAAATATGCATTTGGATTAATATTGGGGATCAAGTTTTTGAAAATTTTTATTCAAAAAAGAGGCTTCGGGGTTTGAATATTCCAGTAAACAAGTGAATACTTGGTGAACTCTTTTTGACATTGCTGTTTTGTATTGAACGGAGAAAAAATCACTGAAAACCCGGAGATTGCGAATGTATATAGGGGGAATTCAACTTGTATCTTCAGGAGGACAAAATGCCTTCTGAATTTGTGCACCTGCACCTGCACAGCGATTACAGCCTGCTGGACGGGGCATGTTCTGTTTCAGGCATAGTAAAAATGGCGGAAGCTTATAAGATGAGGGCTGTCGCCATGACAGATCACGGCTTCATGGGCGGACTCATAGACTTCTACCAGCAGATGAATGCCGCGAAAATAAAACCGATCATCGGCTGCGAAGCATATATTTCACCAACAACGCGCTTTGACAGGGACCCGAACAATCCGAACATAAGAGGCTTCCATGTCGTACTGCTGGCAAAAAACGAGGCAGGATATAAAAATCTCTGCAAACTCATTGCAGAGGCAAACCTCAACGGCATGTATTACAAGCCCAGGATTGACAGGGAAATCCTCGCAAAACACCACGACGGCCTCATCGCGCTCAGCGCCTGCATCAAAGGTGAAATCCCATCCGCAATACTCGACGGAAAAATAAAGGACGCAAAAAGGATACTCCGCGAATACCTCGACATGATGGGAAAGGAAAATTTCTATCTGGAAATAATGGACCACGGGCTTGAAGAGCAAAAAAAAATCAACAGGGAACTCATACTCCTTTCAAAAGAATTCGATGTGCCTCTTGTCGCTACAAATGATGTGCATTACCTGAAAGAAGAACACGCTAAAGCCCATGAACTGATGCTCTGCATTCAGACCCGTTCAACAATAAACGACCCTAAGCATTTCAAGTTTTCCAGCGACCAGTTCTATTTCAAGAACGGCGTCGAAATGAGAGAGCTTTTCAAGGAAGTCCCGGAAGCAGTGAAAAACACTCTGGAAGTGGCTGAAAAATGTAATGTTGTTTTTACCTTCGCCCCCGCCGCAAACCACTATCCCGTATATCAGATAGAAGGAAACACCGACCGGAAGAAATACCTGCGCGATATATGCCTTCAGGGAATAAGGGAACGCTACGGCTTCGAGCCTCTTGACGCTGGCTTGGACGCGGAAAAGAAAAAAACACTTGAACGCATGGATTATGAGCTGAATATCATTGATAATTCGCATTACACCAGTTATTTCCTCGTTGTGTGGGACTTTCTCCGCTACGCCAAACAGAGCGGCATTCCCGTCGGCCCCGGACGCGGAAGCGGCGCAGGCAGCATAGTGGCTTATCTTACGCGCATTACCGACGTTGACCCGTTGCGCTACAAACTGCTTTTTGAAAGATTTCTGAATCCTGAACGTATAAGCCCGCCCGACTTTGATATAGACTTCTGTGAACGCCGCAGAACTGAAGTCATCGAATATGTAAGGAAAAAATACGGCGCGGAAAATGTAGCCCAGATAGGCACTTACGGAACACTCAAGGCAAAGGCCGTCATAAAGGACATTGCCAGAGTCACGGGACACAGCATCGCGGAAAGCGACCTCATAACGAAACTTATTCCCAATGACCCTAAGATGACGCTGAAAAAGGCGATAGAAGCGTCCAGTGAAATGAGAGAACTGATAAATAAGGAAGCATGGGTAAAAGAAATTTTTGACTATGCCGAAGCTCTGGAAGGGCTCAACCGCAATATGACAATCCATGCGGCGGGGGTTATAATAGGTGACCAAAAGCTTAACGGGCTGGTTCCCCTCGCAAAAGGTTCTGCCGGCGAAATAATCACCCAGTACAGCGCCAAACCATGCGAAAACCTCGGGCTTCTGAAAATGGACTTCCTCGGCCTTAAAACCCTCACTATCATTCAGGACGCTATAGATAATATCAAAAAATTCAGGGGACAGGAAATAATAATCGACAATCTGCCACTCGATGATCAGCCTACTTTCAATCTATTGAACAGAGGCGACACCGTGGCTGTGTTCCAGCTGGAGTCTGACGGCATGCAGAACCTGTGCAGGCAGTTCGGAGTGGAAACCATTGAACACATAATAGCACTGATAGCAATTTACCGCCCCGGGCCAATGGAGTTTATACCCGATTTCGTGTCCAGAAAAATGGGCCAGTCCACCTTTGAGTACGAGCATCCCGCAATGGAACCCATACTGAAAGAGACGTACGGGATAATGCTCTATCAGGAACAGGTGATGCAGATAGTACAGGCGCTGGCCGGTTTCACGCCCGGTCAGGCGGATACCCTCCGCGCCGCCATAAGCAAAAAGAAAGTAAAGGATATCGAACTGCTCAAGGCAAAATTTCTGAAAGATGCACCGCCCTTTACAAAAATATCGGAAAAAACGGCAAATATAATATGGGAGAAAATTGCCAAATTCGCGGGTTATGGCTTTAATAAATCTCACAGCGCGGCATACGCCTTTCTCGCATACAGAACAGCATATCTCAAGGCTAATTATCCCGTTGAATTCATGACAGCTGTCCTCGCAAGTGAAATAGACAACGCCGAAAAAATAGCCTTCTTCATAAACGAATGCCGTGAGATGGAAATATCCATACTCCCTCCCGATGTGAACAGCAGCGATATAAATTTCACCGTCAACGGTTCGTCCATAAGGTTCGGGCTCGGTGCCATAAAAGGTGTCGGAAGCAATGCCGCAAACGCGATAATTTCCTCTCGCGAAAAAGAGGGCCCATTCAAATCGATGCTGGATTTCTGTGAAAGGGCCGGCTCCTCCGTAAATACAAGGATGCTGGAGCATCTGATACGTTCTGGAGCATTCGATACCTTCAAGGTAAAACGCTCTCAGCTCATAGAAATAACAGGGGCTGTCCTGTCCATGGCCCAATCAACAATAAAAGACAAGGAAAGCGGTCAGGGTTCCCTCTTCGATATGCTTCCTGAAGCGGAGCGCGAAGACACATTTGCCATTCCACTGCCTGACATACCTGAATTTGATGAAAACGAAATGCTGAAGGATGAAAAAGCCCTTCTCGGCTTCTATGTAACAGGGCATCCTCTCGCAAAATACGCGGAGCTCATAAAAACATTTTCTACTGTAAACCTCCTGAAAGCCAAAACATTGGAGCACGATACCGGAATAAAAATCGGCGGCATTATAAAAAGCGTTCAGAAAAGAAGAAGCAAAAAAGATGACAAACCATATGCGATAGTTCAGCTTGAAGACCTTGAAGGCTCTATGGAATGCATGGTTTACAATAAGCTTTTTGAGAAAGAACTGGATGAGGATTTAAGGGAAAACGACTCTACTATTTTCGTAAAGGACCTGCTTGAAGATGAGAAGCCTATATTTGTGGAAGCGTTTGTCAATCAGAGGGACGAGAACGAAGTGAAAAAACTGATTGCCGAAAAGATAGTCCCTATGTCCGCCGTATCCAAAAAATACACCAGGGAATTGCACCTGCACGTATTTGAAGTAAGCACAAAGCACAAAGATCTTGAGGATATAAAGGAACTCTGCGGAAAACACCCGGGAGAAAGCAGGGTCATATTCTGTGTGAAATGCGCCAACGGCGATATAGCCTACCTGGAAAGCTCCGATAAAACAAAGGTTTCTGTGGATGAAACGCTTCTCCATAAAATCCAGGAGGTTCTGGGAGAACGCCGTTACAAACTTAAAGCCGACAAAGCCGTTCCAATACAGAAAAACAGGTTCTACCGCAATGGCGCCAACGGCAAAAATGGGCAGGAAGCGCCATCACAGTAGAGACTTATCAGAGTCCCTTGAGGTAATGAAAGCCCTCAATAAATTTTTCATAACCGAGCTTTTCATATATTTTCTGCGCGGCTATATCATTTGACAAAGTGCTTACTGTAAATTTTGAATAGCCCTCTTCAAGCATTCTTCTTTTTATTTCCGCCTGCATTGCCTTGCCTATTCCCCTGCCCTGATATTCAGGATAAACGGCATTGTTTCCTATGTTGGCAATTCCGCGTTCAGTGTCATAGAAAACCGTGGCGTAACCTGTGACTTTTCCATTTATTTCACATACAACGGCCTTGTAGATATTTGCTTTCAGAGAAGCTTCGACTTCCCCATTTTTATATTCATGCCATTCCTTGCCGCCGAGTTTTTCCTTGAAGAAATCCTGACGCATTCTGTCGGTGCTGACAGGCCCGAATGCCTGTTTTGTAATCTCAAGGATATCAGGGATGTCACTGTGATACGCAGGACGTATCAGTCTATCGCCATCCTTTGTATAAGGATAAAAAGGTTTTGCGGACGCAAATTTCAGAATGAGTTCTTTTATGTAAACAAAATACTCATCGAGTTTCCGCACATTAACGTATTCTATTTTATCTTCAGGGGTGTGGAACTGAGGACGTTTCTCGTAGTGGTCGGAAAGCCACACATAGGGTATTCCGAACATGATTGCAGCGCCATGATCGCATGAGGGCAGAGTTTTTTCGCAGATCTTATATTTAAAAGGGGACGGGATTTCCTTCCACGCATCCATGAACAGCCTGGGCCCTGCCGTATAAACATTAAAACTGCCAAGCAGGTTTCCTATATCATCGATATCTATATGCGCGATACAATTCTCAACTTCATGGGCATGTTTTCTGTAAAAAGCCTTGCTTCCAGCGCCGACCATATCCAGACCGCCATACTCTTCACTCCCGTTAAAAACAAAATAAACAGTGGCTGGAAGCTTTTTCCCCGCAAATGTTTCAGCCAGCTCCATAACGACAGCAGTGCCGCCGCCGTCATCGGACGCGCCCGGACAGAATGCCGCCGTATCATAATGCGCCGAAACAGTAAGCCAGTATTTGCTCTCGCCAGGCACTTTGACAACGACATTCTGGGACTCATTGCGCATACGCTTATCATGTTCCACTTCCATAGTGACAATCTTTCCCTCCCGGGCCATCAACTCAGAAGCTGTTCGCCATGAAACCGCGACAGAAGGAAGACGTTTGATTTCAGGATAACGGATAATCTTACCGTTTATGAAATCCATAGTTGAACATATTACAATCAATCCGGCAAGTCCTCTTTTTTCCAAATCCAGAATGAAATTAATTCTCTCCTGGATACCTCCGCCATCAGGAAGGAGAATGCCTATTTTTTTCTCCAAATCAATATTATTACAGAGAGGATTATCGCACGTGCCGAGATATACAAGTTTGCCCTCGACTTTTCCGGCGGGTGAAAACTGAACGGGCTGAGAGACAAAAACTTTGCCGCTTTCCAGTTCTTTCAGTGTTGACTGCAACGCAAGATGCGACGGGCTTTCAAACGGCTCTATCCGGGCATCAATGCCCGATTCAATGAAAGTGTCCCTGATATATTCAGCGGCTTTCAGCTCCTCCCAGCTTCCCGGGGCACGGGGCCCCAGGGCGCACAAATCCTCAAGTCTCTTTTTAATTTTCATGAATTTTCTTTCTTACCTGTGCTTCATTTCAAATATTATGCCCAAGGCCTTATCTGGATGCTCGACCAGCAAATCAGCAGCAACGTTGGCTTTTTCCAACGGCATGGCATGGGTAGTCATGGGATCAACTTTAAGACGCTTTTCCGAAATGAGCTTTACTATTTCCCTCAGATTGCGCTGAGTGGTGAACTGCACAAACGCGTCCGGATAATCCTTGCCGTATTCATAGGCCGAGTCGTGATAGCCCGCGCCAGTCCTTGAAGAAGCTCTTATATCCACATTACCGGAAGCCGCGCCTCCGCCGACGGATATTTTACATCCGCCCACAAGAATAATCCTGCCCATCTGATGACCATCCGCCGAAACTTTCATACACTTGAGAACGGAGTTGAAAGCCTCGGTTGCTTCTCCGCCGAAAGCCATTATGGCAAAGTCCGCTCCATAGGGGGCCGCAAAAGCTTTTGAAGCCTCCACCGTGTCCACTTTCTTGAAATCAGCTATGTTTTCAATGCCGCATTTGCGGGCTGTTTTAATGCGGGATGGAATGCCCTCCCAACCGATAACTCTTGAGCCGCTGAGCATGGAAAGTTGTGCCGCCAGATTGCCTACAATGCCGAGACCTAAAATTATGCCGTATTCTCCGAGTTGAGGAATCGTCCTCCGGACAGCCTGCAATGACGTCGCCCCCAAACACGCATATGAAGCCTGTGCGTAAGTAACATTTTCCGGTATAGGCACCACAAGGTTTACAGGCACGCAGGCATAGCTGGCGTGCAGCGCCGCGCCTCCGCCCATCGCGGCGACACGCATTCCCGGCTTCAGTCCTTTGCAGTTGCCGTTTACTTTGACTATTTCACCTGAATTGGCATAACCGAAAGCAAATGCCTCTTTTTTCGGATCAGGGTTTGCCCTGAAATTTTTCACCGTTCCTATTTCCGTTCCCGGGCTTATCAATGAAGCATGTACCTTTATCAGAACTTCATTCATCTTCAGTTCAGGTACTTTTTCTTCCCTGGTCACAACTTCGCCGGTTCCCTTGATTAGAGCGACAAGTCTTTTCATTCAGTCATCCCGCCTTTCAATTTATGATTATAATACTTTTACAAAGTTGACATATAAAACTGTTACGCGTATATTATATCAGTTCAAATTCTTTTTGTATTTAGCATAAAAAACCATTTTTTAACAAAAAACGCCATGAAGATATTAATTCATTACAGAACGCCGATGCCGGAAGGGGATTTCGATACGCCCTGGCATTCGCATCCTTTCTGGCAGTTTGACTACTATGAAGATTCTCAAAGTGTGGGACTTCTGCTTGAGGATAAAACAATAAACATCAGAAATGAGAAAAAAATTATCCTTATCCCGCCTTATGTTACCCACAAAATAAAGGCCCAGGGCCCCTATATATGCTATGCAATAAAATTTGATTCTGAAAATCCTCTTTTCCTGAATATAAAACCTTCAGTGCTTCATCTGGGACTCTATGGAGGAATAATAGAGAAAATTCTGAATTATATCCCTGAAAAGAATGAACCCGACGTGCAGATAATGGCTTCTTACATAAACCTGCTTCTTCTGAATATCGCGAAGGAACAGGGCCCTGTCCCCGTGCCATCCGGAAAAGCAACTGATCATAGAATTGAAAGCGCCATTGTATATATCAAAAATAAAATCCTGGAAAAAATATCGCCACATGACGTTGCAAAGCACATCAAAATGTCCGTAACCCACTTCACAAGGATATTCAGAGCGGAAACCGGACATACGCCAATGGAATATGTCAGGCAACTCAGGATCCGCAAGGCGGCAGACATGCTGAAATTCTCGGATATGAACATAAGCCAGATATCCGATACGCTCAATTTCCCAGACCTGCACACATTCTCAAGAAGCTTCAAAATGGAAACAGGCGTTTCCCCCCGCGACTTCAGAAAAAAGAAAAAGAAAACATAAATATTCCGCCTTTGCTCTTCTCCTTTAAAAAGTATAAAACAGATGATATCTTAAAAGGATAAACCTTGAAAGGACAAATCATAATGTTTTACTATAAGAATTTTTTCTCTTTTCCAGCCTTCGCTTTATCCTTTTTACTTTCCATACAGGCCCTTTTCGCGCAGGGAATAATATCCAAAGCGGAGGCAGTGCGTCATTCTCAACAGATCGCCCACGCGCAATTTCCCGACGCGGATACAATAGTCACAGACGACTATCAGAAAATCGTTTACCAGCAGGATGGCACATCTGAGACATTATATGACACCTATGAAAAAGTCCTCACAGAAAAAGGAAAACGTGAAAAAAGAATATTTTCTCAATCATACACCGCCCAGTATTCAAAAGTAAAAATCGAACTTGTTGAGATAATCAAGCCGGACGGACGCTGTGTTGAAATAGACCTGAACAAAAATTCCCGTGAAATGACAGATCGCAATCAGATGAGCAGCAACATCTATGACCCCAACAGCAAATTACTGGAAGTCTCAGTGCCGGGAATTGAAATAGGCGATACTCTTCATACGGTGACCAAAGAAACTTTATTCAAAACCAGAGTACCCGATACATGGAGCGAATATTCGGTATTTCAAGGCGCGAGCCCCATCATAAAAAGTGTTCTCGAAATAGAGGGTCCCGATAAACTGCCTCTCGTAAATATGAAACTGAGAGATGAAGTCAAGGATAAGGTAAAATTCGTTTCAGAGAAAAAAGATGGCAGAATATCCTACAAGTGGACTGTCGAAAATGTTCCCCGCTTTTTCGAGGAGCCTAATATGCCTCCATACTGGACTGTCGTGCAGAGGCTTCTCGTAAGCACTATTCAGGACTGGAATTATCTCTCCAAATGGTACTGGAAACTATGCAAGCCCAGACTGGAAGCGACCACACCGGAAATGAAAGAAAAAGTAAAGGAGCTTACAAAAGGCATAACGGACAGACAGAAAAAAATCGAGGCGATATTCCGATTTGTCGCTCAGAAAATCCGCTATATGGGTATAACCACTGAAGACGTCGCCCCCGGATATGAGCCGCATGATGTGAAGATAACCTTTGAGAACAGATATGGTGTATGCAGGGACAAGGCGGCACTCCTTGCGGCAATGCTTCGTCTCTCTGGTTTTACAGCCTACCCTGTCCTCATCAGTGTCGGTCCGAAGAAAGACGCGGAAGTACCCAATCCCTATTTCAATCACGCCATCACATGTGTGGAAAACGATGACGACACATACATGCTGATGGATTCAACTGATGAAAACGCTACGGAACTCTTTCCAGCGGACCTCTGCGATAAAAGTTATCTGGTGGCCAAGCCGGAAGGCGATGTCCTCCGCACCTCCCCAATCATACCTGCCGAAAAGAATCTAATGATAATAGAAACAAAAGGCAAAATCGGACAGGATGACAAGCTCAGCGCCGAAACAACCCTAAACTTTGAGGGAATGAATGACAGTATCTACAGGGGATTTTTTTCAAAGATGAAACAGGAGGAACGCAGGCTCTTCTTTGAAGGCAAACTCAAAGACATAATATCAGGAGCGAAACTTGCGGATATAAAATTTACTCCCGATGATATGATGGATATATCCAAACCTCTTTCCATAAAGTTCAGTTATACAGCTGATAATTTTCTCGTCAGAGGCGATTCGGAATTAATGCTTTCACCCCCATGGCTGGGCTTCTCCTTTGGTCTCGTAAACTTCCTGATCGGCAAAACTGGACTCGAAAAAAGAAATTATCCGTTTCTCACCTATGTCGCCTGCGGCGTCAGGGAAAGTTTTGAACTTAACACTGAATATCCTTCATTAAAAGCGCTTTCTCTTCCCAAATTCACAAACATAAACAGCGATGAAATCCTCTGGAAAGAGGAACTAAAACAGTACAATAAATCCATCAAAGGCCAAAGCGAATTTCTGATCAAAGTTGTTGAATTTAACCCGGAGCAATACCTCTCTCTGAAAAAAGCCCTGCGTGAAATTGAGAATGATAAAAAGAGAATGGCGATTTTCGACAATCCCCGGCAGAAAGCCGATTACAGCGCCAAGGATACTGACGCTGTATTAATTGACGAAAACATCGAAATCACCGTTTTAGACCAAAATACCTGGAACTCCAGGCGCAGCGTAAAAAAACAGATACTGACTTTCTCAGGGAAAAAGAAAAATTCCGAAATAAAAATAAACTACAATCCCGTATGGGAAAACGTACATATATCAAAAGCCATAGTAACTGACGCAAAAGGCAATAAAAAACAACTCGATTCAAAGGAGCTTAACATAATGGATGCCGCATGGGTGGCATCAGCTCCGCGTTATCCGCCCGGCAAAACACTTGTAGCCAGTCTCCCCGGCGTTGACATCGGCAGCATAGTCGAATACACCATAGAAAGATCTTTCAAAGATAAACCATTCTTTTCCATCATCGAATATTTTCGTTATTCAGAGCCTGTCGTATCAAAAAAAGTCAGGCTCCTCATACCGGAAAAACTGGAAGCGTCCTTTTATATTCCTCCGGGCATGAAATCCAATTCGAATAAAGAAAAAAAAGACGGCAATACCATATATACATGGACAGCCAGTGAACAGAAAGCCGTCAAAATGGAAGATGACATGCCGCCATGGTGGAGCTTCAATCCCTCTGTTTTTGTATCAACAGGAAAAGTAATAACTTTTGCGGAATTAACAAATAAGCTCCTGAAAAGAGCGTCTGCAGATCAGAAAAAAACTGCCGAGACCGCTCATGAAATCACGAAAGATATAAGCGATGAAAAACAGAAAATCATAAACATCAGAAATTATATCGCTGAAAACATCAGAGAAGCCGGCCCCGACATCAATGAGTTACCCATGAGCTGTATAAGTCCCGCGGACAAGACCCTTGCTGACAGATACGGCAATAACCAGGACATCGCGGTACTCTTCTATTCGATGCTCCGCGAAACAGGCTTCAGGCCCGAATTCGTTATCGCGTCAAACTATCCCAATCTGAAACCGGTATTCAGTAACCTCACAAACTATCTCCAGCCTTTCGTTTTTGATACCGTACTTCTTCGCGTAAAGACAAAGGAAGGCTTCATATATCTCAATGACAGCAACCAGTATTCAAAAGCGGGCGCGACCTATCACAGCGGCAAACCGGCCCTGGTGCTGGACTCTGGAAAAATAGAGGAGATTACTCCGCTTCCCGGAATGGAAAATAAAACGGAACTCACATTCGACATAAAACTCGACAGTCACGGCAACGCTGAAATAAAAGAAACACATTTATATTGCGGAGTAAAATACGGCGAATTTCATAAACGCTTTGCTGAAATGCTCCCGGAAAAATTGAAGAGATATTACCAGGAGGCACTTGCTGAAATATCCCAAAGCGCTAAACCTCTGGGCAATCTCGTTACCGACTTCAATTCCTATCCGGGAATTGAACAAATATGCGCGTCCGTTCCTGATTTTGCCGTGAGGGAAAACAATTTCATGTACCTGAAACTGCCCGGAGATATCCTAGGCAATATAATCAAGGTCAGCGTTGAAAACAGGCATTTGCCGTATTATAAAAACCGAACTGTCAATAGGGTGCTCAATTACAATATATCCCTTCCAGAAAATATCAGGGATGTAAAAATCTGCCCCTCATCATTTGAGTGGACAGCGCCATCAGGAAGTGGATATATAAAACTGGATTCCAAAATCGGTTTAGATGATAAACAGGGAAAAATACTCGGAATTTCATGTGAGATAAAACTCTCTCCCATGTATCTGAATCAGGACGAATATAAGGAACTTCTTGAAATCAACCGCAAACTCTCGCATCCCGAGATGCAGGTAATTCTTCTCGAGGAAAATAAATAAGCGGAGCTCTTTCCCGTGAAAATAACAGAGGCCATAAAGTCATTTGAGAAACTCTTCGGCTGTCGTATCTCGCTTCACGACTACAGCGGCAGTTTTCGGGACAAGCCGGGTATGCGAGAATATTTATCGCATTTCAATCCTTTCTGTGACTATGTGAAACACAGGAATATTAAAAATCTCAAATTATGCGTCGCCATGGACGCTGAAATTCTTCGCAAACATTTTTCAGAAAACCCGGTACCGGTATTCAAAATATGTCATGCCGGGGTGCTGGAACTCTGCGTTCCCGTGCTCTCCGGAACTAAACTTATCGGCGCCATGTTTGCGGGACCTTTTCATCCGCCCGGAGATTGTTATTTCCGGTCAGATATCCTGCGTCAGAAAACACTGCCTGCCAAATCCGGGCATTTTGAGAAACTGGCCCTTGCCAATCTTAAAAAAATTAAAGTGGAAAGTTTTTCGGAGCTTCTGAACATCGCGCTACTTCTCTCAGCTTACATAGGAAATTCCGTCGCTATCCAGAATCAACCTCTGTCCACCTATGGCCCTGATAAAAAAATCCTGCTCTTTTTTGAAAAAGAATTTGCGGCAAAAGACGTGTCTCTTGAAAAACTTGCCTCTTTTCTGAATCTTGGCCTTTCAAGAACAAGCCAATTGCTCAGGAAGCATTTCAACAAAACATTCTCCGAACTCCTGATGGAGAAAAGAATGGACTGTGCGCGTTATCTCCTGAAAGAAACTTTTCTGAGGACAGAAGACATCGCGCGAACATCTGGTTTTTCCGATTCATCTTATTTTTTCAGGGTTTTCAAGTCACGCAACCTGGGGGTCACGCCGAGTCAATACAGAAAAAAAGAAAGGACTTTCAGCCTGGAAGACGCTGAAGCAAAAATATAGAATTCTACCGGAATTTTACTGTTTCAATCCCATGCCCCTGCTTGAATTTATCAAAAACTGAACTCTCTTTTACTAAGAATAAATTTTCATGAGGTGAAAAATGGCTCTCTGGGGTGGACGTTTCAGTGCCGATACCAATAAAGATGTGGCGGAATTCACGGAATCGGTTTCTTTTGATAAAAGACTTTACAAATACGATATAGCCGGAAGCAAGGCCCATGCCGCCATGCTGGCCTCCTGCCGCATCATTCCAGAAAAGACGGCAAAAGCCATATGCTCTGAACTCGACAGAATATTAAAGAAAATAGAAGACGGCTCCTTTAAATTCACAACGGAACTCGAAGACATACACATGCACATTGAAAGCGCCCTTATAAAAGCCCTCGGCGATGAAGGCGCGCGCGTCCACACCGCAAGAAGCCGCAATGACCAGGTCTGCCTTGACATACGCCTTTACCTGAGGGATGAAATCAAATCAATAAGTTCCGGCATAAAGGCTTTTCAGAAAACTTTAGTTAAAAAAGCAAAAGCAAATATAAATGTAATAATGCCGGGTTTCACCCATCTCCAGCACGCGCAGCCAGTGCTCTTCGCGCATCATCTCCTGGCTTATGTGGAAATGCTGAAACGTGACAAAACAAGAATGCTGGACTGCCTGAAACGTATCAATGTTTTACCTCTCGGTTCCGGCGCCTTAGCTGGAACAACCCTTCCTATCAACAGAGAAACAGTGCGCAAAATACTGAAATTCGACAGCGTCTCAGGCAACAGTATGGACAGTGTGGCGGACAGGGATTTTGCCTGTGAATTCCTTTCCGACCTCGCTATTTTCGCAATGCATATTTCACGCTTCTCCGAAGACATCATACTATGGAGTTCCCAGGAGTTTAATTTTATTGAGCTTTCTGATGCCTTCTGCACGGGTTCAAGCCTTATGCCGCAGAAAAAAAATCCAGATGTCGCCGAAATATCACGCGGCAAAACCGCAAGAGTTTACGGAGACCTCATGGCTCTCCTGACTTTGTGCAAAGGTCTGCCCATGACATACAACAGGGATCTGCAGGAAGACAAGGAACCTCTCTTTGACGCAATCGATACGGTCAATAAAATACTCAGTGTCTTCCCGCCCATGATAGCAACGATGGAACTCAATAAAAAGAGAATGCTTGAAGCAGCTTCCGATCCCGCGCTCATGGCTACCGACCTCGCCGAAAAACTCGTTGAAAAAGGCGTTCCATTCAGAACAGCCCACCACAAAGTAGGCTCTCTTGTTAAATGGTGCAGGGAAAACAAACGCAGCCTGAATAAACTCAATCTGAAAGAAATGAAGCTCTCAATACCGGAAGCGTCTGAAGACTTTCTGAAACTCTTCTCTCCCGAAAGCAGTGTGTCAAAACGAGAAGTTTATGGCGGTACCGGCCCTGGACAAGTAAAAAAACAAATAGAACTCTGGCTAAAAAAACTCTAGGCTGAACAGAATAGCAACCAACTGCTAATACAGGGCCTTTCCCTGAAACTTTCTCTTGCAAGGTCAGTCCGCCTTGCCGCATACGGCGGCGACAACGCGCCGCCCTCCACGATTTTCGTTCTTTTACGCTCGACATGGAGGGATTTGCTTCGTCAAATCCGTCTTTTGGAAACCTCACACAAGGCGGGTTGACCGATTACTTCCTCTTTAAAAAAACATAAAAAAATTCCTGCCGCTATTGACAATGCCACCGGTGGCATTTATAATATCCTTATACAGATAAAAGGGAAACTATATGAAGATATCAGATTCAAAATTCCTTGCTTTATATATAATCAGCATCCCCTTTCTTCCGTTATTTGCCCAATCTCCTGAAAATAATAAAATTAAAAACTGCGGCTTTGAGGAACTGACCGGAAAAACGCTGCCACTTCACTGGAACATAAAAGAGTGTGTTAATTCCGATCAGGAATTTTCTATCTGTAACGATAAAAATCTTTTAAGAAACGGGGCAAATTGCCTGAAGATAGAAAGGTATAATGAAAAAGCTGAACTCATTCCATTAGGTCAATCCTTGAACATGGAATTTACGGCAGGAGAAACAATACGTTTTGGCGGATATATAAAGTCACTGGAAGATTTCGGCGGTGAAACATGTTTTGTGTTAAGCGTTGTCGATGGAGAGAAGAAAATGTCAATTACGTCAAAACCTGTTTCGGGAAAAGTTTCAGAATGGGTATTATCTGAAGGTGAATACCGTTTTAAATTCAATGGTAAACTCAGGTATGCGGGGATTACCTTCAGGCCTGTTTCTTCATACATAGATAAAAAAACTAAAGAGAAAAAACAGGCCCGCGGCATTTTTCTTTATGATGATGTTTTCGTAGTAAAAACAACTGAAAAATAAAAAAGGAATGGAAATGAAAAGCAATACATGCGCGCTGATGATAAGCTTATTTCTTGGACTTTCAGGAATTTCACTTTACAGCAATAATGAAAAATTTGATATAATTCCTTTTCCACGGGAGATTAAATTAACCGGCACGAATGTCGATATTTCCAAATGCGCAATAGTATGCGCCGACAAAACGGAACAATACATGATTGCGGCGGCGGAGATAAACATGAAAATACGGGAACTTGGCGGAGCTGAACTGCCTGTTTTTTCTGAAAAGGAATTCTCATCTCAGCGCAGTTCGTTTTCCTCTGTTATAATTATCTGTCTTGATAAAAACAAAAATATTCTCTCCAGTTTCGGCGCTGAAAAAATTCAGAATGTCCCTCAAACACAAGGTTATGTAATTGATTTTGTCACTAACGAAAAGCAAAATATATTTGTTCTGGCGGGACATGACAGCATCGGAATGATGTATGCGGCAATAACATTTCGTTCGCTTATAAAAAGCAATGAAAAAGGAATTTACATTATCGCGTGTACTATCAGGGATTGGCCTGATTTCCAATACAGGCATGTAGGCAGGCGACAGCCTGTGCCATATAACGGCGAAACTGTTTTTGATGCTCACAGAAAATATATCGACTGGCTTTTCAGACATAAAATCAATTATATAAAATTTGATGCACAGCTTCCTCGGACAGATTCTTTTAAAATCAGCGCTTACGCAAAAGCCAGAGGCATGAAAATATCATTCCCTGTTCCATCTGAATGGGGTAAAAGTCTTTTCTCCGTAGGCAAAGCGGGAAACCCTGATGATGATAAGATATTTAAGGACAGAATTAAAGCAAAAGGGGATTATTTCTGCTGGTCGGAAGATGAAATACTTAAGAAAAGAGCGTTGAGATTGGCCGAATACATGAAAGCTGTAGGCGCTAATTCTTTCATGCTTCACGCTGTTGACGGAGGCGGGGTACTGGACCCTGAATTATGGAGTTTGCGATGCGATAAGTGCAGAAAGCGTTTTGGTGATGACAGAGCGACAGCAGACGCCAATATATTTAATATAGTTGCCCAAACAGTCAGGGAACATATTCCTGATGTTGACGTGGAACTTGTAGTGTACCCGTATGGCGCGTCCTATTGGGATTATGAAACCATGAAAAAAGGACACCCGGCGCTTACAAAAGAAACATGGGAGAAAAATATTATTAGATATCAGAAGAAATTATCTCCTCTGCTTCCCAAGAATGCTTATGTTGTGCTTTGGCTTGGAACAAGGGACGCAACTGAACTGGTAATGAAAGGATATAACGAGGGAAGACAGCCTCTGTGTATTTATTTCGAATATATTAATCCGGGCTTTCTTGGATATCTTTGCACATCCGTAAGATATGTTGGAACAAATTTCTTCCAAGGAACACCTCAGATAATTCTGACCGCGGGAAATAAGAATTTCAATCCTGTTCAGGAGTTGCTTGACGCACAGTTTTATTGGAACACAAAAACTCCAGGTTGTGAAGAGTATAGGGGCGGAATATATTCGCATGCTTCTTCCGGAGAATATTACGATATCCTAAAGGATGATAAAGAACCTGAAATTATAGTTAAAAATATTGTTCCCTCGATATGTAAAAATCTATGGGGAGAAAAAAACGGAGTGAAACTTGCCGGACTTTTCACCAGCGGCCTGAATCCCCTGCTTGTCGCTGACACAGGCAAAGTGCTTTCAAGAATAAACAGGGCCAGGAGGTCAGCCGGTCTTGAGAATCTTGAAATGAGCACGTCAATGATGAAAGAACAATTCACGGCAGCGTCAAGCGCGCGTAAATCAATAGAGGGAATTGAAACATCTGAGAATGCGTTCAAAAATGAAGATTGGTCTGAACGTTTCATTCCTGATTATTATGCGGAAATCAACTTTCTTGAGACAATAGCAGGCCTCAGATATTACTTGCTTTCAGCGTCAGATTTAAGAAATAAAAATGATAATCCCGGGGCGCTTAAAATTATAAATTCCGCTATTGAATTCATGAAGAAGGCTGAAAAAGAAATAGAAAATTCGAAAAAACTCAAAACTTGTTCAGTTAATAAAGATGCATACCTGAAAGATATTGAAGTATACAAAAAGGCTATCCTTGATTTTGGAAAAAAAATAGCGTCTGAAAAATCCATAAGCATTGCTCCCCGTGTCATAGACGGGAAGATTAAAGTCGCAATCTATAATGCCACTGGAGACAAAGGAAGAAGCTCCGGATATCTGAAAATAAAGGAAATATTGGACGGAGAAAAAGATTTTCAGGTTGAATACATAAAAGATTTATCAATTTCAAAGCTCACAGAATATGATTGCCTCATCTTTCCTCAGAGTATTTTAGGCGCAAGCACTGGCAAAGATGATTATTTCAATTCCATCAGTCGCTTCGTGAATGACGGAGGCAGGGGAGTTATATTTTATCATGACGCCTGCGCTTATCTGAGAGGTGAATTCGGAGAAAAAGCGGTGTTTCCCGAAATATGCGCAAAGGGAACTTACGGCGGATGGAAAAACAATAAATATATTGTCTCGGCAACGCATCCCTCAATAAAGGGATATGAAGAAGGCTCAGTACACAGCCACGTTTATGACGACCATATACTCATAACACCTGGAAAAGACGGAACAATTATAATGAAAGACAAGAACGGAGAAGCCGTCGTTGTCGCAGGAAAAGCTGGAAACGGAAGAGTGATTTATGATGGAACTATTATATACCCCGACAAGGAAGATACGGTAATCACCGAATTTGACAGAAAGAGACTGATAAATTCAATTTTGTGGCTTGCCGGAAAATAAAACAGAAAGAAGCGTCCATGAAAAATACCACAAAAACTATTACTATATATGACGTAGCGAAAGATGCCGGAATCTCTCCGCGCAGTGTCAGCCGCTATTTCAACGCGCCTGAAAAGCTGGGAAAACCGACGCGCGAAAAACTTGCGAAAGTTATTAAACGTCTGCATTTCAGGCCGAATGTTTACGCCAATCGAGTTTCAAATCAGAAAAAAGATGTGGTTGCGGTCATGGCATATTATAAAGAAGACTATAAACTTACAATACATCATTTAACTCTTTTAAGTTATATAAGCTATCAGTTGAGCCTTTGCAAAAAAGACCTGCTTTTGATTGTGGCAAACCACGAAAACGAGGAAAGCATCATAAAGGAAAGTCTTATGCTCAGTAAATTTGACATACTTCTTCTTCTCAACCCTCCAGGCCCTCTCATTCTTGAAGAACTGAAATCAATGGATTTCCCAAAAATCACAATAAACTGGAAACCTAGAGAAAAAATGCCTTCTCACGTCTGTATTGGCGTTGACGGATACAAGGCGGGGATGAAATTTGCAAGAGCTCTATGGAAGAAAAACTATCGCAATATCCTTTATGTAGGCCCTCATTACACGAAAAAAGAAGCAGCCCCTCACGGAAAAGCAGTCCTTGATCTGTATAATGGCAAAGGGAAACAAGCACACTGCGATTTCATCCGTTATTTACCCGATGATTGCGGAAGCCATGCAGATCGTGCCAGAAAAATTATTAGGCAGGTACTGAAAAAAAACATGCTGCCTCAGCTTATTGTATGCTATAATGAC
>MHBF01000126.1:0-6974 GCA_001803225.1 Lentisphaerae bacterium GWF2_44_16 | reverse complement strand
CATCCTGATGAGCGTTGTACGTGAAGCAGGATTAAAAATACGTATTGCCGGTTACGGAAACAGTATATTAAATGATTACATACTGCCGACTTTGACAACAGTGAAAATGCCATGGGAGGAAATGGTGAAAACTGCTGTCGACCTGCTGATTGACTGGAATGAAAAATATGATGAGCAAACTGATTTCATAGAATTTGAATCCAAAATAGTCTGGGGAACTTCCACGTAAAGGAAAAGAAATGAAAAAGGTAAGAATAACAGAAAAATCCATCCAAAGGGCCGCGTCGCGGGAAAAAATGCCGGACGGATTCAGACAGAAAACAGGGGATAGTTTTATGCGTTTCATAAAATATATTTTTACTTTAGTCGAGCTCCTCATTGTGATAGCGATAATAGCAATCTTGGCGGCACTCCTGATGCCCGGATTAAAGAACGCCAAAGATAAAGCCAAGGAAATAAGTTGTGTAAGCCGGATGAAACAGCTTTTCCTGGGAATGGAAGGGTACTCTAATGACTTCAACGGCTGGCTGCCTCAATGCGTTTTTGCCACACAGGAAGTATTATGGGACAGGCAGATAGCGGATTATGTGGGTTACCGTAATAGCGGTGCATCCTCCACGTGGGGGCCTCCTGTATTTCACTGTCCATCTGGAACACCCTATTACGCCGATACCAACGTTGGAAGAAGCAATGGTTATTTAATGAACCGTTATGTCGCTGAAAATTATGACGGTGTGATGGGGAAAAATATGCATGCAAAAGTCTCCGACACAGGACTCCTGTTTGACGGATACATTCCGGCATGGAACTCTGAAGGCAGAACAGGAGAAACAAACACGGGACGATCATATATGTATAGTGGCAGAGAACCATTCCTGCAGTATCGCCATAGCTCAAAAATCAATGTTTTGACAAAGGGAGGTATTGTCAAAAGCTGTAGGCCACTTTTGGATAATTACCCCAAAGATATTGTAAAGCTCGCGTTCGCAGACGGGCGATGGTTCATGAATGGAGAATATGGTCCATAAATTATAAATCTAAACGAAAAAAGGAGAGATATTGTTTATGAAAGAAAAACGTATGGGTGTCGGTTTTATAGGTTGCGGCGGGCATTGCTGCGGCTCCAATATTCCCTGCGCGGCAAGAAATCCCAAACTGAAGATCATAGGCTTCTGCGATCTCAGACAGGAACCGCTTGAAAAATTAAAGGAACAGTATAATTCGAAATTTATAACAAATGATATGGAACGCATTTTCAGCGATCCTGAGATTGGAATGGTGATCTGCGCGACAAAACCTGACTTTCGCCTCCCCGTGATGGAACTGGCTGTAAAATACAAAAAACCGCTTTTTGTAGAGAAGCCTGTTGCCTATACCTATGAAGATACACTGAAAGCTGTATCTATAATGAAAAATTCGGGAGTGCCTTTTATTGTCGGCTTCAATCGCCCCTACAGTCCTATGATGCAGGCCATAAGGCCCATATATGAACGCCAGAAAAATGGAAACACTCTTATAAGTTACCGCATAGTAGGTGAAGGTCATATCTGGCCACCGGAACATCAGCACGCTGTTTATGTGAAAAAGGAATCCACTGTTCTCCATGAAACAACCCACATCTTTGATCTCCTGAACTGGCTTACCAGAAGCGCTCCGGTGAAAGTTTACATGACAGGCGGCGGTAATATCGATAACATGATAACACTCACATATCCTGATAATGTTTTCTCCAACATAATGGCAGGTGACAATGGTACGGTCGGATATCCCAAGGAAAAAATTGACATCAACACGAATTACGGCACCATAGTAGGAGATTTCTTTGCCGAAATGTGGGCAGTGCGATGCGGAGATGACTCGGGAAAAACCCTTTTTCCCTACATGTGGAACGGGAAAAAAGGAAAAATGAATGGACGCAAATATGCCGAAGTTCTCTGGAAATGGCGCGATGGAGTAACGGAAGAACAACGCAAAACCGGGCATTATTTCGGAGAGTTTCCCGCTATAAGCAAGGGACATTATGAGCAACAGGAATATTTTCGCAAATGCATTATTTCGGGGAAGCCTCCGGAGACAGATGTTCTTCGCGGAGCAATAGCAAACATCACCGGTTGGAAAGCTGTCGAGTCATGGCAGAAAGGCCAGGTTGTAGATTTGGATTTCTCATTTCTGAATGAGTTATAAACGTCCGGCAAACGTGGAAAAACGTTTAATTTTCCCTTGTCTGTTTTTGCTTGCTAAAGCTTTGCAAGCGAAATTGACCGGGACTTATGTTGTTGTTTTTTCTGAAAAGGCGACAGAAATAGTTTACGTCATCATAGCCGCACATAATGCCAATCTGCTTAATCGGCATGTAGGGATCCGTAAGAAGGCGTCTGGCATAACGCATTCTGAGAGACTGAAGATATTTTAAAGGGCCATAACCGAAATGTTTTTTGAAAAGAATATTGAGGTAGCTTGCGCTTACCCCGCATCGGCTGGCTATGGCATTTACAGTAAGTTCCCTGGAAATATCCTCCTCTATGAATTTAACCGCCTTCATTATGGAAGGGTGAATGCTTTCGAGAAAAAGAGGTTTCTTAATAAGGGTTTTCAGTCGTTCTATAATGGCGAGAAGAATACTGCATGTCTGCACTGAAACATCTTCATGCGAAAACCTGTAGAGTTCCACTATGTCTGTAATCCAGCGGGAAAGCCATTTATCGCCCGCAAGTGAAAGCTCGCAGGGTCTATTAAAAGGATTTTTTCCGTAAAGCTTAAAGCTTATGTAATTCGTCATCGTGTGCGCATGATTTATCTGGTTATGCAATGTCTCAGGAGGAATTATAAACAGTGAATCCGGGGCGCCTTTCAAATGGACGCCTTTTACGTCTATGCCACAGTTACCTTTTGTTACAAGGATGAATTCAGTGCCTTCGTGGACATGCGTGATTACATTGTTTTTTCCCAAAAAAGAATTGGCGTTCAGTATTCTGATATTTTTCATATTGCACCGTATAATAATTGTTTTGTGCTATATAATTATTTTTATGTCTATATGAGAAATCCTTTATATGTCGTAAAATATACTATATAACAAAAAAAGAAAGGGCTATAGCAAATGAAAACAAATTCTCTCAAAAGAAAAATAACAATACTGGACACAGACATAGGAGACGACATAGACGACACATGGGCATTGGCAATGGCCTTGAAGAGCCCTGAACTTGATCTAAGGATGGTATCGACAGCATATCAGGACACCGAATACAGAGGACGGATAGTCGCAAAATTTCTTAAGATCGCGGGAAGGACCGATGTCGCGGTCGCGTTGGGACCGCAGGACTACGAAAAACCTGAAAACAAAAGACAGATGAACTGGGTTAAGGATTACGACTTAAAAAGCTATGGCGGCAAAGTTTTCAGCAACGGGATTGACGCTATGATTGAATTTATAATGGCGGCAGAAGAAACAGTTACAATTATCTGTATCGGCCCGGGAACAAATATTGCAGCCGCTCTTGAAAAAGAACCGCGCATCGCGGAAAAATGTTTTTTTGCCGGCATGCACGGATCAATTCACTGGAGCCACAGAAAAGAGAATAAAGTCATTCCGGAATATAATGTTGTCAGCGATATTAGTGCCGCGCAGAAAATATTTGAAGCCAACTGGAAAGATATTATCATCACGCCCCTTGATACTTGCGGCAGAATAAAATTGAAGGGTAACTTATATGAGAGCATAAGGGAGGCAGATGACATTGTTTTGAAAACACTCATAGAAAATTATGAAATCTGGTCAGGAAAAAAAGATATGACAGAAAGTTCAATTCTTTTCGACACTGTCGCGGTGCATCTCGCGTATTCCAGAGAATTTCTGTCAATAAAAGATATGAATATAGGTGTTGACAAAAAGGGTTATACCGTTATTGATGAAACAGCCAAAGCCTGTCAGTTTGCAATTGAATGGACAGACATGGATGGCTATGAAAATTATCTTGTAAAGCGACTTCTTTCACCTACAGTAAATAAAAAAGGTGAGTCATGAGAAAACCGAAGATATCAGTGCTGGGCGCGTCAAATTATGATCTGGTAAATTATATACGGACTTATCCAAAACCGGGAGAAACCATACACGGCCTGAAATTCCATACAAGCTGCGGCGGCAAAGGCGCAAATCAGGCTGTAATGGCGGCAAAGCTCGGAGCTGAAGTTTCTCTCATAACTAAAATCGGCAATGATATTTTTGGTAAGGCAATGCTGAAAAATCTGCTGGACATGGGCATCAGCAATAAACACATTTACATCTCGGAAAAAACGCATTCAGGCATTGCCACAATTATGGTAGGGGAAGACGGAAACAATTCAATTGTCGTCATACCAGGCGCATGCTCTGAAATCACAGACGAAGAGTTTGCAAAGGCTGAAAAAACAATTGCCTCATCCGATATTTTTATCTGCCAGCTGGAAATACCGCTGGATATTAATCTCAAAGCAATGCGGACAGCCGCAAAAAATAATGTCAGGACGATATTCAATCCCTCCCCCTGCCCTGAAAATATTCCGTCCGAAATGTTATCGCTCTGCACTCTGCTTTGTCTGAATGAAATAGAAACGGAACAATTGACCGGAACACAGAATCCGGAAAAAGCGGCGAAAGAACTTATATGCAAAGGACCTCGTGAGATACTTATTACGCTGGGTACGAAGGGGGCTTTTTATTTTTCTGAAAATGAAAAGTTTTTTGTGGCGGCGGAGAAGGTGAACGCCGTTGATACGACAGGGGCAGGAGACTGTTTTCTCGGAACCTTCGCATATTTCTACGCAAACGGAGAAACTGCATCCAGTGCAGTAAAGAAAGCCTGTCATGCAGCCGCCCTGAGTGTATGTTCACAAGGCGCTCAGAGCAGTTATCCGTCCGCTGAAGAAGTAAAAGGCTGATTACTTCTTGTTCTTCCAATCGAGTGCTCCTACAGGACACTCTTCTATACACGCTCCGCAATCTTTGCAGTAAAGAGGGAGAGGCTTGCCGAAAGCCGTTTCGACTTTGCTGTAAAAACCACGGTTTTTCAAACTGAGAAGATTTTTATTGACTACCTCACCGCAAACCTTGATGCAGACGCCGCATTTGATGCACTTCATCCGGTCCTGTATAATCTCAGGATGCCTGTTGTCATAAGAGACTGAAAGATTTTTTTCTCCTTTTATGGCATCAGGACTGGAGCCGTATTCTTCAGAAAACTTCTTGAGTTTGCATTCGGATTTGGCAGTACAGCTGCATTCGATACAGCGTTCTCCTTCCTTCATCATCTCCTCTTTTGAAAAAGTAGAAGCAACCTCCTTGAATGTATTTTTTCTGTCCTCAATGTTTGCGAAATGCAGATTGACCCTTTCGGCTTCTGAAACTTCTTTCAGATAAACAAGCCTGTCCTTTGCCAGGCTCTGCCAGTGGCCTCTGGAAACATTTATCGGCTCCGGTTCGACTGTCTTTGAACCGCTGAGATAATCGGAAATGCCAATAGCTATTTTCCGTCCTCCCGCAACGCCTTCGACGACAGTGGCGGCACCGGTTACACAATCGCCGGCGGCAAACATATTTCCAGACACGCAATATGTTTCATTGCAGACTTCGATATCACCCCTCTTTGTAATTTTCAAGCCGTGCGCGGCATCGGTGCCCTGCCCTATCGCGGCAATCACGGTATCAGCTTCGACATCATATTCAGAGCCATTGACGGGAACGGGTTTCCGTCTGCCGGAAGCATCGGGTTCGCCGAGTTCCATTTTCTGGCAGGTCAGAATAAGTTTGCCGTTTTCTCTTCTGAGTTTCAAAGGCGCAATAAGAAAACAGAATTTGACGCCCTCTTCCTTTGCCTCATGTATTTCTATTTTTTCAGCGGGCATTTCGGCTTCCGTCCGGCGGTAATAACAGGAAACGTCACTGCTTCCAAGTCTTACGGACGTACGGAGGCAATCCATCGCGGTATTTCCGCCGCCTATGACAATCGTCTTGCCGGGGTTTTGGCCTTTCCAGTCATTCAGGGAAAGTTTTTCCAGCCATTCAATTCCTTGTTTCGCCAGTTCTTCGCCTTCAACCCTCATGGAGCTGGGCTTCCAGCATCCGATAGTAAGGGCTACGGCGTCATACTGCTTTGCCAGCTCATCAAGCTGAATATCTTTTCCGAGTTTTTTATCGCATTCGATTTTAATGCCCATTTCATAGAAATGCGCGATTTCCCTGTCGAGGATTTTTTTAGGGAGCCTGTATTCGGGGATACCGTAACGGAGCATGCCGCCGGGCTTGGGCATTTTCTCGAAAATAACGGTGTCGATACCAAGCCTGCGCAGAAAAAAAGCGGTGGAAAGACCGGCTGGACCTGCGCCTACAATGGCTACTTTTTTACCTGTAAGGGGCGGCAAATCCTCTTTGTATGTGTCGTAGTAAAGGTCTGCGGCAAGGCGCTTGAAATCATTAATCGCGACAGGTTTGCCGGTAACGTTCTTGCGGCAGTCCTTTTCGCAGAAGCGGGGACATACCCGGCCTATGCTCATGGGAAGAGGAATGCGTTCCTTTATAATCCTCAACGCTTCATAAAAGTCTCCTTTGCGTCCGGCGCGGACGTATTCCTCCACAGCGGCATGAGCGGGACAGGCGATGGTGCAGGGAGCTTCGCAATCGCCCTCGTGTTCAGATAGAAGCAGGTTGAGAGCGGTGCGCCTCATGTCTTTAACCTCCTCAGAAGAAGCGTCAATCTCGGCACCTTCGACTGGACGGGACGAACATGAAGGAATGAATTTTCCTGTTTTCAAATCCTTAACCACGCATACAAAACAAGACGTAGTGATCGATATTTTCTCGTTATGGCAGAGAGTCGGAATGTTTATGTCGTTATCTTTGGCAATTTCAAGGATAGTCTTTCCCTGTTCGACCTGAAGTTTTTCTCCATTTAAAGTTATATTTATTTTGCTCACTTTGCAGAACCTCCCATGGTTTT
>MHBF01000125.1 GCA_001803225.1 Lentisphaerae bacterium GWF2_44_16 | reverse complement strand
TTTTACCTCAAAGGGAAGGAATACCCTTTCAGGCCAGGCTACGTGGCATATTATCTGGGTGGCGATTTTCAACATGTTAAATCGAACGGTGCGTGCTGGGAATACCGTTGGCTTACTTTTGCCGGGTCTCTCGCCAATGAAGTGATGGAGTCCTTCCAGATTTCCCGGATACCGCATTTTTCGGGCAAATGTCCGGAAGACCTTTTTATTATGCTTGAAAATGAAATGAGGGAAAAAAGCCTCTATTCACAGCGCATGGCAAGTTCGACAGTTTACAAAATACTTGCCGTGGCTGCCAATTATCCTCACAAATATAAAACACTCAAGAGCAGAAAGCAGAATTTCTTTGACGATGCGCTGGTACTTATGAGAAGTTCATTTTCAGACCCGGAAACGAATGTGGATAGTATATCAAGGCGCCTGAGAGTGCACAGGGTCTCCCTGTCGCGGGTTTTCAGGGAACGGATTAAAACATCCCCTTCCGGATATCTCATGACATTGAGAATGGAAAAGGCGAAAGCCCTTCTGAATGACATGGAACTTTCAATAAAGCAGATAAGCGGGCTTTCAGGTTTTTCCGACGCGAACTATTTTGAGAAAGTATTCAGGAAATTCAACGGAAAAACACCTACGGAATACAGGTTGGGAGGGAAAAGATGAAAATACAGTATTTACCTGTCGTTTGCAGGATTAAGGGACAAATCGGCGTTTATATATGAAAATTATAAATAAAAAGGATTGAAAAAACATATAATTCAATGTATCTTTATCAGATTTATGAAGCGAAATTTTTGAATAAATCCAAGTGCTTAAACAATAGATATTTATCATATCCGAGGAGTATATAAGTTTATGTCTGAAAATGAGACTGTACCATCAAACGGGCCCGAGCTTCCGAAAGTCAGCAGCTATAATGCTGATAAAATAACTGTTCTGGAAGGCCTTGAAGCCGTAAGAAAAAGACCCAGCATGTATATAGGCGATACCGGCCAGCGCGGCTTGCATCACCTTGTCTATGAAGTGGTTGACAATAGTATTGACGAGGCCCTTGCCGGACATGCCAACAAAGTAGATGTCATTATAAGGCATGACAACAGTATTTCCGTCAGAGACAACGGTCGCGGTATTCCAGTTGACATGCATGAGGGAGAGGGAATGCCCGCGATTGAAGTCGTCATGACGAAACTTCATGCGGGCGGTAAATTTGATCACGAATCTTATAAAGTCTCGGGCGGTCTTCACGGCGTAGGTGTTTCGTGCGTAAACGCTCTGAGCGAATGGCTTGAAGTCGAGGTTCACCGCGGCGGTTCGGCCTATCATATAAAATTTGAAAGGGGTGCTACTAAAAGCCCTCTTACCAAAACCCATCCCTCCGCGGAAACAGGCACTCTTGTAATCTTCAAGCCCGACGGGCAAATATTTCCGGAAACAGTTTATGTCTGGGACATACTCGCGAACAGATTGCGTGAACTGGCTTTCCTCAACAGGGGGCTGACGATAACGCTTACCGATGAAAGAGTGAGCGAAGGACAGGAACGGAAGGAGAGCTTCTTTTACGAAGGCGGTATCTGTGAATTTGTAAGGCATCTGAATACCAATAAGATAGTCCTGCATGAAAATGTCATTTACTTTCACCGAGAGAGAGATGGTATAGACGTGGAACTCTCAATGCAGTACAATGACGGGTTCACGGAAAACATATTCAGTTACGCGAATAATATAAATACGATAGAAGGCGGCACGCACCTTACCGGTTTCCAGGGTGCCATGACCAGAACGGTAAATACCTATGCAAAAAACAATAATCTGCTGAAAAATGAAAAATCCATGACCGGAAGCGATACGCGCGAAGGGCTTGCGGCCGTAATCAGCGTGAAGCTTTCAGACCCGCAGTTCGAGGGCCAAACCAAGACGAAACTCGGAAACAGCGATGTCAGAGGCATAGTCGAGTCGATTATCAACGACGGGCTCGGGGAATATTTTGAGGAAAACCCCCAGGTAGCCAAGAGCATCATCAATAAGGCGCTTACCGCGGCAAGGGCGCGCGAAGCCGCGAGAAAAGCCAGGGAACTGGTTCAGCGAAAAGGCGCGCTGGAAGGTTTCTCTCTTCCCGGAAAGCTTTCCGACTGTTCTGAAAAAGACCCGTCAAAATGTGAACTTTACATAGTCGAGGGCGATTCGGCAGGCGGTTCGGCCAAGCAGGGAAGAGACAGTTCATTCCAGGCTATTTTGCCGATACGAGGCAAACTCATAAATGTCGAAAAGGCAAGTATTGACAAGGTGCTCCAGAACAAGGAAATACAGTCTCTGGTCGCCGCGGTCGGATGCGGCATAGGCGAAGAAGATTTCAATATCACCAAATCACGTTATCACAGAGTGATAATAATGACAGACGCCGACGTTGACGGTTCTCATATAAGAACGCTTCTGCTTACGTTCTTTTACAGGCAGATGAAACAGCTTATAGACGTTGGCTATATCTACATAGCCAAGCCGCCGCTTTTCAAAGTAAGGCGCAAAAAGACGGAGCGTTACATTGACACCGAAGAGCAGTTGGACAGCTTCCTTATTGAACTTGGTTGTGAGGATTTGGAAATAGAATGCATCCCCGGGAAAATACTTGACCAGGAAGCGCTTAATGAGATAATAGGCCTTGTAACAAGAACCCAGAGGATTTCCGCTGGCCTGCACAGGCACGGTATTGAGCCGGATAAATATTTTGCCCAGTTGAAGGATGGCAAATTTCCGATAGTCAAAATAAGCGTCCGTGAAAACGATGGTACGATTACTGAAAAATACGCTTATTCAGATGAAGAGGAGGCCGCAATGATAGCGGAAACGGAAGAAAGGCTTTCCCCGTCCGAAGAGGGTTTTGCGCTTGAAACCGATGAAATTGATACTCAGGAAGGAAAGGTTCTGAAAAAAGGGATCAACCCAGCGATAGATATAATCAATATTTTTGAGGCGAAAACTTGTGAAGACCTTTCCGGCGATATTAAGAAATACGGTTTTGAGTTCAAACAGCTTTACAGCGGGGAGAATCCTCTTTTTAATATTAAAAACGGGGACAAGGTAACTTCGGTTAATTCGCTGATGGGGCTTTTTGAGGAGATAAAGAAAAACGGAAGACACGGAATGCAGATACAGCGCTACAAAGGTCTTGGTGAAATGAACGCCGAACAGCTTTGGGAAACAACCATGGACCCGGTCAAACGTAAAATGCTTAAAGTTTCCATGGAAGACGCGGTGGAGGCGGAACGCATATTCACGCTTCTCATGGGTGACGTAGTCGAGCCAAGGCGTGAATATATAGAAAAACATGCCGCCGGAGTTAAAGATCTGGATATATAATAAAAAGTAATTTGAAGGAAAAGAAAAATGGCTGAGAATACTTCCAAAAACGCAGATAAGAACGCAGATAATTCTGCCGCCGCGAAAGATAAAAATATAGCGACCGTAATAAGCCAGATAGAAAAGGAATTCGGCAAGGGCGCGATAATGAAACTGGGCGATGAAAAAATGCACGTTGACGTGCCGACCATAAGCACTGGGGCCCTGGCTTTGGACATAGCTCTTGGCATAGGAGGTCTTCCCAGAGGCAGAGTAGTAGAAATCTACGGACCTGAATCATCGGGTAAAACCACTCTGTGCCTCCATGTGATAGCGAACGCCCAGAAAGCGGGAGGAACTGCCGCCATAATAGACGCGGAACACGCGGTGGACCCTCAATACGCAAAAAAAATAGGGGTAAACATAGACAACCTGCTTATTTCCCAGCCGGATTGCGGAGAGGATGCCCTGAATATAGTTGAGACTCTGGTAAGGAGTAATTCCATAGACGTAATTGTACTGGATTCAGTAGCGGCGCTTGTGCCGAGGGCTGAAATAGAAGGACAGATGGGAGATTCACACATGGGCCTCCAGGCGCGTCTTATGTCGCAGGCCCTCAGAAAATTGACCGGTGCCATTAGTAAAAGCCGCACATGTTGCATATTCACCAATCAGATACGCGAGAAAATCGGCGTGATGTTCGGCAATCCCGAAACGACCCCCGGCGGCAATGCCCTCAAATTCTACTGTTCCATCCGCATGGATATCCGCAAAATAACAGCCATTAAAGAACCTTCAGGCGAAGTTACAGGACACCGTACAAGGGTCAAAGTCGTTAAAAACAAACTTGCGCCTCCATTCAGAAACGCCGAATTTGACATTAATTTCAATGAAGGCATTTCGAGGGCCGCCTCTATCCTTGACGTCGCTTCCGATATGGGTATACTTGAGAAAAAAGGCTCATGGTTCTCAATGGACGGCGAGCAGATTGGACAGGGCAGAGAACAGACTAAGGTTTATATCCAGAATAACAAGGAGCTCCAGGACAAACTGCTTGAGAAAATAAAGGAAAAACTGGCGGCTAAATAATAAAGTGACGAGGTCGCTTTTATTGTCTTCGCTCAACTTCATTTGCGAAGGGGTGGACGGCCCTTTTGCGGAATGCAGAGTATAGAATGCAGAATGCAGATAAAAAAATGAGAAGCATCATATTGCGTTACGGATTGATTTTATGCCTGTTCTGTTTTTCTTTCTTTTTTCCGTTCCTGTCTTTTGCGGAGGAGGCCGGGAAAGCTGACGTTGCCGTCGATTACAGATCCCGGAAACTCGGTGATGCCGCCCTGAATGACGGCTCAATAGAGCAGGCAATAAATTTCTACAGCCGTTTCAAGGAAGAAGCCAAGGCCGATAAAGAGGCCCTGAAGGAAGCTTATGATTCCCTGATATCCGCGTATATAAAGGCGGGAAATCATGAAAAAGCGTCAAAAGAACTTGAAGAATTTTCCGTCAAATTTCCTGAAATTGATAAGAACGTGAAAGAGCTTTTTAAGGCCGATATCCTTGCCATACAGTCAAAATCCGAAGAAGCCGTGAAAATATATGAGGATATTGCCCGGAAATTTTCAGTGAAATCGACGGATAAAATTTATTGCCGCGCCCTGACGGGACTCGGGTTCTCCTACATGAAACTGAAAAAATGGAATGAGTCTGAGAAAGCCTTCACTGACCTTCAGGTTTGCGGCAAGGGAACGAAATGGGAAATCATAGCCTTCAGAGAAAAAATATATTGCATGATTATGGCCGGCAAATTCACGGAAGCTAAAAAACAGCTTGATACACTGGCGAAGGCTACTGAAAATGACCATTCCGACCCGAAAATACTGAAAATACTTATGCTCGCCAGAGAAGAAAAACTTTCCGAAATTAAACCCATTTATGATAACATTAAAAGCAGCATGGAAGAGGGACCCAACCCGCTCATGTACATGACTGACATCTTTATCGCAAAATCTTTTATCGCCAAAAATGACCCTCTGAAAGCCATACCGTATATTAAGGATGCTTTCATATTTGCTTCTGCCGCTGAGGAAAGACAGCAGTCGCTCCGTATGATTATCAATGCCTATATCTTAGTGGACAAGAGGGAAGACGCTGTATCGGCCGCTAAACGCTATATGGAATATTATGAAAATGCCGAAGATATTCAGAGCATACGTCTTCAGGCCGGAAAGCTTCTCTGGGACCTGAAAAAGGAAAAAGAAGCGCTCAAAATTTATTCTCTTATAACAGACGACAGTTCAGCGGATATACTGTTCAGGCTTGACGCCGCGAAACAGTCGGCGAATATTTTTATTGACGAAAAAAAATACAGAGAAGCAGAGAATAAGCTGAATTTCATCTTTGAAAACGCTCCTGACGATTACGTCAGGGGAGAGGGTAAATTTTTACTGGCCAGGCTGCTTTACACAGAGGGAAAATACAAAGAAGCGGCAAACGCCTTTATTATGGTTTCGGAAAAGTACAGGGCATGGAAAGAAAAATCACTTTACTGGGCCATGCGCTCTCTGATTGAATGTGCCGATTACGGCAGAGCATTGTCTGTCTCAGAGCATATCCTGAAAGAATTTCCGTCCGGCGAAACAAAAAAGGAATGCATATATTTTCATGCCCTTATACTGGAAAAACAGAATAACATGGATAAAGCATTGAAAGAATTTGCCGGTTTCACAAAGAATTATCCTAGCAATGAATTCGCGCCGCTTGCCCTTTTTGAAACCGGGAAAATCCTCTATGACAGGAAGGATTATGTCCAGGCCATAAGTCATTTCTCGGAATTTGTGAAAAATTATCCGAATAATCCGCTTGCCGCCAATGTCCTCTACAAGCGGCTTTATTCGAGCTATTTTCAGGGAAATATTGACGCGGCTGTTGAGGATGTGAAAATTCTTTCCGAACGTTATCCTAAATCTCAATTTACCGTGGCGGCCCTTTTCTGGCTTTCCGATTATTACGGCGCTCACAGGATTTATAACAAGGCTGACGCGGTGCTGGGCAGTATAATTGAGAAATATAAGGATGACGGGGAAACCATATCGCAGGCCCTTTACGACAGGGCGTATATTTGTTTCAAAAGCAATTCCAACGACAGGGCGCTGAATTATCTTAACGAGCTTTTTGAGAAATATCCGGACAATAAAATAGTCTCCGAGGGATTGTTTCTCTGCGGTGACGTATATTCAGAAAAAAATGATTACCTGAACGCCATTACGTATTTCAAGAAAGCTTCCGAGAGAAGACCCGGTTCGGAATTGGAAACGGCAGTATGGGGCAGAGTCGGGGACTGCAATTTTTCCCTTTATTCCAAGGCTTTCGATAAAAAATATCTGGAAGAGGCAATTTCATGTTATGAGCATGTTATAAAAAATAAAAAGATATCAGGAGATCTGAGAAATCAGGCCATTTTCAAGATGGGGAGAAGTTATGAACTTATGGGAGACTCGGATAAAGCTCTTGAGAAATATAACGAGCTGATATATGGTTATAAAATAGATGTCGATGAAGGCCGGAATGTCAAGCCTGTCTGGCTCGTTAAGGCAGCGCAGGCGGCTGTTTCGATTTATATCAAACGGAATACTCCGGAAAACGCCAAGGCCGCCGCCGACATTTACAGAAAACTTATGGATTTGAATGTCGGCCCTGTTGAAGATTATAAAAAGATTCTGGATGATATCAGGAAAAAATATAAAATATAAAAGGAAATTCTTATGATTTTCTATCAGATGATGATTGACGGAGGGCCCGTAATGTGGGTCATACTGGCTTGCAGTATAGTGGCTATGTTTGTTTTTCTGGAAAAGTGGTTTCACTTTCACAGAGAGCAGGTTAATGTCGGCGAACTGGTAACCGGACTTATAAACGTCTTGAAAAGAGACGGTATTGTGGAGGCTATCAGTCTCTGTGATAATACTCCGGGCCCCGTTGCCAGGGTGCTGATGTCAGCTATTCTGGCTTATGAAAAAGGCGATGAGGACATCAGGCAGGCCATAGAAGACGCGGCCCTTACTGAAGTTCCGCGGCTTGAAAGACGTTTGAACTTGCTTGCGACAGTAGCTTATATAGCCCCTCTTCTCGGACTTCTCGGAACTGTGCTCGGCATGATGGGGGCTTTTCAGAAAATCCATACCAAGGCGGGCATATATCTTTCGGCCGCCGACCTTTCGGGTGATATTAATATGGCGCTTATAACTACGGCCGCCGGACTTTGTGTGGCGATACCATGTTATGTCGCCTACAACTATCTGGTTTCAAGGGTTCAGTCTTTCGCTCTGGAAATAGAAAAAGCCTCCTCGGAAATCATCTATTTCTTCAAACACCGCCAGCCTGAAAGGAAGTCCGAAAATGCTGAACGACAGCAGAATTAAGATCAGAAGCAATCTTAAAATATTCAGAGGCAGCCCCAACGTTATCGCTGTTATCGATGTGCTTTTTCTGCTTCTTCTCTTTTTTATGATAAGCAGTTCCTTTGTCCAGGTTTCCGGCATCAAGGTGGATTTGCCGGCCATTTCCACGCAAAGCCCTCTCGGTGTCGAGAAGTACGTAATTACCATTGACAGGCAAAGCAAGATTTTCTTCAATGACCAGCCTCTTTTCACGTGGGACCTGCTCAAGGAAAAACTTACTGAGGTAAGTTCGAAATCCAAAACGGGGACTGTAATACTGAGGGCTGACAACAGAACTCCTTTCGGCATAGTGGCAAAGCTTATGGCCCTTTGCGAAGAGGCAAAACTCAATGTTTTCGTAGCTACCGTTTCCCCGCCCAAACAGAAAGATGTTCAGTTCAAGGATTCCGGGTCTGATGAATAATCCAAGACACGCAGCGAGCGCGGAGCTTTATGAAGCCGTCATATACGCGGGGGCTGCGATTGTTGTTATTGTATTCCATGTCCTGCTTCTTTCCCTTTTCTCCACGTACAAGCCTCCGGAAATAAAAAAAGTTGCCGAGCGGCAGACAATTTCAATGCTTTCCCTCAACAGCGATGACCCTTTAAGAAATAAAAACCTCATTGACTGCCTTGAATACGGAGATCCCACACTGATTGCCAAGCCCAATGAAAACTACGGTTTCAGTTCCATCAATGTAAAAAAATTCTCACTGAAACTTCTCAAGGACCAGTCTGTTTCTGACGACTACAGCGGAAGTTTTGAGGAGAGTTTCAACAGGCTTGGTCTTTATGAAGACAGCGATCTGTCCGCTGTTTCCCATCCCGGAATATATTTGGGAGACAGAATTTCCAGTACTGGAAAAAGTGCTCCCGCTTTTAAAAAAGAATATCCTTTCTGTTTTGACAGTTACGGGAAGGAAATCAAGGAAATTATTCAGATAAACGATCAGGTCAGGGATAAAATAAAACTTCTGAATCCTAAAAACAACACTGTATTCATCGTCATTTTCAGCGATAACGACTTTATCCCAAGGCTCAAGCTGACTGATTCATGCGGGGCGTTTGAATTGGACAGCCTGGCCATGCGTTCCTTCATGGCATATTATGATGCCATGAACCTGAACATGAAAATGATCAAATCCGCCCGGCAATACAGCATAAGCGTTGAATGGCAGCGGAATATCGTTAAGGATGCCAATGATAGCAATTGATTACGTTACAGCTTTTATTATATATTTATTTGCCTGGCTGATTACGCTTGCCATCCTTTGGGCCAGGGAAATATGGAGACTCAAGAATTATGACTGGACGCTTTCCTCCAAGGAAAGGCTCTGCCACTGTGACAACTGCCACTTTGCCTTCCTTATAAAACACGGCGAAAATATCACCCGCTGTCCGCGCTGCAATGAAATGTGCATAATGAGAAAACGCCGCGGTTTATAAAAGCTCTTTCGCTTTTATTCAGACTCAGAGAGGAAATTACCGTAATGAAGATTATATTATAGCCGGATGCCATCACTGAAAATAATAACCGGGAAAGAAAAATAATGAAAAAGAATAAAATCAAAATACCAGAACATGAACTTTTTCCGGACATCGCCAGCCTTGAACGTTTTCTTGATTGCAACCATTCAGATCCTCATTCAATACTCGGCATGCATTATGTGGAAAAACTCGGCTCAATAGTCGTAAGGGTATATGATCCTTTCGCGGAAAAAATTTTTATTATCTTTGACGATAATTCAAAAAACGAGATGGAAAAAGTTCATCCTGAAGGTCTTTTCGCGATTAAATTCAATGGCAGAAAAAATCATTTTGCCTATAAAATCGAAAAACGTTACAGTAATAATACATTTCTTTCCGAAGATCCCTACTGTTTTCTTCCAGGGATCGGTGAAATGGATATCTATCTTTTCAACGAGGGCGAACACCGCAAAATATATGAGATAATGGGTTCTCATCTGCGGAATTTCGGAGGTGTTGAAGGCACATTGTTCACGGTATGGGCACCGAACGCTCAGAGGGTTTCGGTCGTCGGTGATTTCAACTGCTGGGATGGCAGACGGCACATGATGCGGCTCATTGGAGTATCAGGAATATGGGAACTTTTCATACCGTCCCTGAAAGAAGGCGAAATATACAAGTTTGAAATAAAAGACAGGCACGGAAATATTTTACTCAAGCTTGATCCCTATGCCAACAAAACAGAATTGCGTCCCAGGACTGCCGCGATAATAAACAGAGAGCATTCTTTTAAATGGAGTGACCACGTATGGATGGAGGCCAGAAAACATAAAAACTGGCTCGAATCACCGGTCAATATATATGAAGTGCACCTTGCCTCATGGCAGCATCCGAAAATGAGAAAAATCGATCAGGATAATGAAGATGATTTCCATAATTACAGGGAGCTCGCCCATGTACTTGCTGATTATCTCAATGAAATGGGTTATACCCATATTGAACTGCTCCCTGTCGCGGAACATCCCTTTGACCCTTCATGGGGTTATCAGGTAACAGGTTTTTACGCGCCTACCGCCAGGTACGGCACTCCGGAGGATTTCGCGTATTTTGTGAACTACCTTCATAATCGCGGCATAGGCATTTTCCTTGACTGGGTTCCCGCGCATTTTCCTAAAGACGCGTTTTCGCTGGGACGCTTTGACGGCACGGCCTTGTACGAGCATGAAGACCCCAGACAGGGCGAACACAAGGACTGGGGCACTTATATTTTCAACTTTGGACGCTGTGAAGTCAGAAATTTCCTTATGGGAAATGCCCTTTACTGGCTTGACCGCTTTCATATAGACGGACTGAGGGTTGACGCTGTGGCCTCAATGCTTTATCTGGATTACTCCAGGGAAAACGGGGAATGGATACCCAATAAGTACGGCGGAAATGAAAACCTTGACGCCATCTCATTCCTGAAAAGATTAAATGAGCTCACTCATGAGCTTTACCCGGGTTCTCTGATGATAGCCGAAGAATCCACTGCATGGCCCATGGTTTCGCGTCCTGTTTATCTCGGCGGGCTCGGCTTCTCAAACAAATGGAACATGGGCTGGATGCATGATACTCTGGAGTATTTCTCCAAAGACCCGGTTTACCGGAGTTATGAACACAACAAGCTTACATTTTCGATGCTCTATGCCTTCACTGAAAATTTCATACTTCCCCTGAGCCATGACGAAGTCGTTCACGGCAAACATTCTCTCATAGACAAAATGCCCGGTGATTATGCTCAGAAATTCGCTAATCTCCGTTCACTTTTCGTATATATGATTACTCATCCCGGCAAAAAACTCCTTTTCATGGGTGGTGAGATAGGACAGTGGAATGAATGGTACAGCAAACGAGGGCTGGACTGGAACATCCTTGATTTCCCCGCTCACAAATCGCTTCAGACCATGATTAAAGACCTGAACGGCCTCTACAAGGCCAGTCCTTCGCTCTGGGAAGATGATTTCACTCCCGGCGGTTTTGAATGGATTGACTGCAGCGATTATCAGCAGTCGGTTTATTCCTTTATCCGCTGGGACAAGCGCAGGTCAACACCTTACGTGGTTGTCATGAACCTTACTCCGCTAGTGAGGGATAATTACACGATAGGAATGCCTTTCGGCGGCAAATGGGTTGAAATTTTCAACACCGATAATCAGAGATACGGCGGTTCCGGAATTTTAAACGGTGGTGAAATACAGACTTGCGAGGGCTGTTTTCACAACAGGCCATATCATGTAAAACTTAAACTGCCCTGGCTCGGCGCTATAATACTCAGACCACAATAGGAGATTTAATGTTTATTTTTTCAAGGAATAAAGAGCTTTTCGCAAAATTGGAAGAATATCTGGGATTGGCATTGAAAACGGTTGAGGTTTTTAACGAAGCTGTTGAGTATTTTGTGGCGCACGGTGTTGATGAGCATTTCTGTGTGATGGCAAAGAAAACACAACAGAACGAGGCCGCCGCTGACGATATAAGGCGTGAAATCGAAACTTTCATGTATGAAAAATCCCTTTTACCGGAAACCAGGGAAGATCTCCTTATTATTATCGAAACTATCGATAAAATCCCAAATCACGCTGAAGCCATCGTAAACATATTTCAGGACCAGAAAACCAAACTGTTTCCTCAGATAAGCGGAATGATTCTGGAGCTTCTCGCTGTTTCCCGGGAAACTTTCGGGCAGACTGTCGAAGCCACCCGCAACTGTTTTGGAAAAAGAGATATGGTCAAGGCATTCAATGCCATGGTTGACAAAAACGAGAATCTCGGCGATGACCTTGAAAGAAAAATGATATCAAATATTTTTTCCTCCGACCTGAATACAGGAGATAAAATTCTTCAGAAGGAAATTGTGGTCAATCTCGGCGAGATTTGCGATCTCTGTAAGACTACGCTTGATCATCTTATGATCTGCAGCGTCAAACGTCAGCTCTGACGGAGTCACTTTTGGAAAATGAATAAAAACTGTATCTCAAGGTGATTTAACTCTTAACTCTTTTTGGATATTATAATGTGGACTTGGATACAATATTCAGGCGGTTTTCTTCTCGGCTGGGGCCTCGGCGCAAATGATTCCGCCAATGTTTTCGGTACCGCCGTAAGTTCGCGTATGGTAAAGTACAGCCTTGCGGTAGTCCTCACTGCGTTATTTGTGATTCTCGGGGCCATCATGCAGGGGCAGGCAGGCATTGAAACCCTGAGCAAAGACTTGACCAGAAACAACGTTTCCAGTTCGATTAAAATCGAATTATCGCAGAATGGAAGTAAAAATCCCATCGATAAAGCCGCACAAATAGCTATGATAGCTTCCTTTTCCGCGGCCCTTACCATAGTGGTGCTGACGATAATGAAACTCCCGGTTTCCACTTCCCAGGCGGTTGTCGGCGCTATTATAGGCGTCGGCTTCATGAGGCGCGATGTGAATTTTTCCGGACTTGGAAAGGTTGTCGCGTGCTGGATAGGCACTCCCGTCGGAGCGATTTTATTCACAGTCATATTTTACTGGATCTTCAAAAAAATACTTGGGAAATGGAATCCTTCTGTTTTCGTATATGACCCTTTCATGTCGATGCTGCTGATTGTCTGCGGATGTTATGGGGCGTACGCGCTCGGAGCAAACAATGTCGCCAATGTTTCCGCCGTTTTCGTCAGCGGTGGAATGCTTTCAGTGAAACAGGCCGCCGTTTTCGGGGCTTTTACAATCGCCGCGGGGGTGCTTACCTTCAGCAAGCCTGTAATGATGACTGTAGGAAGAGGAATTATAAAGCTTAATTCGTTCACGGCTTTCATTTGTGTACTTTCACAGGCTGTTACAGTGCATATATACGCCATGGTAGGCGTGCCTGTTTCGACTTCACAGGCTGTTGTGGGGGCTGTTCTGGGAATAGGCCTGATAAAAGGCGTGCATACGGTCAATTACAAAATGCTTCTGGGCATTTCCGCTGGCTGGATAGCGACTCCCATCGTAGCCGCCCTTTTTGCGGCGATAGGCTATTTCATTTCCAATCTGCGTTATACAGGCTGAAACTATTTGTTTGAAACCCCGGCTTCCTCGAAAGTAGCCATTTCCTGCATGATTTTAACTCCGGCTTCAATGATGTGAAATGCCAATGCGGCCCCGGTGCCTTCGCCAAGTCTCAAATCAAGATCAAGGAGTGCTTTAACACCAAGTGATTTCAGAATATTTTTATGTCCGGCTTCTGCTGAAATATGACTGAAAAAACAATAATCTATGACATTTTTATTGAATTGTATCGCGGTAACAGCCGCCGCTCCGGATATGAAGCCGTCAACAGCGACAGGCACTTTGTTTGCCGCCGCCGCCAGTATGGCACCGCATATCCCGGCGATTTCAAAACCGCCCAGAGCGGCCAGCGTATTCAACGGACTGTCCAGATGTTTTTTATTCACTTCAATCGCTTTTTCAATTGTCCTGATTTTATGTTCCAGGCGTTTATCGTCAATTCCCGTGCCGCGGCCTGTAATTTGTCCGGGAGCTATTTTCAGGAAGACGGAATACAGCGCGGTTGAAGGGGTGGTATTTGCTATGCCCATATCCCCGGTGCCGATGATGGTCGAACCGGCTTTTATTACTTTTTCAGCCTCTTCCATTCCGATTGCCAGAGCTCTTTCAGTTTCTTCCAATGACATGGCGGGCCCCTTGACAAAATTCTTTGTTCCCTTTGCCACTTTTCTGGAAATAACTCCCGGAAAATCACAGGGAAAAGCCACGCCTATATCAATCACTTTGAGAATGACGCCGGCATGTTTTGTCAGGACATTGATTGCGGCGCCGCCGTTCGCGAAATTCGCCACCATCTGAGGAGTTACTTCCTGAGGAAAAGCGCTTACTCCTTCTTCCGCTATTCCGTGGTCTCCGGCAAAAGTAAGGATCGCGGGAGCTGATATTTTTGCAAAAACGTCTCTGCGCGCGGCCGCGTATTTGACGGCGCATTCCTCAAGCATTCCCAGGCTTCCCTGTGGTTTGGTAAGGGAGTCCAGTCTTCTGCGGGCCAGTTCCGCTGTTTTTATGTCCGCGGGAACTATTTGAGAAATAACTTTGAAAATATCAGTCTTTGACATTTTAATTGTCCTTCGTTATTGAGGTTTGATTTTAAGTGGAATCCCGGCAACTGTCAAAATTACATTTTTCACGGCGGCGGCAATCCGCTGGTTCACAAAGCCTGCCAAGTCCCGGAATTCGCGGCTCACCGGGTCGCCGGGAACAATGCCGCTACCGACTTCATTGCTGACGAAAACAAGCGGCGCTTCAATTACAGGAATTGTCGATATGAGCTTCTGAAACTTGTGCTCAAACTCGTCTTTTTTGTCGAAAAGCATATTGGAAACCCAGAGAGTGAGACAATCGACAACAATGAAATCAGCCCTCTGTTTTCTGGCGCTTAAAACAGCTTCGGCAAGCTCAAAACGTTCCTCAATGGTTGTCCAGTGAGGGCCGCGCTCCTGTTTGTGCTTTTCAATTCTCTGCGTCATTTCTTCATCCCCCGCCCAGCCTGTGGCTATATAAAAAGGAGCTCGGGCACTTTTCGCCAGAGTCAGAGCGTAACGGCTTTTTCCGCTCCTGCCGCCGCCTGTAATCAGATATGAATCCATAATTTTCCCTGTATTTTATGAAATATCGCTATTGAAGCTTGTTCGTTTTAAAATAGCATTTATTTTAAAATGTTCATGAAACTTTGAGGATTTTATCACATGAAAAAAAATGAAAATCAGGAACCGGGGCAGCTCTCCTTTGAGGAAGCCCTTGAGAAACTTGAAGCCATTGTAGCTAAAATGGAAGACGGCAATCTGCCGCTTGACCAGATGATAAAGTACTATGAAGAAGGCAATGCTCTATCTTCGATATGCGGCAAAAAGCTCAAGGCCCTCGAAAAGAAAATAGAAATCCTCGTAAAAGAAAACAGCGAAGGCGGCGAATGGAAAAACTTCGACCCATCATCCGGGAAACATTCTGCCATGTCGCCACAGGCGGAAGATGAAGAAGATCCGGCGGATACCGGACAGGGAGATACCCTTTTCTGAAACTCAGTTTTCAGTACCTGACGTCATATACAAGTTTATAAAAAGAAAGATGCCGCGGGAACAATTGCCGTCTGGTTTGAAAAAGAAGTGCCTGACAATTCTTCTCAGGGAGCTAAAGCCCGGACCTGAAATCTTATCATGCCTTTATCATGCTCAGGAGCATTTTAAATTTTTCAACAGCCCTGAGTTTATGTGGAATGTTCGCCGGCATGACAATGATATCCCCTTCTTTCAACACGTGGGATTTATTGGCTATGCTTATTTCGACTTTGCCCTCGATTACCTGTACTATGGCATCGTAAGGAGCAGTGTGTTCACTGAGGCCCTGTCCCTCGTCAAACGCAAATAAAGTGATAGTCCCGGAAGGATTTTCCGCCAGAGTTCTGCTTACGATTGAAGCTTCTGAATAAACCGCCAGGGATTTCAGATTGAATGCCTTGCCCTTTTCGATTACGCATGTTGTTTTTTTCATATTTCTGCTTCCTGTGAGTTTCCGTTTAATACTTTACCGTTAATTCCGATTTTGATTGTGTGAAAAGGGATTTTTCTGCCGCAGTTTTCAAGTGCGTTTTCCGCCAGTCTGACTATTCCCGAACAGCAGGGAACTTCCATGTGGGCCACTGTTACGCTCTTGATATTGTTTTCCTTCAGAATGGCGGTGAGCTTCCCAAGGTAGGGGGCCGTATCGTCGAGTTTCGGACAGGCGTTTATCACCTTTTTCCCTTTCAGAAGTTCAGAGTGAAAACCCGCATAAGCGAAAGGCACACAGTCCGCTGACAATAACAGCTCGGCGCCATCCCAGTATGGGGCATTGACCGGAACAAGGTGAAGCTGTACCGGCCATTGAGTTAATTCTGAAACAGATTTTTCATGATGAGAAACACACTCCGCGCTTTTTTCCCTCTTGATGGAAAATGAACGCATCCCGGGACATCCGGTATCATGCTTATGGCCTGCCATTTCATTTCCGGTGTTTTTCATGGATTTAGTCTTAACTGCTTCCTCATCAAAAGCTTTCGCTTCGCGTTCCTCTATTCTTATGGCGTCCTGAGGACATTTCCCAATACACGCCCCAAGCCCGTCGCAATATATTTCCGAAATGAGTTTAGCCTTTCCGTCCACTATCTGAAGGGCCCCTTCTGCGCAAGCCGATACGCAATGTCCGCAACCATTACACTTATCTTTGTCTATCACTATTATTTTTCTTTTCATATCCTGTTCCTTTAATAAAAGGCATTGTAGTACTATAATACCATATTATTTAAGGAAATGCAACCACAATAACATATTTTTGTGGATTTTCTTCCTCTTTATCTAAGGATTAATGATTGAGAAACTGTCAGTTCTCCTGCATAAGAGACATTGAAAATTTTGCCGACTGCTGTGATTTGATTGTAACAGGCGTGAAAAACGCTTCAAAGGTCGGTGATTTAAGAGTCGGCGTATCCCATACGGCAAAACCTGCAAATGCTGATGCTGGAGTCAGTTTCATCTTGACAGCAGTTTTGTTGTCCTTTGAAACAAATACGGCTTCGGGTTCCGTTATTCCGATTTCAGGATTCCCAACTTCAAAAAGTTTTTTTATTTTTTCCGCACTTGCCGCCGCCTGAGGCATTGCAAAAAGTATGCGCTCGAATTTCCGTTTGAAAACAAACTCTTTTCCGTTATTCTTCATGACGACAGACCCGCCGTCCCCGATCCACAACGGTATATTGTGATATCGGAAACCAACGGTGATATCGCGAGGCCCTGTTTCATCAGAACTGGTATTCAGCAGTTCAGTTTCAATCCTGACCGCCGAACAGTCGGAATTAATTCCAATTTTCTGGCGCACGGTAATGTATTCCAGAGGAGCTGATTCTTTAACAGTTACGGGGCGTTCCGCGACAATCATTATTCCTGTTCCGACTGTTTCAAATTTTTTCACATGGTACGGCGCCATAATCATTGCGGGAGGCTGCCAGAAAGCCGGTAAGCCAAGTCCGAGTTTGCCGTTATCACTGAAAACAAACTCGTTCTTATTGATTTTCCAGCTCTTTATACACATGCCGTTCAGACCTAACAGAAGCTCGTTATCACCGGAGGTGAATTTCAACTGCTGTTCTCCTTCATTTCCATTGACAGGAGTACATGAAAGTTTTCCGTTTGAAAGCGGTTTAAGTTCTGATTTCTGATTTTCAGCTTCTTCCGCCGCGTCATTCTTTTTTTCAATATCGGCGGCTTTTGTTATTTCCGGCAGGTGTCTCTCCATCGCCGCAGTTACATCGGACAGAGTGATTTTTCTGCCGTAGTCAGTTTTTTCTTTGAAAGGCTTGATCACAAAGAATACCCAGCGCAGAGCCCCGGCATGCAGGAGAACGCCTTTTTCCAGTTCGTCGCCTGTAAAATAAGCACTTTTTTCTCCGGCAAAATAGCGTTTTTTATCCGGCTGGACTAAAACATAACGGATATCTTTATCAAGTCCCTTGACGGAGAGTTTGAAAAACACATCGCCTTTTTCCCAGAAATTCCCGACGGCGGCAAGATATTTTCCGTCAAGTTTAAAGCCCGTGGCCTGAAGCATATCAACCGGATGCATTTCTGGAAAGAATTTCTGCTGTACTTTTTTCACAGGTGCCGGATAAGGAGTTACAGGCAACGATGCAAACCCGTCAAAACAATTTCCTTTAAACACATACTTTTCGTATTCCGCAATCAACCGGGAGGCTTCGGCCTGGGCCGCCCAGTAACGATTGTCGTAGCCGCGTGGGAAGGTATATGTGGTTGATGCATCAAATCGATTCAGAAAAAAACTGATTATGTCCATGGTGATAGATTCGGGCTGGGTCACCCAGAAATCCCCTTGGATACCATGTGGGAGCGCCTGTAATTTCGGCTTGTCGGAACCAATAAAGTTTTTATCGGTAAACTCACGAACTTTTTGCGCTACAACAAAAGTATACAGATTGAAACCTTTGGTATAAGAATATGGTTTTTGGGAAAGCCAAAATGAATAAGGCCCCCAAGGATTAATATATTTGAAAGAACTCGCATAATCCAAGGGGTCGTGTTCTTTGCAAAACGCGCGTCCGTTTTTGGAATCTGTCATTATACACCATGCCACACCCGGAATAAAACCTGCTTTCCCTGTGGTAACCGAATTCACGGCTCTGTCAATAGTCTTGACCAATAGGGCATGCTGATAACTTCTGAACCTGGTGCATATGTCATAATACTTTTTGCCTATGGTCATTTCATTGGGCCATGTGGCTTTCACTTCTTCGGGCGGCAGTTTGCTGTATTTGATGAACTCATCGCGGCAATTGTCGCAAAAGCAACCCATACCGTTGAACATATAGGGTTCCCAGTTTGCCCATAACCCGTCAAAGCCTTTAAGGTTGCTTTCCAAATAAGGCAATACTGATTTTTTGAAATATTCGCTTTCAGTATAAATTGCCACAGGACAGGTACCGTTGATGAGGTTTGCATTTTTGCTTTTGCCAAGTGGCTTGAATTGGGCATATTCAGGTTTATTCTTCGGCCCTATTCGATAGCCATTAGCAACCAGAAATAATTGGGGAGTAATTATTTTTATGCCGTTGCGGCGGTAAACTCCCATCATTTCAGGGTCACACTTTCCAAGAACAATCCAAGCAGTTCCCATATTTCCGATAAAACGGCCAAGAAGCTCTTTATTTTCAGTACCTGAAAAATTCATATAAGACCCGTTAGTGAAAAAACCATTCATGAAGATATCCGATTTTGCGGAAAGCTTTATCTGCGGAATGACTTTCAGTTGGAAACTTTCCTTGTTCGTGAGTTGTTTGCCACCATCGGAAACCCAGCAAAACCCATTCGGCAGTACAGTACTCGGTGCATCACTTGTGAAAACAAGAAGTGAATGTACCAGATATGTATCATAATCCTCAATCTGCAGCGGTCTTTCACGAACAGAACTGAGATCTATTTTGTGCAGCTTGTAAGCCTTGCCGCCAACAGTTTTTGGCTCCGATGAAATCAGCTTTAATCCATCCCTCGCGGCTTTTACCTGTACAGATTCAGGCAACTCAACATAAAGTACGGGTTGTTTGAGTTCGATCTTGTCTTTAGGCAGATTTCTGCGCCAGGCAAAAACCATGATAGCGGGGTCATTTTGCGAAAGGCAAAAAGTGTTGTCCATAAAACTCATTGGTGCGAGGCATATCGAAAGTGGCATATCCTGAATATTTTTCTGCAACTGAACATCAGAAAAATATATTTCACCTGTTCCATCAATACGCAGAATCAATTCAAGCCATGATGTATTTACAGGGATCTCAAAATCAGCAGTAAATGTTTGCCAGTCCTGTTTGGGTCTGGAATATTTGATAATCTTGGGCTTCCCTGTTCCAATGCCTCTTGTTGGAGTCTTTCCGGAGTTATCCCTGAACGTTACAATCAGGTAACAGCTCGTATAGAACTTACCGAAAACTGCTCCCTTGTACTTGAAATTGACACTGTAACACCCACCTGTCGTATCCGGCATTTTAATAAGTTGCGCCCACTTGCCCGAAACACTGACCGTATTTTCCGCGCATATATTTTCCAGTTCCAGAGGTTTTTTGATATAAGCAGCTCTGCCTCCTTCTGGTAAATCGACTATCTTATAAATAACTAAACCCTCTATCGTTTCCCGTAATTTGGCGCCCAAGACGGTGTCACGGAGATGTACCCCTGTATGACCTGCCCAGTTTCCATAGAGATGTTCTGACTTTTCCATCGAAAAATCAGCATTGGTTACTAAATTTTCTCCTATATTTTTCGGTTTGTTTTTGAAACGCTGGTCGGAAATTTTCTGAAAATCAAAACTTACGCCTCCGGGTTCGAATTCATCAGCCATAATTCGAGACGATGATAAAAACGCCAGCAGACCGAAAATAACAAGTTTGTTCCATTTCAAAAACATAATTTTATTCCTTATATATTATTTTTATTAAGGTCTCCAAAAAGGATTAGAAGCGGCGGTTGTATCAATGGTTTGGTCTGGTATTTCAATCATTTTTTCCCATGACACATGGCTATCGCAAAATAGTACATTTGCCCCATTTGCATGTCTGAATTTCATAGGATAGTATCCGGAAGTGGTATAATAGCAAGATATTGTATTAAGAGTTTCAGTCAGTAAACAGGTTATTGATGGGTTGGGGAAGATAGTTATTTTCTTGGAGGTTTTGTATACCGACTGATTATATCCATAGGTATAAATCTGAGTATTGCCGGAAGGAGCAGGTTCCGAAAGACAGGCAAATTTATCACGCCTCATTTTCCCTACATTCATGCCGATAAATCCGATGCCGTATGCATCATTCTTGCCCAAATATTCAGCAATTAAACCTGAACTGGGCCTGCCGCCAAACCAGTATTTTTCAGAATCGCCGTAATCTCTGTATGGAGGCATATGATCATAGTTGTCCAAGGTATAGGACAGGAATCCGTTTCCAATCTGGGAAAGATTATTTGTACAGGAAATTCTTCTTACCTGTTCCTTTGCTTTGTTCAAGGCTGGAAGAAGCAGACCGGCAAGAATAACCATAACAGCAATCACAATAAGAAGTTCTAAAATAGTGAAATAAATTTTTGAAAATTTATTTTTTATATTTTTCATGTCGAAATCCTTCACTTTCTATCATACAAAACTCAGGCGTTTCACTGTACTTCATTTTATTTTCAGTACTTTTCCTAATCAGTATTCTATGTGGAGTAATCATTGTAACTGATTTTGGAGCTTTTGCCCATTCATCTGATTTCAACATTAGGTCAGCTGCCATGCGTCCGACATTTTCATACATCAGGTCAACTGTTGAAAGTGACGGTGATATATATTGTCCGCCCGGATAACCGCAGTAGCCCATAACAGCCACCTGTTCTGGAATGCATATATTAAGCTCTTTCAGCGCATCATATACATGAATAGCATAGAAATCAGAGTGACACATAATTGCAGTCGGCGATTTTGGCCCGAGCATAAGCTCCCTTACCGCATGGTTAATGGCTTCTTTTGAATATTCCGCATATTTAATCAGTAAATCGTCTGAATCAAAACTGTTCAAATTAAGAAATTCTTTAAAGTCATAAGGAACAAAACCCCTCATGCCGCCAATAGTTGTAGAACTGAAAATAACACCAACTTTTTTGTGTCCCTGTGATGCAAAATGCCTCAACCCGTCGCCAAATGCCAGACGGTTATCCGATTGCATTATCGCAAAATTGACAATATTTCGGTCATTATTGTGCGCATGTGGAACAATTACCGGTAAACCTGAGGCTTTTAGAATTTCTATCTCAGGTTCCCTTCCGGTAAAATTGCATTCAAGAAGAAAAATACCCTGAACCAAGTTTTCTCTAAACAGTGAACATGCATTTCCCTTGCTTATATTCCGTATAAACTGCGAAGAACAGCGTTCAAGCCGTATGCCTGCTTCATTTAAACGTTTTTCAATCCCGGGACATATATATTTTGATGGAGATTCAAAATTATTATCATTGCTGGAAATCTCCATGAAACAAGCATCGCGGCCCCTGATATTCTCTGAAACAAAAGTGCCTTTTCCCTGAACTCTTTTTATCAATTTTTCATGTTCAAGAACTTCCAGCGCTTCACGTACTGTTACTCTGGAAACATTGAAATCCTGCGCTAACTGAGTCTCCCCGCTGAGGCGTTCTCCGGATTTCATAGTACCAGAACGTATAGCTTCCCTTAACTGATTATATATGTAATCTTTCTTTAGAATCTCTTTCACTGAAATACCTATTGTATTGTGTTGTATGGTTATATTATACAATACAAAATACAACATGTCAAGAGTGTAGTTAATAAAATAAGGTTTAACGAAAAAACTGAGAGGTATTATTACAGTTCGCCAAGCTTCTCAAGTATTTCCTTTACTTCGGGGAGTCCCCATGTATATGGGTGTTCGAAGAAGAGTATTTCCTTGCCTTCCGCTTCAAATTTCTTTTTTGCGCGGAGATAAATCTCTCTCCAGTTTTTCAGGTTTTCGCTACATGCGGTTATTACTGTTTTTTCGGGCAGGAGATGCATGAAGAGGCTGTAATCTATTATTTGGGAAAGGAGCTCGGGCCAGGTTTCAACGATTATGATATCCGAATACGGATATCTTTCCGCGAATTCGATGACATGCAGCCAGTTTCCGGGAGCGACGAAAACTACGGCGTGTTTTGCCGGGTCAAAATTCGATTTTTTCAGAAATTCATCAAGTTCATCCGAAGATACTTTTTCCATAGCCAGATAATTTCCGCTGATGGGCAGGAGATTATTATTCTGTGTTTTTATTCTTACGAAAGGCAATTCCTGCCAGTGAAGATAGAGATCAAATCTTTTATCTTCATCCCTGAATTTCCTCTTTTCCAGAGCGTCGGCAAATTCCTGATTGCTTTTCCTTATGAACGATATGGCTTGTTTTCTGAAAAAACTAAAAACAATCGGGCTTCTCAGTGCGCGGCTTCCCTTGGAGGCTTTTTCCTCTTTCAGTTTTTCGATATCCAAGTTCAGGGCGTATTCGATATCGCCCTTTATATCGGAGGAAAGGGCCGAAAGCATTTCGTAGCGTTCTTTCATTCTGATATTTTCTGAAAGCGCGCCGGAATTTTCGCTGAATGGAGAGTCAAAGATAATTTCTTCAACCTGTTCGTTTATCGCTGAAATGAAATTTCCACTTAGGGGTTTTTCCGCAAGATACTTTTCTCTGTTCCGAAGCATTTCAAACATCTTTTCATATTTTTCAAAACACCACTTGTCCGGCTTAGCTTTTAGCGATTCTTCGATCATGCTGTTTGAACAAACTATTCCTTCTTTGAGAAGAGCGGAATAACGGGAGAAGTCTTCACTCAGTTTTTTTATGATTTCGTGGTCATGTTCGGTTTCAACAGTGAAAGATATTTTCTTATCCTGCGCTGAAAATTCATTCAGAAAATCTTCAAGTCCCATTCTCAGGGTATGTTTTATTCTGGCCCCTTTTTCAGTACAGTTGTATATGGAGACTTGTTTTGTTTTAAGGCGTGAAAGATAGTCCTCAAGCCCTTTTCGGAGACCGTTGAATTCTGGAGTGGTCAGAAGCTTTTCAGAATCGTTTCCCTTTATCTCAATCAGTTCGTGTTTATAAAGTTTTTCATCCATATAGCCTTCCATGTGTGAATTTCCGGAAGTGGAAATACAGAGGTCGTTTCCAAGCAACGCTATTTTTTTACAGCCCAGTTTAGCGGCGAAATCCAGCGCCGTAACTGTGGATGTTCTGGAAATTTTCAGTTCAGGAAGGGTTATTCCGGCTTCTTTCAGGAATTTATTGAAAGGCGCGCAGTCACCCGAAGACCATATAACTTTGTTGAAAGACAGTGCCGCGGCCGGAGAAACATTGGAAATAGCTGTCAGGATACTGCCATCGATGGTTTCATTGCATTCTTCAAAGTCTGACGCGGGATCGACCTGTACAATGAAATCAGGCTGAATGCCCGCCTTCATGAGCCTGCTGCCAAGTCTTCCCACCGCGATTATAATTACGCCATTGCTGAAACGTTTTATAAGCTCAATCTGATTTTTAATAGAAGGGCCAGCCCCGCATATCAACGCGGGAATTCCTTCCGGTATTTTTACATTGGAGTTCTTGAGTATAAGGGGTAGATTTTGCAGACAACATCTGAGTTTTATGAGCTTGCTGCTCTTGAAATGATATGTATTTAAAAGGGCTTCATCGGCGATTTCTTTTATTTCCGCCGCCTTGTCGCTGTATTTTTCCGTAAAGTCTTTCTGGTATGAAAAATGGACTCTCTGCATTTTGAGAAGCGCAATTAACGACCATACCTTTCCGGAAATATCATCCATTTCCTCAAGGCACGAAAAAAAAGTCAGAGGAGAGATTATATTTCCGCTAAAACTATCCGCTTGGGGATATATGTACAGCAGAAAGGCATTTTCCGGAATCTCTTTCCTGATATCCTGCGGAGGGATTTTTTCAGGGCTTCCAAAATATATGTAAAGTACCCTGTTATGCTTCTGCTTTTTCCCCCGCAGTTCTTTTAGAAAGCCGCTTAGGGATGCCTGAAAAAAAATTAAGTCATTGCTCATTTTATTTTTAGGCATCCCCTTTTAAGGATTACATTACTTTTTCCAAGGGGGAGTGGCGGGCAATGCTTTGTCAAATTCCTCTATTAACGCCTTCTGGTAATCTCCGGCGTATTTCAGGCTGAAGAAACGTTCCAGCGCCTCATCGGCGAGCTTTGCCCATGATTCTTCTTCTCTTCCGGGTATGATGGGATAGAAGAGAGTATTGCTGGCGTTGGCGGCTTTGAGGTCTCCGATGGCGTCGCCGATCATGAGGATTTTTTCCGAGGGATATTTATCTTTGGCGGCATACTGGAGGTGTTCAGCTTTTGTGCCGTGTTCCTGGCCTGCTATGAATTCCAGATAGTGGTCTATTTTATTTTCTTTCCATTCGCGTGAAAGAGCTTCTACGGGAGTCTGTGAAACAACTATCATATCAGCGCGGCTTTTAGCGGCTTTTAAAACCTTTTCAACGCCGGGGAATGGAGGCACGTCATGGACTATTTTTTCGATGACCTGATTTACTTCTTTGCTCCATCCGAGGAGGTGCGTCAATTCTTCGCTTTTGCCGGCGGCGACTTTTTTCTCAAGAGTCGGATTGCCGAGTTTTGTTTCTTCCTTCATCCATGCTTCGAGGTCTTTTGTGGAGGCGAGTTTGATGCCTCTTTCTTTGAATTCATGGCGTTCTTTCATGAAGTCGAGGGCATATTTTATGGCCTGGAACCTGTTGCAGCCGCGTGTTTTGCTGTAGAGGTTCACGAATTCCCACACTTCGCGGGCATATTTGCTGGCGGCCTGAAGGTTGAAATGCTTTACAAGCGCCGGGCAGAAACATTCCTTCTGCTTTACTTCCATGGTGTCGAAAACACATCCGTCACTGTCGTAACCTATGAAGAATTCATGTTTCACAGGCAAATTTTTGAGTTCCGCAAAATGGTCCATTTCTTTCTTAACTCCTTTAGATTTTATTTAAATTTTCTTTTTGTGCCTTCCGTATATATCTGCTAATATAGCTACATTAAGTCTCAAAACAAATTTGAATAAGACAGTATCGCAAAGTGACACTGCAATAAAAGAAATTTTTTAAGAAGCCGTATTTCTGTTAAGGATTACCGCAAATATGGTCAGAAAAAGAATTTTCGCGTCAGCTGAAAATGAAATACTGTCAACGTAATTTTTATAAATCGCCAGTTTAAGGGGAAGCACTGTATCGCGGTATTCTTTTTCCGGATTGCCGGAACGCGCGAGGATTTCCTCCTCGTTTCTGAATTTAATGGAAGCCGGGTCAGTAATGCCGGGCCTCACGGAAAGAATTTCAGTCCATTTTTCCGGGTAAAGTTCTATGTACGGCTTAACTTCAGGCCGCGGGCCCACAAGAGACATATCGCCTTTCAGTACGTTCAGGAGTTGCGGAAGTTCATCGAGCTTGGTTTTTCTGAGTATTTTTCCGGAGCGCGTTACTCTTGCGAGCGAACCCGGCTCAAAGCCTTTTTTCTCGGCGTTTTCATTCTGCGCCATAGAACGGAATTTGAGCATGGTAAAATATTTTCCGCCGCGCCCTCCACGGAACTGCCTGAAAAAGACGGGCCCTTTTGAATCGAACTTGATGACAAGCGCGATTAAAATAAAAAAAGGCAGAAAGATAAAAAGCAGAATAAGAGCTGCCGCAAAATCAATAATTCTTTTGAAGAAAGCTTTATACATTTCGTTTTGCGCTGAGGATTTTAAGTATTTTTGCGGCGGCTTTGCCGTCGCCGTAAGGCTTGAGATTGCTGCATTCCAGTACAGTTTCCGTGAAATACTGAAATGCTTCGCATATTTTACCGTAGTCGGCGCCGGTAATTATGTTCCAGCCGTTTTCAAGTGTTTCCAGCCATTCCGTTTCATCTCTCATGGTGATGCACGGCACCTTGTAAAAGAAAGCTTCTTTCTGTATGCCGCCGGAATCGGTAAGTATTATTTTCGCGGATTTTTCCAGTAATATCATTTCAAAGTAACTTAAAGGAGAAACTATTTTGACATCCGTTGAGAAGTTCAGCTTATAATCGCTCAGATATTTTTTTGTTCTCGGATGCAATGGAAGAAGGACAGGGATTTTCCGCGCGATTTTATTGACCGCGTTTACAATGCCGGAGAGCCGTTCAGGACAGTCGGTATTTTCTGCCCTGTGGCAGGTCATGAGTATGTATTTTCCCTTTTTGACTGAATATTTTTCAAACGGGTTGGAATACTTTTCAGCATACTTGATGGATTGCAGGGCCAGATCATACATTACGTCGCCTACGAAAAAAGCCGTTTCTCTCCTGCCTTCTTCAAAGAGGTTTTTCACCGCGGTCTGAGTGGAACAGAAATTCAGTGTGCTTATATGGTCTGTTATTATTCTGTTGATTTCCTCCGGCATTTTCCGGTTGAAGGAACGCATTCCGGCCTCGACATGCGCGACGGGTATCTGTAATTTGACTGCTGCGAGGGCACCGGAAGCGGTCGAATTTGTATCACCGTAAAGAAGCACCCAGTCGGGCTTTTCGTCCAAAAGAACTCTTTCAAGCTCCATAAGCATTTTGCCGGTTTGTTCTCCATGCGGGCCCGAACCGATGGCGAGATTATATTTTTCCCTGGGTATTTTAAGTTCTCTGAAAAAAATATCCGACATTTCAGGATCGTAGTGCTGTCCTGTATGAATTATTACTTCACTGACTGATTTATTTGCGGCAAGGACGGCGGATACCGCGGCGGCTTTAATGAATTGAGGCCTTGCCCCTATTATAGTGCATATCTTCATTTCTTCGAAATCCGGAGTTTTATTATACTTGAACAGCGAATCTGATATTTTCAAGTACGAATCAGCCGGGGAGTTTTTTACGCGTCCCTGCGTTCGCGGCGTTCTTTTTCTCTTGCGCGGCGTTCATCTTCGTCTTCCTGTCTCAGGAGGTCTTTATCAACTTGTTTGGCGTTATCGGTTATAGGGTGTTTCGGGATAACGCGAAGCGAACCGTTTCTGGAATTTCTTATTATTGTTACAGGCCTGTCTATGCTTCGCAAAATGACCTCGTTTGTAGTGGCAAGTGTTATATCCACGCCTCTTTCTATCGATTTTCTTGAACAGATTATGCGGTTTGCTCTGCTCTCGACATCTTTTTCTATTTCCTCAAGTTCTTTTCTCAGTTTTGCCTGTATTGGAAGAAGTTCCTGAAATTTTTCGGCGAGTTCTTTAATGCTGTCTCTGTCTTTCTGTGAAAGTCCGAGCAGGACGCGTGGATTTTTCAGGACAGGGTCAAGCCTTTTGCTTATTTTTTCAATCTGCTCAGTTGCCGGGTCGAGCTCCTCATGTATTTTCTTCTTTTTTTCTTCGGCAATATAGCATACGCCGCATATAAGCTTTGTTTTGACTCCTATTTCAGATCCGATTATCCGGGCTTCAATTCCGGCAAGGGCAGTGCATTCTCCTCCAACTATGGCGCCGAGGTTCACATCTATTATGCCTCCGCATTTCACCTTGCAATTGACTATCTCATTTTTGACGGAAATATTTCCCTTGCACTCGATTATGGCACTGTTCAGATAACGTGCCGTAATGTTTCCCCCGCATTTTATCGTGCCCCTTTCATCACCGGACATTCCGCCTATTGTTATGTCGCCGCCGCTTTCTATATGACAGACCCCGATATTTCCTTTTATTATCAGGCTTTTTCCAGCCTTGACATTGAAATCATTTACCACGTCGCCTTTTATTTCAACGTGTCCAACGAAATCAATATGTCCCACATTCAAATCCACGTCTTCGTTCACAACATATTTATCAACAATTGAGATAGAGTTGTTCTCATAAATAACCCGGCCCGGCATTCTTGCGAAATATTTGCAGGAATTACTTTCTTTTTCCATTCTGACATCGGTTCCCTCTTTCGGCAGAGGTTCGAGAGGAAGTCCTCTCGGGGCCTGGATAAGCTCGCCTGTAACGGAAACTCCCGGAATCCCTTCTTCTGCCGGACGGGTCTGACATATCAGTTGTCCGGGCATGGCATTGTCAAAAAGATGCAGGTTGGCATAGTCTATATTGCCGTGTTCGTCCTTGACATATCTTGGCTTATCCGTTGAGGGCCTTATTAAAAACTCAATCCACTCGTCTTTGCCCTTCTGCGGTTCCACTCCTGTTACCAGAAGTATATTTTCCTGCACATGTCCGAGGCAGGCTTTTGCGCAGAATATCTTGATGTTTTCTTTTTTGATTTCGCCGCTTACATTATGTTCCTTGAATATTTCCAGGAGATCTTTTTCGTGAATTATCTCCCCTTTCTGGGTGGGTTTTATATTGCCCCAGAGTTCAATGCCGCGGTGTCTGATTTCAAGATGAAGTTTGTATAGAGGGGTTTCGGTTTCGTAAAGAAGCTTTACGTCCGCTTTTGTTTCAAGCATTTTGCTCTTGGAGCTGATATCTTCTTTTTCGTCAGGCATCCTTGAATCCTTTTTAGTTACCTGATTTTTTTAAAGGGAGACAGGCAGGATATGTTATCGGCTGTTTCCGCCGGATATTTACATGAGAAGCAAATCCCCCTTAATGAATTATAGCATAAAATACGGATATTTCTAAGAGAAGTTTCTTTTTTCAAGCGGCTTCAGGTGGTAAAGTACGGTGTGAAAGGAAAATAATGGACGGAAAACAAATCATACTGATAGACGCTTATGCTCTGATATACCGGAGTTACTATGCCATAGCTCATCTCTCAAACTCAAAAGGACAGCCCAGCAACGCGGTTTACGCGCTGGCTAAATTTCTTTTGAGAGTCCACAGGGATTATCCTTCCGAATTTGGCGCTTTCGTCTTTGATCTGGGCAAATCGGCCATGCGTCTCGAAATAGCTCCCGACTACAAGGCCGGACGTCCGCCTATGCCGGAAGAACTTAAATCTCAAATCCCGCTCATAAGAAAGATGATCGCCTGTTTCGGCTGGCCTCTTCTGGAAAGGGAAGGCATTGAGGCTGATGATATAATAGCAGTGCTGACGGAAAAATTCAGGGATTTTCCCGTAAGAATAATTACCGGAGACAAGGACATGGCGCAGCTTGTCAATGAACGTGTCAAAATGCTCGTCCCCGACAAAAAAGAAGGGGGGCTTATGCTTATGGGCCCGGAGGGTGTTTTTGAAAAATATGAGATTAAACCTGAGCAGATGATTGACTATCTCTCCCTTATCGGAGATAATTCCGACAATATTCCAGGCATTGAGGGAGTGGGCCCTAAAACAGCTTCAAAACTGATGGCGGAGTTCGGCGATATTCCATCCATGCTTCGCCGGGCCGATGAAATCAAAAATGAAAAACTCCGGGAAAAAATCAGAAGCTCCGAAGCGCTCCTTCAGAAAAACATCAGACTCATAACCCTCATAAAAGATATTCCCGATAATTCCTGGGAAAACATTGAAAAAATGAAACGCTCAGTTCCGGACTGGGAAAATCTCAAAACAATCGCGTCTGAGCTGGAATTGAAAAGCATACTGACCGAAATAGATAAACTTTCAAGCCCTTCCCTTTTCGGCGAAAATCCTTCTTCCTCAAAAAAACTTCCGCAATCCGCAAATTACACCCCGGACCTCTTTTCAAGCTAAGTTTCATTATTCAATCAGTTTATCTTTTTAGAAACATAGTGTTCGGATATGGTCTGGATAAAATCCTTACATCCTTCAAGAGGGCTGGAAAATTTTCTCGGTTTGAAGGTATCGGAAAAGAGTGGAATTGGAATCCTTTTTGATTAAAATCTCACTCCTAACAAGCCTCCATCCTCAGTTGCATCAGTAAACTTTTCTCTTATATATTTTGAAAAATCAAAATCTGAAGTAAAATCTGAAGTAGGAATACTATCTGAATTTAACGTTAGTATATATTGGAAGCCCAATCTATCAGATTCGCGCGCCGCAAGTTCAATCGCATGAGCTTTCTGTCGTTCATCCACATCTGCAAACAAAATGCTATCATGTACAAGCAGTTTAGGTACATAGGAAACTTTTGACCATAATTGAGCAAGCATCAAATCATAACAAAAAATCTTCATGTTACCAATTCCATGGCTTCCAGAACGTTCAATAGTCACTCCAAACTTATATCCGGTTTTTTCCACATCAATTGATAACGCGCCAGGAGCATCATACAATGCTTTTGAATTCTCGTTAAAGAGTAAAATAGCATCTTCTCTCTGCTTTTGCCTTTCCGTCATTCCAATTTTGGCATTTTGAAATAAAAGTTCCGTATCTATAGCCAACATGCTTTTGCCTTGTTCAAATTTCTTGAGATTTTCTATTTTCTGTTTTACACCTTGTAATTTTGAAACAGTTTCCTGATGTAAATTTTGCAGTTTGGTATATTCTTCCAATGCCCCATGTGTTTTAAGTATAATCATTAGCTCAGATCGTTCTTTAGACAGTTTGTTTTTATTCAGGTTCCGTTCTTTAATTGTTTTGTCCAACCGTTCTATTTCAGATTTCAGAAAATCTTTTCTGTTAATAACTATCTGTTTGTGAAAACTTGAAACATCTTCCAATTTTTTTGTAATATTTTCAGGAAAATGAAAACCAGCTTCCAAATATATTGACTTTAAAGTTTCAGGACTGGCATCAATCTCCTCAACCAGACTCAGTCTATAATGATCCAGCAAATTTTTATCGGAAATGTCCTCATTTGATAAGTCATGAATTTTTTTAGTTAATTCATTCGCCCTCATTTCTATTTGGGAATATTGCGGATATACATGAAATGAAGCCAATGCTTCTTCTTCTTCTTTGACTTGTGCTTCAAGTCGAACCATCAAAGCTTCAAGCTCTCCCAGACTGCCCATCATTGTTGCAAGCATGCCAGAATGAGCTTCTATTTTTATTTGTTCTATTACCTTTTTACGGTCTTTCAATATTTGTAACTTCGAGATATATTCCCAATCCAGCCCGAGTAAAAAAGCGTTATTTATTTGTATATCCCATTCGTGTTGCTTTTTAAAGTGTTGAAATGGATTGAGAAAAGCCCCAGAATTGCCATCTTTCCTTATAAAATAAGAAATTAAGCTTCTGAACGTTGGTTTATATTTATTATTTTCGGTTTCTTCTAATCCGAAAAATGCGTTTCCCAGAAATTCAGTCCAATCTTTTTTGGACAGTGTATTACAACTTAATTTCTTATCGAATTTAGGGTGTATAAGCCAATTTTCAAAAGGGCCGTCAAGCATGATCTTTGATTGGAGTGATTTTGATGTATTTCTTGAAATTTTAATTCTTTTTCCTAATATTTCTATTTCAAGAGTAAATGTCCAATCATTCATCTCCGGCTTTGATAGCGTTTCACCAGTATTACCGCCAAGACAGAAATGAATTATTTCAATCATGGTTGATTTTCCAAGTCCGTTTCTAGAATCCTTTGTTGTTGCTTCTTTTGTCCTTTCCGCGAGAACTACGTTAAATCCCGGATTAAAAGTTATAGTTTTAAAATGAGGTTTATCAGCGCTTATTGCGTATATCATTGATTGTTCTCCTTAAAAATCCTTCATCGAACTCAATTACTCCTATCATAAAAAGAAGATCAAGGCTTAATGTGAATCTTTCAAATGTTGATACTTCAGGAGTAACTTTTACTTTATTCCAAAGAGATGAAACAGTTCTAGCCTCAGACATATTTTCGAGTATGACTGCGCCAACGCCAAGTAATGAATTTGACAACTTATTGTGTTTATCTGGAAGTATCATTTCTCAAATACCTCACATTTTTCAAATAGATAGACCAGAACAGAAAGACCTGCCGCTCTTTGTTTGAAATCTCCTGAGCCGCTACAGGAAAAGTCAAACAATCTATCGAATAATTCATCGCTACTATAATTTCCCTCGTTTTTCAGATGCTCATACTCATTCACGAAACTGCTTATAAGTTTTTCTGAAAACGATGATTCTATGCCATTCATTTTTGCAATAAAATCAGCTACCTGTGTTACTTGTGTCATTCCAATCAATATCTGTTGTACTATGCTGTTAGATAATCCATTCTTTTTGATTTTATCTCTGGGAGGAATCAATATCAGAGATTCGTTTTGAACAACCTTATTTGCAAGCAAATGCTTCGTTACGATGCCAAGCTCCAAAAATGAAACACTAATAGCTTCCCGCTTGGTCGATTTGATTATCCAGGTTTCATGTTCATTTTTTATTTTATGGAGATATTCAACCGTATATGTATTTGGTTGCTTATCTATTTTTGTATGACATGATGGACACAGTAAAATAAGATTTTTGTAAGAATTACGTTCCTCATCCGTCATATTAATATCGTATCTAGGCGCAGTTGGCTTTTCCCCTTTTATATGTGCCATCTCGGCAATAAGGGAAGCCGGATCATTGTTTTGTGCGTCTATAACCAGTTCTTTATGACAATCAAATAACGCGCATCTATTGCCGCTTTTTGTGCAAAGAATTTTTGCGTCTTTATTTCTAATAGTTTCGCTCATCTATTTTTACCTAGCCCGGAAAAGATCTGTGCCGCAACTTTATCGGCAGACAAAATTGTTTATCCTTTAATTTAGATGTAATTACAGGTAATTCCACAACCCAATTGATAATTTTCCTTTATGCCGCATTATTTTAATCAGGGAGGGTTTAATCTTCATTGGGTAAATTCCCCGACCCTCTGGGTCGTTAGACCCATATAAAATTTCTGGTACGCCCGAAGGGCGTGGAAATTCGTCCGTAATGCCCCGATGCTCTGTGTCGGGGATAGGATGAACGGCAGGAAATTTTTTACTTATTCTTTTGAATTGCCAATAAAACTGTATAGCGTCAAAAAAGTAATATTTCTCTTTGAAATTCCGATTTTGTGATCACATAACCCATAGTGGAAAAACTTAAGAAAAATATTCGTTAAAGCCGATAGACGTCCCTCATCTCTCAAACGGGCGAATTTTATTTTCTCAAAAACGCGAATTTTGCTTCTTGCTTTTTTTTTTGCAGACAGGCATGGGGCTTTAAGCATCAGAACTGGACCTTGGCATCTGATATGCTTAATCGCACTCAGACTTTCATTCTGTAAATTATGAGGACAGTATTAATGATTTCTTCAAACAATAAATGTGATGATATGGACAGGCTTCAAATGCTTTTTGAGGTGCCGGACGATACGAATCCGATATTCAAACAGTGCCTTCTGAATGAAATATACGGAAATATTACCCCTATATATATATACAGGCTGGAAGATGACAAGTGTTTTGACTGTTCTTTCGGCATCGAAAAAAATACTATAAAAATCGGCACCGATCCTGTGGAGGCTGATATAATACTGGATCATGAACCAGGAATGAGCAAAATACAACTGGTCATAAAATTCATCAGTAAACAATGGTTCATTATCGAATGCGGTGAAACCTGCATGATGCTGGTTAACGGTATAAAAAAGCGCCAGACAAACCTGAAACCTGAAAACTCATGTGTGTTGAAAGTCGGGAAAACCTCTTTCGTCCTCAGTACAAATACCCCTGAACATAAAATAGATATGAATACAAGTAGCCGCAAATTCAAAGTGGAGGCTGGAGCGGAAAGCATTGATTATCCTTTCAGCAAAACCGTTCTTATAGGCTCAAATCCCATCTGTGACATCTGTACGGAGGGAGATGATTTCATGGGATTGATTTCATCTTTCGGGAACAGCCTCTACTTTTATTCTCCGGCCGACGGACAGTTTTATACGGAAGGAAAAAGCGCTGAACGTCCTGTGCCGCTTTCACTGGAAAATAATTTTGTTCTTGGCGCTACTCAACTTAAACTCTATGCTCCGGAAGATGCAAAAAAAATTCCGGGAGCGTTCAGCCTTTTGCCCGATTATTCGGCATCGCACCTTGTTCTCATGCAACTGACGGAAGAAGGCGAGATTGGGAAGAAGCTTATTCTTCCGGGCAAAGGCCATTCCATATTTCTGGGCAGAGACAAGGAAAATTATCTTTCAATAGAAAACAGTAAGATATCCAGAAAACATGTCCAGATAATAATGTACGGAAACAGCATAGTGCTTGTTGACTGCGAAAGCACGAACGGCACTTTTGTGAACGGCGATAAAATCATTAAAAAATTAGTGTATCCTGGGGATTTGATAATGTTCGGAGACTGCAAGTACGTTCTTGCATATTCCGAATAGAGAAAAGAGCAGAAAGTATTACGAAAAGGAGCAGACCTACCGTTTCTTCGGGTTTGTTCCTTTTTCGTTTTATGACAGAGAAGCGGAGTGCTTGTTTATACAGAAGCACGGCATATAACTTTGTTTGCGTCCAAACTTCTTCTTTTCCCATGGGAAAAAACTTCCGAAAAGGAACGGTTTTTGGGGACTGAAAAACAGCATGGAATTTTTCGACGGGTTCATTCATGTTCAAACTATATTTTTTTCTGATGCTTGAATCTTTTATTATATTGAAAAATATCACTCTGAAAGTTAATATATCGTCTCGTCATTAATCGCGGAGGAAGCCGGTATTCTTCGGAAGAGTTTATTTATTTTTCAGGCTTCTTCGCTTACAATATTAAATATGTTTTTTTCAGAGGGGGCTTTGAAATGATAAAGATAATGGTTGCCGACAGTGATCCCGAGGCAAGCGGACAGATAAAGAAAATACTTGGAGAAAAAAAATACGCTATTTCCACTTATGAGAACGGAAAGGCCCTGCTTGACGAGTTTTCAAAGGTGAAACCGGAACTCGTTATACTGGAATTTGAAATGCCCGGCCTCTCAGGAATTGAAACATGCTTCGAACTGCGGAAACATCCCGAAAGCTACAATGTCCCTATAGTCATTGTATCCGCGAAAGACCATGAGGATGATATAATAAAAGGACTCGCGGGCGGGGCCGACGAATATATTCTGAAACCCCTGAGAAAAAATGAGCTGATATCCAAAGTATCGTTTCTTCTCAGCAAGAGAGCTTCGTCTCTCGGTGATGAAATGGCGGGCAATGTCATATTCGCGAATCATTACATGATTAAAAAAACTCTGGGAAAAGGCGGTTACAGCACGGTATATCTGGCGGAGGATATCAGAAGCGGCAAAAAAACGGCCCTGAAAATACTTGATTCTAAAAAGGTCGAAAAGAAATATATTTCACAGTTTCTGAGAGAAGCCTACGGGCTTTCGCTGTTGGAACACAGAAATATAGTGAAACTTATCGAGTTCGGAAATTACGCGAACAACTATTTTATCGTAACGGAATTCATAGAGGGGGAATCTCTGCGTTCCCTTGTCAAGCAAACCCCTGTTTCGGAAAACTATGCCCTGTTTCTAGCTTCGGAAGTCTGTGAAGCCATGAAATACATGAACAGACATAGCATAATTCACAGGGATATAAAACCGGACAACATACTTATTTCACCTGACAACAGAGTGGTGCTTGTGGATTTCGGGCTGGCAAAAGATCAACATCAGCATACCCTCTCATTTGACGGAGAAATGCAGGGTACGCCCCAGATACTTTCTCCTGAATACATAAGAGGGGACAACAGGCTGACTACCAAAGTGGATATATATTCATTAGGAGTAACGCTTTTTTACGCGGTCTCCGGCAAGTTCCCGTTTTCGGGGGACCCGCGTTCCATAGTCAATGACCATTTGTGCACAAATCCGCCTCCGCTTATAAGAAAAGTTCCCCTTATAAGCAGAAAATTTTCGGAAATGGTCGAAATGATGCTGATAAAGGACCCCAGAAAAAGATGTTCTTTAAAAGAACTTTCACAGATGATTGAAAATTGCAGGAGTCAGGGCAAGATTAAAGGGACCACGGCAAACGTAATCTCTAAATCAAAAAAAGAAAACGGAAAAACCATGAACCCAAGTTTTGATTATCATAAGAAGCCATGCCCCGGTAAAATCGGAATCGTAGCCACTAAACCCTGTGAAACACAGAATGATCTTTCACTGGCATATACTCCCGGCGTAGCGGAACCTTGTCTCGCTATAAAAAAAGATATTGAAAAAGTATGGGATTATACCTCCAGAGGCAACCTTGTGGCTGTCGTAAGCGACGGTACCGCCGTATTGGGGCTTGGAAATATAGGGCCCGAAGCAGGGCTTCCCGTCATGGAGGGCAAAGCCGTGCTTTTCAAGCGTTTTGCCGATATAGACGCGATACCTCTCTGCCTGAACAGGGTTTTCAACAAAGACGGCAGGACTGACCCTGATCTGCTTATAGAAACCGTCCAACGTCTTGAGCCCACCTTCGGAGGCATAAACCTTGAGGACATTGCCGCCCCCGCATGTTTCAGGGTCGAAAAAGAACTGAAGAAGTCTCTCTCAATACCAGTATTTCATGACGACCAGCACGGAACAGCCATAATATCACTTGCCGGACTGCTCAACGCGCTGAAGATTACCGGCAGAAAAATAGAAAATACCAGGTTTGTCATAAACGGTGCCGGCGCGGCCGGGATATCATGTTCGGAATTTTATATAACCGCCGGGGCCAAACGCGAAAACTTCATCATGTGCGATTCCGCCGGCGTCATATACAAGGGCAGAAAAGAAGGAATGAACCCCGAAAAGGAACGTTTTGCCGTAAAGACAAAATGCAGGACGCTTGAGGAAGCCCTCGAAGGGGCGGATGTTTTCCTGGGACTTTCCGTCGGGAACATAGTAAGCGAAAAAATGGTCAGGAAAATGGCGAAAGGCCCGATAATTTTTGCCATGGCAAACCCGACCCCGGAAATATTCCCGGACAAAGCCCTTGCCGCAGGCGCCGCGGTTGTGGGAACAGGAAGAACTGACTTTCCGAACCAGATAAATAACGTTCTCGGATTCCCCGGCATTTTCAGGGGCGCGCTGGACGTGAGAGCAAGCGATATAAATGAAAAGATGAAGCTTGCCGCCTCTAGAGCCCTCGCTGAAATAGTCAGCGAAAGTATTCCGGACAGCATCCATGAAATACTTTCAAACGCTTATCCGAAAGACGCGAGAAACGGGCTTTTCGACGGCAAAAATCCGTTGAAGAACACATTCATAATACCAAAGCCCTTCGACCCGAGAGTTGTTCCCAGAGTAGCCCGCTATGTGGCAGAAGCCGCTATGAAATCAGGGATCGCGAAGGTCAAGATACGCAGTCTCAATGATTACGAAACAACGCTCTCTGAAAGAATAAAATTTTAAAAGGAAAGCCTTTATGTCAAAATTTCTCATCACTTTTATTGCCGTGATGCTTTTTATTTTTCAGCCTTTATGCAAAGGACAGAGCGTTCTGAACGAAAATCTGATAGCCGCGGCAAAGAAAGGCGACTTGGCGGGAGTAAGAATATTAATTGAACAGGGCGCAAGCCCCATAGGAACGAATCAGGACGGGCAGACAGCCCTGATGTTCGCTTCAAACGAAGGGCATAAGGATGTGGCTGAATTCCTGATACAGCAGGGCGCTGACCTCAATGCCGTGGATAACCAGGGCAACAGCGCTCTGATGGATGCCGCCGGAGGGGGCTTTTTTCCGGATCTCATAAAACTGCTTTATGAAAAAGGCGCGAAGGTCAACGCGATAAATAAAAACGGCGATACGGCCCTGATCATAGCGGCAGGAAGCGGGCATGACGAAACTGTAAAAATGCTGGTCAAATATAAAGCGGATATAAATATAAAAAACTGCAAAGGCAAAACCGCTTTTGACGTGGCTACAGAAAAAGGCTATGCCTCAATTGCCGCATTCCTGAAAAACCAGGCCCTCCTCAAAGTCAACATCTGGCAGTAATCAGACAATGCCGTAGATTTCTTTATATTTGCCGTCGAGATATCGGAGATATGGGGCAGGGGTTATTTCAGAGCCTGTAACGCGCTTTACCAATTCCTGAGGTTTGAATTTTGACCCGTGCCTGTGAAGTTTTTCTCTCAGCCATTGCAGTATTTCTTCAAATTTGCCGTTTCTTATATTTTCATGGAGTCCGGGGATATCCCGTTCGAGGCATTCCCATATTTGCGCCGAGACGAGGTTTCCAAGCGTGTATGTCGGAAAATATCCTATGGAACCGTATGACCAGTGGACATCCTGCAATACGCCTTCGGCATCGTTCTCAGGAGAAACTCCCAGATATTCCTTCATTTTCACATTCCATATTTCAGGCAGGTCTTTTACGTCAAGAGTTCCTTCCATAAGGCCTATTTCGATTTCAAACCTGAGCATTACATGGAGATTGTAAGTGGCTTCGTCGGACTCCACGCGCACCAGTGATGGCTGCACCCTGTTTATGCCCCTGTAAAAATCCTGAAGGCTTACGCCGGAAAGCTGGGACGGAAAATATTTTTTGAGTTCCGGGTAGAAATGAATCCAGAAATCCATAGACCTGCCTATAATGTTTTCCCAGAGCCGCGACTGGGATTCATGCACCGCCAGAGACGCTCCTGTCCCCAGAAAAGTCCTGTCCAGTTTTCTGTCAATGCCCTGTTCGTAAAGAGCATGTCCGCATTCGTGCATGGAACTGAAAAGAGAAGACGCCAGGTAATCAGGAAGAAATCTCGTGGTTATGCGGGTGTCGCCAAGTCCGAAACCTGTAGTAAAGGGATGCGCCGATTTATCCTGCCGCCCTTTGCTCCAGTCAAAACCGAAAGCGCTTATGACATGCACTCCGAAATCCCATTGTTTTTTTTCATCGAAATCCTGCCGCATAAACGAATCGTTTATCTGTTTTCTTTCAGATACGGCCCTTATCAGCTCCACCTGAGTTGTGCGCAATTCTCCGAAAATCTTTTTCACATCGGCTGTTTTCAAGCCAGGCTCGAAGTCATCAAGCAGAATATCATAAACATGAGCGGAAGGAGGGAAAAATGAAGCATATTCTTTTTGCATCGCGACGATTTTTTCAAGATACGGCTGAAAAATTTTGAAATCTGATTTTTCTCTGGCCTCCTCCCATACCGTCTGTGCCATGGCTGTAAGTTCGCTGAATTTTGCGACAAATTTTGCGGGGACTTTTGTTTTTTTATCGTATTCCCTCGCGGCGACTTTTATGAGACATGCGTCATCGGAATCGGGGGCCATGCCGTCGAGAGAATTTTTCAGTTCGGCAATCAGTGTTCCGAGTTCCTGAGAAGTGGACTTGATATGTGAGATATGGCTGAGTGTCGAAGTCTGAAACGCGCGGTCTTCGGCCCCGCCGCGGGGCATATATGTCTGCTGGTCCCATCCGAGCAGGGCAATAGCCGAATTGATATCGCAGATCTCGTGAATCATTTCTTTTAATTTCAGCATTTTATCTTTCATGAAATTTTGTCTCCCTTATTAAAGCGTTTTCTCAAGTCTGAAAAAGTTCCGTTTTCTATTGCAAATCTTATTTCCTTCATCAGATTCAGGTAAAAATACAGGTTATGTATGGTAAGCAGGCGGATACCCAGCATTTCACCCACGTTCAGCAGATGGCGTATGTAGGCTTTTGAAAAATTACTGCACGAATAACAGCGGCAGTTTTCGTCAACCGGAGAAAGGTCATCCTTGTAGCGTCCCGCTTTTATGGGGATGCATTCCCCGCTGGAAATAAAGGCGCTGCCGTGGCGCGCAAGGCGCGTCGGAATAACGCAGTCAAACATGTCAATTCCCCGTGCTACGGCTTCAACAATCTGCCACGGCATGCCGACACCCATCAGATAATGAGGTTTGTTTTCGGGAAGAAAAGGCATCACCCATTCAATGCATTCATACATATTCGCTTCGGGCTCTCCGACACTGAGACCGCCTATGGCGTAACCGTCGAAATCGAGTTTTACTATGTCCTGCGCCGATTTTTCGCGGAGCTCCCTGTAAACGGAACCCTGGACTATTCCGAAAATCTGCTGTCCTTCGTTGAGTTTCTGTTCCCTTGAGACTGCTTCCCATTCCGTAGTCAGCAACATTGATTTTTCGGCCTCGGCGTATTCACAGGGAAAAGGAGTACATTCGTCAAAGGCCATGACAATGTCCGAATTCAAGTCCCTCTGTATCCCGATGGATTCCTTGGGGCCCATAAAAAAGCGCGTCCCGTCAACGTGAGAAGAAAATTCCACACCGTCTTTTCTTATTTTTCTCAGGGATGCCAGGCTGAATACCTGAAAGCCGCCGCTGTCTGTGAGAAGCGGTTTCGGCCATGAGGAGAATCCATGAAGCCCGCCCGCTTTTTTTATCAGTTCAGTGCCGGGCTTGAGAAAAAGGTGATAAGTGTTTCCGAGTATTATTTCGGTATCCAGTTCCAGAAGTTCCGCCGGGGTCATGGCCTTGACGGTGGCCCTGGTGCCGACAGGCATGAAGACGGGCGTATTTATATTTCCGTGAGGAGTTTTGAGAACGCCGCGGCGCGCGAGGGTATCCGATGATTTATGTGTTATCTGAAAATTCATTTGCCGATGATGCTCAATACTTTCTTTGCCTCTTCATTGTCCGGGTAAAAGGAAAGTATTTTCCGGCAGATACTACGGGCTTTGTCAATTTCATTCAACTGGCAGTAAATCCCGGTCAGCGGAAGAAGCGCTTCAATATCTTTTTCAGATTTTTTAATTATCTCACTATAAATTTTTTCAGCGTCCCCGATTTTGGCGGACTGCATGTATAATGCGGCAAGATCTTTTTTCAGGATGATATTTTCAGGCGCAAGTTCCACTGCTTTTTGCAAGGAGCCGCAGGCTTCTCCGACAAAGCCGAGTTCCATTAAGGCACCTGACATTCCGATATACGCATCTACATTGCGGGGATTGGTGACGGCGACTTTATAAAATTCCCTGCGTGCCGCTTCCGGTTGATTTATCGAAAGAAAAATTTTTCCCGCGGCGATATAAGGTTCGGGAGAACCGGTAGCGCATTTAAGCAGAGCGGGAAATGTTTTCTCAATATCTTCGGCTTTTCTTGACGCGGCGTTATTCAGGGAATTGCCGAGCTTTGAAAAGAAGTTCCTTACTTTCAATGCCTCTTTTTCGGGGAGGGCTGTAAGTTCGCTGATTATCGGCGGCGGGGAATTTCCCGAAGCGATTACGCCGAGCCCGGCACTGTGATTAAAAGCAAAATTAGGATATTTTCCTCTGATTTCATCCCAAAACTTCCATACGCCGAAATCCCTGTCTTTCACACAGATATCATGAAAGAGAATTACTCCGCGATTGCTCATTTTAGGGAGCCATGTTTCAAAATCATGCCTGACCGCATCATAGGTGTGCAGACCGTCAATATGAAGAATA
>MHBF01000124.1 GCA_001803225.1 Lentisphaerae bacterium GWF2_44_16 | reverse complement strand
AATCGAGAAAAAATCCGACCGCGTCAGAATGAAAGTAATATCGAGAATCGCCCCTCCTATATTCGCGAATAAGATAAACGTCTCATACGTTTACAGCATCTACAACAGCGGCGAAATAGTTCTCGAAACGGAGGGGAAAATCGAAGGCGAATTTCCCGATCTGCCAAGAATAGGCCTGCGTATGGAAATTCCAGGAAAAATGGATTACGTGAACTGGTACGGCAGAGGCCCCGGCGAAGCCTATATCGACAGCAAGGAGGCAAATCCCGTAGGCGCTTATGCCGCGAGGGTTGACGGGCTTCATACCGAATACCTCTTCCCGCAGGAAAACGGCAACCTCCATGATGTCCGCCATGTCTCGTTTACAAACTCCCAGGGAACAGGTTTCAGAGTACAGGGCATGCCGCTTCTGGATTTCTGCGCGCATAATTACACGCCGGAAGATCTGGAAAACGCTAAACATATAAACGAGCTTGTAAAAAGGGATTTCATAACACTGAATCTCGATTATAAGCAATGCGGACTAGGCAGCGGCTCCTGCGGCCCGAGGACCTTTGAGCAGTACAGGATAAACGAGAAGGAATTCAAATTCACCCTTGCGTTCATCCCGGAATTGTAAACAAGTCAATCAGGAAATCTATTCTATAAGCAAAGTAATGATTTCCTTCGCTCCGGCGCTTATTTTAACTCTCTCCCTTTTTGAAATAAGCGCCTTGAGCTTTCTTTCGTCTATTGCGGCTTGATAGACCCTGGTGAAGGGAATATGTATATCAGCGTATCCTTCAGTTTTCCCGGAAGCGGCATTGAAAAAACGTATCAGCGTTCCTTTCCCGTTACAGCTTCTCTTAATTGAGGAGATGAACCATTCCGATGATGAAAATGAAACTATTTTAGATTTCTGAAAATCCGTCTTCCCCGGCATCTGATATGCCATGGAGGGAAGATTGAATTCATATCCCGCCCTGAGAATGGCAGAAACACCGGAAACGGAAAAGCCGAGAGAATAACTTGCGTAATTTTTCCCGATACATTCCCCTGTTGATGAATCATGAATTACAAGCTGTTCGTGAATAATCCCGGCTGACCTCAATAAAGTAATCCCGAGAAGCCCGGGTCCCGGATAAGTAAACTCATAGAGCCCCTTGTTGGCAATAAAAAACGACCCGTCTTCACTGTCTGCTCCAAGGACAAACTGCATTGCTTGTTCGGGACATTCCACATCAGTCTTGCCGCTTCGTATTTTCTCCCAGTCATTTTCTGGACAGGGCTTTCTTTGCGCCATGTCAAACGGCATGTGGGAATATACGGATGAGAATTTCTCCGGCAGTTTGAATAGTGCCTGTATCCTGTGGCTGGCGCAGCGGTTTTCTATTTCAGTGTCTATTTCGCAGTGCTTACCTTCAGCTTTTAGCTTAAAGTAGAGTGTTACCGGGTTTTTACCGTCATTTATTTTCAGAGCCGTCTCGACTTTTATTTTCACTTCTACCGGGCCTTTTTCAATAATGCTTATCCGTCCGGGAAAAGAGTAATATTTTTTGTTTTCTTTTTCGGCTTTGAAACAATAGAGATCGCCTTCGTCTCTTTCTATTGACAGCCTGTTTATCCCGGTGAGATTTGTACCGTTCTCCTTATTTATCATATCAAGGCTTCCGTCGGGATATATTTTCACTCTGATGAAATCATTTTCCATAAACGCGAATTTTTTTGAAAGGGCCGCCCTCACGTATTTACGGAGATGGCTTCTATTCTTTCCGGTTATGATATCAAAAGCTTTCATTGAAGTGCTTTCCATCGACAACGGCGGAGTCAAAACTCTGTATTTCACGACATTCTGAACTGTAGGGTTTATGTGCCGGTAAAAGTGACGGCGGAGTATTTCTTTTTTCTCCAGTATCTGGCACGGAAAATTTTTATTCCCATCGGAAAGCTCTATAAAATCCGTTTTTTCCGGCAGTTCAACATCAAACTCGCCGCAACGGGAAACGTCCCAGGAAAGAGGGTTGAAAAAAACAATTTTGTTGTGAGCGTCAATATCCGTCTCATTCTTATTTACGCCTGTGATTTCAGCGAAGGCTTCGGATATGAGAGTCTCAGTTATTTCCAGAGACTTTCTGAAACGTCCGGCGAGACTTTCCGCGACACTGTTTGAATGACAGCCGCAGATGCTGTCATGAGGATGATTTTTGATAAGCAGTTCCCATGCACGATTCAGAAATCCATCCTGCCAACTATCTTTCCGCAGCCATGACAAAAGACTCAGTGGTTCTGCATAATGAATCAACAAGTTTTCCAATCGGCGATTCATTTGTTTCTGCCATATTCTGCTTGAAAGGGTCCCATCCAGGCCCGGACGATAATCCAGTTCTCCCACAAGTATTTTAGCTCCTTTTATATTCTCACATGAATCCTTAATATAATCAGGGAGAGAAATATGCCTGATTGAGAGTTCCCTGTACTTTTGATGCAGACGCTTTATTTTTCCTTTTATATCACCGCTGGGGAATGCGTGGTCAACTCCGTTCATAAGCAAAAGACGGCCGTTTGCTGATTTTTCTTTCAAGACACTAATGGTCTGGTCAATGCGTTCCTTCTGATTTGCAAAGCTTTCTTTATCATCGCCGCGCCTCTCCCTTTCAAGACCACAGGTATTGGAATAACCCTGCACCAGACAAACGGCTTTTATTTCAGTGCCATCCGCCCCTTTCCAGAAAGTTTCAGAGCTCTTGACTTCGTTCAGGCGGTAGCCTCTCCAGAAAACGGCGTTGTCTATCCCGAAGCCCTTAAACAGTTGCGGGACTTGTGAAATATGACCGAAAGTATCGGGCAGATAGCCGACCAGGTTGTTCTGTCCATGTTTCCGCATATACTCAATTCCTTTTGAGAGATTGCGGATGAAGGCTTCGCCGGAGACCAATAATTCATCAGCCAGCACATACCACGGGCCTATCAGTATTTTTTTACTTTTCAAAGCCTTGAGTAGCCGTTCCCGTGTCTTTTCATCTTTCACCGCCAGGTAATCCTCAATGATTATGGTCTGTCCGTCAAACCAGAAAGAGACATAATCCTTTTCCCCGTCAATGATATCAAGGAGACTATCCATCATCTTTACTAGACGGAAACGGTATTCCTCTACCGAAAAATACCATTCTCTGTCCCAGTGTGTATGCGTAACCAGCCCGGCTGAATATTTTTTCATTGCAAAAGCTCTCCTGTTATATATATATAATACAATAATGTTACTCAAAAGTCAATTGTATAATACAATTTTACCGCTTTTTTCATTTTAGAGCCTTGACTTATTAGTTTTAATGAATATAATAGTATGTATAATACAATTAAGAGAGTTACGCTTATGGACAATAAACCGCATAAATTCTCCGAGATTAAGAAATTTATCGTTTCCCATATCCTGGAGAACAACCTGAAACCGGGCGACAAAATACCGACAATAAGGTTTTTCGCTGAAAAACTCCATACCAGCACCCTTACCGTACACCGGGCGATCGCAAGCCTCGTCAGTGAAGGCATGCTTGATTCAATGATAGGCTCCGGCACTTATGTCGCGGAAACAAATAAAATAGGCATCATTTTTCCTCTGAACGACGGTCTTTCGCAGAATTCCTATTTATCGGAAATACTGCGCGGACTTGATGACGCGGTAAAGGAAAAAGATTTTTTCCCCGTCTTTTTCAAATTTCCCGATACTGACGAAAAAAAAGTTTCCTTCATGGAGGATATCAGAAAGCTTAATCTGAGAGGGCTTTTAGTATATGCGACATCCGAATGGCAGGAAAAGAATTGGGACATGATAAAAGCCCTGAATATCTCTTCCGTCTGCGTCAATAACTTCCCGGACAGTTCGGCTTTCAGCGGCGTCAGCCTGAACAACCGCAAAGCGGGTAATATCGCGGCCGAACACTTCATAGAATGCGGTCATCAAAATTTTGCGCTTGTCGGAAATTCTTCCGATACGTCATCCGTTAAAGAACGAATTTCCGGTTTCAAAGAAAGCATAAATAAAATTGACATGGTACTCAATAAAAGTCATATTTTCGTAAATCAAATCCTCCTGCCAGATGATTATGACAGGATAGCTGACAAAATTTCCACTTTTCCCAAGCCATTGGCCGTATTTGCTATAAATGACTCAATCGCCTATGAACTGATCAGGCGTTTTTTCAAAATGGGAATACGCCTGCCCGATGAAGTATCAATCATAGGCGTGGACAATCAGGATTTCGGCAGCAAAATCATTCCTTCCCTGAGCAGCATAAAACAGCCCGCATATCAGATGGGCGTCAAAGCAGTGAAAATGCTTATGGAAAAAATTGAACATCCCGAAATCAGCGGCGACGTAAGCCGGATTCTCTTGGAGCCTGAACTGATAACAAGGGAATCCGTCTGCAACCTGAAAATTCTAAAAAGAACGGCAGAGCAGAAGACATTATGAATTCTTTCTCAAAAAATCATGACAAAACATTTCCCGAAAAAATCAGAGAAAAGTTTTTCACTCTGCTGGAGCTCCTCATAACAATATCCATAATGGTACTTTTGATCAGCCTCCTCCTTCCGGCACTCAAGAAAGCAAAGGAATCCGCCAATTCGGTAAAATGCCTCAACAATCTCAAGCAAATGGGAAGCGGATGGCACATGTACAGCGATGATTATGATAACTGGATACTTAATAATTCATGTAACTATTGGTATGAGGATTTGGCCCCTTACCTTTCAAATAAACTTCCCTCATGCCCTTCAAATAAAGCTCTATGCTCATGGCAAATGCAAGCATATTTTCCTCCCGGCAGAGGAGTGTATTCGAATTATGCATACAATGCAAAACTGGGTTTTATCAATTCAGGCTTAGGAGCCTATTACTGGTATAAGCAATCAAAACTCGCTCAAGGCCGACTACCCACAACAAAAATAGCGGTTATATGCGATGGCGCTCAAAGCTATGTAGGGGCAACGCTTTACAGTTATTCCACTATCGAATGGAGCGAGCAGGAAGACAGAATCGGGCATTATCACAATCTCGGAACAAATATTCTTTTTGCCGATGGTCATTCAGGCAGGCAGAAATGGAACTACCTCCTTTATGATGATTATTTTCTATGGGTGAGTACAAACAAAAATGACTGGTAAAAAATTAACAAATATAGGAGATATTAAATGAGAGTAAAATCATTATTCGGGTTAATCGAGTTTCTAGTATTGTCGTTATTCACTCACGCGGCATTCTGCCAGATGGAATTCCCCAATGTAATAGCAAATCCAGGTTTTGAATTAACGGACAGCGCAGGCAAACCCCTGGACTGGACTTTCAAAGATATGGAAGCAACTAAACACCTGCTTGAAAATATTCAAAGTTTTACAGAAGAGAAAACCATTAACGGTAATTTTGAAGCTCTCGATTCAAGCGGTTTCATAAAAGGGGCCAGGATAAATAAAGTAGGCAATGGAAGATACATTGATACTAAAAGGATAAAAATAAGCAACGAGGAAGCCAACGCCCTTAGAAAAAACGTAAAAAATGGTGAAATGATGGCTGACATTGAAGAAAGCGAAGGACAAAAAGCGCTTAAAATTTCAATTGAAAAAAGCATGCCCGGCAAACAGTGGTCTGAAGTTTTCATCCCCGTGGCAAATATCAAGGAAAATTACGAGTATCTCGTGACATGGAAGTATAAAATTGACGGAGATGAAAGTTTTGAAATAATGCCATATTTACAGCTTCCGGGTAAAGGCTGGAAACAGATTATTGTAAATAAGGAAAACGGAAAGAAGGAATGGAAACAGGGAGCCTTTTTGTTCAAAGCAGAAAAAGCTGGTGTGCTCAATATGGAATTTCAGGGAATATGCGAAAAGGAAGGCGCCACGGGAACAGCTCTCATCCGCAATATCCGCCTTTTCAGGAGAGACGCCAGAGAAAATAAGTCATTCACATGCGCTCCTGTAGCACATAGCGGAAAATACAGTCTCCTCGTATCCGATACAGGAGAGGGCTTTTCAGTAGAAAGCACCCCCGACCTGCCAATCGACAGTTCAAAAAGGTACAAACTCTCTGCATGGGTCAAGGGAGAAAATCTCACGGGGACAAATTGTCTGCAAATAGTTTTTCTCCGCCAGTGGGACAAGAATAAATCCCCCGGAGAAATAACAGGGACCGCCAAAAGCGTCCCGCTGACAGGAACATTTGACTGGAGAAAAATTGAAATCAGCGCGGCCAGCCCTCCAAATACAAACATTGCAATGGCAAGAATAATTTCCAGTAACAATAAGGGTTCTTTATATGTGGATGACATGTTTCTGGACGGTTTTGGGGAACAGAAAATCGAACTGCTTTATTCCCGCGCCGGTTTTGAGGCAAATGCCCAAAAGGACATAATAGCAAGAACGGACAAAGAGTTCAAAACACCCGGCGTGCTGTATGTATATTCCACAAAAAAGGAGGAGCCCGTTCTGAAGAAAAAACTTCAATACAAGGGCAAATGCATATGGGGAAAACATTATTATTCGGCTGATTTCAGCGAACTGCAAAAAGACGGGCAATATTATTTCAAGGTTGACTTCGGCAACTCTTCCACTTGTCAAAGCCCATGTTTCAAGCTTTCCCAAAATCTCTACAAAGAACTTCGGAAATTCGCGCTTCAATGGTATTACTATCAGAGATGCGGCTGTGAAGTCAAAGGATGGCATGGCCCCTGCCACCTTGACGACGCATGGATAACCGATTGGAAAATGACAAAGAAAATAAAACATGTTAATCTTGTGGGCGGATGGCATGACGCTGGGGATATGAATAAATGGACGGAGGGACAGGGAGCTACAGTATGGGAACTCGCACGCTGTTATGAAACAACTCAGGATAATGATAAGTCCTTCCTAAAAACTGAACTTCCCGATTTCATCACTGAAATGAATTGGGGTGCCCAGTTCGTCATGAAAGCCTATGCCGGAGAGGGAAAATGGTACAGATGCTGTAAAGCAGGTACTTCAGGTGTTCCAACCGATAAGGAAACGGACAATATTCCGGAAAATACGGATGACCGTTATTGCAATAACGTAAATCCATGTCCCCAGGCAACTATGGGGCTGACGAAATACGCGTCAGTCATCGCTCCTTTCAGCAAGGAAGAGAGCAATAAGGCATTGCAAATCGCAAAGGACGCTTTTGAGTACGACCTCGTAAAATATTCAAAGGACAATGAAACTGTGTTCGGAAGTTTTCCTAATCCCCTCTATGGTTATTATACAAATGTGGTCCTTTCGGCTATAGAACTCTGGAAACTTACAGGAGATGAAAAATACCGTACAATCGCGGTCAAAATGACCAAAAAAACCTGTGACCTTGTTTCAAGAAGGATTTATCTCGAAATGCCGTCTCCGTCAAGAAAGGACGCAGAAGCTCAAATTACCCAGATTACAGCTTTGTTTGCGACGGTTCTCGAAGAATTCATTCAAACTTTTCCAGATAATGAAATAACGCCTAAATGCAAAGCGGCCCTGAATATTTTTCTGGATGATCTGGTAAACAGTACGAAAAACAACCCTCTGAATATCATCACGCCTTTCTTCAGCAAAAACTACATATACTCTCCCGCGCGGCATGTGCCTTATATTCTCTATATGACCAAACACCTGGCCATCGGCGCAAGGCTCTTGAGCAGACCTGAACTGCTCCCGCTTGCGGAGAAAAATCTCCAGTACACGTGGGGACGGAACTTTGCCGGAATAAGCAATATGGCATTGGTCGGGGACAAATACACCGCACAATTCACCCACATGTATGCCAATCCCGGGCACAGCGACGGAATAATGCCCGGAGCCGTCAATAAAGGACATGGTTTCAGATTGAGAAAAGAAGTCTTCCCCTTTGCCAATCTCCCGATGCCTCATCCCAGATATCTGGAAAACGGAAACCAGGAAGTATGGCTTTTCGTTCAGGACAGTTTCATGAACGCATGCATTGAAACGGAAAAAGCACTTGAGGATTTGAAAAAACAAGAAACTATTCCGGTTTTATGATGTAAATTCTGCCGTGTTTTGTTTTTTCGACAGGAATGAATTTTTCGGGATGGCAGGAGGCCCATTTGTCTTCTATGGGAAAGCCGTCTTCGGGAAAACGAGAAATGCGCGAAGCCGGCTCCGAGCTCGGATACGCCATGGAAACAATCAGTATTGTCGCTTTTGATTTGCGCAGGTTTTTAAGCCATTGATTGTAATCAGGTTTGTCCCGGTAAATATCAGGTTTGTGATAAGGATACTGCTTTCTGTCCTTATTCCAGAAATCGTAAAAGTTGTCATCATAATCACCCTGTACATTGCAGTAAACGACTTTGTTTTTCAGTCCGTATCCAACAAACGCATAGGGCAAATTGTTTCCGCTGTATGCTATTGTCAGCGGAGAAACATTAGTTACGGGGACATTGAAACGCTGGTATATTTCCGAAAGCCATCCGGCAAAATCCGCCATACGGAAATTAAGAGTCCGCAACCCTGGCGCTTTGACTTCCGCTATATAAAATATCAAAAAGAGCAATCCCGCCGCTAATATGAAAAGTGACTTTCTGTATTTCCGGCAGAGAAAAAACACAAGCAGAACTTCCGCCGTCAGCAAAAATACAAACAACCCCGCCAGCAGAACAGGCAATCTGCTCGAAAAAGACGAGAGTCTGTAAATGCCCATAAAAATAAATACCGCCGAATAAAGCAGATATATCAGGATTTGGACAGGCTTATTTTTCAACGCGCTAAGAAAGAGCGCGAAACCTGTTATGGAAACCGCAAGGGCAGGAAAGATGAAACGCGTTTCCGCATTGTGCGGTATTATGAAAATATAGACAAGCATCCAGAGAATGAATATCAGGAAAGAAAGAAATACTGAAACTTTTTTTTCTCCGCGAATGTGAAACAGGAAACCGGCAATCCCGAACGGGATAAAAATCAGAGTGAAAAGCCCGTAATTATAAATAAGTAACCGAAAAATATCGTTGACCGACGACACATGGAATTCACCCATCTTTACGGCTTTTGCACCATAGGCCCCTTCAAGGATATTCACATCCATAAGCGATATGTTCAGAGGAAAAAACGGATTGCCGAAACGCAGAAAGTTATCAAGATAATTCCATCCGCCAGCGATAATGATCAGAAAGGCAAAATACAGTATTCCTCTGAAATTGCGCTTGTCGAGCATTTTGAAAAAAAGTATTACTATGAGAAGGAAAACAAATGGAAGCGCCGCTGTTTTAGCTCCCAAAGCGAGTCCTGAAGCAAGACCGCAAAATACAATGTCAGAAGTTTTCCCATCTCTCATGGAGCGCAGAAAAAAGAGCAGCGAAGCACAAAGAAACGCCAGCATGTAAATATCGGCATTGGCAGTAAAAGTTTCCCTGAGAAGGGCCGGTATGCAGAAGAAAATGGAAGCCGCGATAATGGCAGGAAACTTTTCACTCCCGATTTCGAGAGCGGTTTCATAAATGCAGATCGCGCTGAGGAAAAGAAATATGACAGGCACACAGTTCATCAAAGTATCACTGTGCATGAAACTCAGAATGAAGGCAGTGAAAAGTTCCCATCCCTTTGGAGCGAAAGCCGGGGCATTGTCACCAAAAACCGTCGGGATATGAAATATCCGTCCCTCCTGCACCCAGCGGCAGGGAATGTAAAGATGATACGTCATGGCATCCCATTCCACCGGACAGAGCGGCAGATACACAGCAAGAAAAGCTATGCTCAGTATAAACGGCGGCAACAACAGATAAGGCATCCGCCCTTGATACTCCGGTATGAGTGGCCGCTGCTTCATCATCAACGGCAGATACACGGCGAAAAGCAATAGAAGTATATATGAGGAATTAAGAGTTCCGGCGATGCCGCATAAATATGTTTCCGACTGCAGGAGCAGGCATGAAAGAATTAGAACACAGATGATCCAGCGGTTCGCGGGGAGAGAAATACCCGTGACTGACAATATCCGCGCCGAAGACGAAAACAGAAGAAAAAGCGCCGCAAAAAACGAAAGCAGATATATGAAAATATAAATGTTCATAAATCAGTTTTCCTTCTTCAGCATATTAAGTTTTTTCATGTTCAGAAAAGATTTGACGAGATACTTTTCGGCAAGTTCCCTGCCGTAGATTTTTTCCATCATGAAATCTGTAATAGAAGACTCCGGAGAATTTTCGTAAGAGATACAGAGCAGGTTTGCGGTGAGAGGAAAATGGATTTTTTCCTCTACGCTGCCCTTACTTGTCGCCGCGCCTTCAAAGCAGACAGGCCACGGATTATACGCACCAACCCAGCTCGTGAAAAGGCCAATCATAAGAAGAATATATAAAATCCGCATAAGCATTTTCGATTTATAGTTGTCCATGATCCAGAGGGCAATATAATACCACAAAACAGGGATTACAGGTATCAGAAATCTGAACCCATAGGACCAGCCGCCGTAGTCCCCCGTAAAAACACCGTAAAAAGCAATAATCACACTTATGGAAATTAAAACTATAACGGCTTCCGCATTCATCTTTTTTCTCTCGCTCCACAGCGCGGGAAAAATAAACAGGAGCGCAGGCATATACAGAAAAAGCCCTCTGTAACCTCCAAGTATATTCAGGAAATATCCCAAAACGTCCGCCGGACGGTGGAGTCCAGCCACTCCTGAACTGTGTATGTTTCCCTGAAATTCATAAGCGCCCGGTACCATGTAAGCAGGCACCGCGCTACCGTATGCCATAAAATTTATCAGCATCATAAACAATACAGGGATAAAAAAACCGGAAAGAAAAACAGGCATCCTAAGGGCCCGCTCCCGCAACGGCAACAGAAAAACCATTGACATGCAGGCTATGGCAGAAAAAAAGCCCGCGGGCATATCAAGATTGAAAAGTATTCCAGCAGACAATGCCCCAAGAAAGAAATCAAGCGTTTTACCGTTCGCGGCAATTCTGTTCATAAAATAGAAAAAAATGAAAAACACGCAGGCCGCCGGACTATGATTGTTGACACTTACACCAAAACTGAATATCCATGTGCATAGTATCAATGCCGTGCTTAACATGACTTTCAGTCCAAACGGAACATCTCGACTTTTAAGCTGAAAAAGAAAAACATAATAAAGCACCGTCGAAAAAACCGCGCCGCAGGCGAGATTCAGAACAAACACGCAGAGGTGATAGTTTGCGGCGAAACTCAGATGAAAAACATTGTTCATTATCCAATAAATTGAAGCGAGAGAAACACTCAGAAGCGGAGGTTTGTCCGAATAGAAATGCCCTTTTATGAGTACTCTGTCTTCCGTTTTGAACATCGAATTATCTATTGAAAAAGTACCGTTTTCAACAAGGGACTGAACAGTAGCGAACCTTGAACTTTCATTGCCGGAAAGAGTGATATCGTCTTTTGTGAAAACAGCGAGAATAATGAAAAGGAAAAGACCCGATAATATCACGATACGCGGCGGAATGTCTTTGGTTTTGAATAACACTGATTTTAAGTTTCCAATTGAAATATATGTTTTCAAAAACAGCCGAGGGCTTTCAGCGCTGTCAGCAACTGCATTATTTTGCTGCCTTCAGGCAGACTTGAATAGTAAAACTCCTTTTTAGCGCCGCCGTATCTCTTTTTGTGAAATTCATTCCCTTTGAACGGATATATGAAACCGCAATACTTGTGCATAAAACGGCTTGCCAGATAAAGAGTATTGCTGTCGTTAAGATCATTTCTGTTGAGATTGGAAAACGGCGAAATACCGAAACAGACCCTTTCAATACCGCCTTCATATCTGAATTTTTCTATAGCCGCCAGAGTAACAAGCACCGAAGTTCCATGCGGAGCGTCATCGCTCATTCTGAGAAAATTCTTATAGTATCCTACAACCTTATTATCTTTATACATGGGGTCGAAACCGACCATGCCAACGAGTTCTCCCTCCTTGAGCGCCCAGAAAAAACGCACATCCTCTTCGTGGTCCCACATAAAAGGGCGATGCATAAGGATATATTCTTTGCCGCCTTTTTTTCTTATCCATTCGCTGTTGACTTTCTCAAGCTGAGCCTTTTCTATATAGCGGACATCAGATTCTATGACTTCCACGCCTTCCTTCGCCGCTTTGTTTTTCCATCGCCTCAGATGCTCTTTTTCCTTTCCCTTGATGTTAAAGGACTGAACATCTATTTCCGAAGCCGCGCCAAACTGATTGATATGAAGACCGAAGCTTCTGAGCGCCATAGCGACTTCCTTTGTAACCATCAGAAATGATGATTTACCCATCCGTTCAAGAAAATGCGCGATAATTGTCTCATAATTATCCCTGGCGCAAATCGGATCTGAGATTACAAAAGAAATACCCTTGGGAGCCAATATCGGATGATGAAAGCGCCTGAAGGCAATATATCCTATGTTGTCCATCAGAAAATATTCCAGTCCCGGCTGAAGACCTGAATATGCCATGAAATCAGAACCGTATTTTTTCAGGTACGGAAAAAGAAGCTCGTCATTCCTCATGCTCAGCACATGGGAATTTCCGGGAATTTCAATAGAAACAGGATCTTCTGTTGCCATTATCATAATTTTATATAAGCCTTTTTTTCAGGCGGATATTTTAATTTTGAAAATCATAAATTGCAAATGAGAAGCCTCTCTAATTTAAAGCTATTCATACTTTTTTTGCTTTTTGAAGTAAAAATCTATTGACAAGTAAGAGAAAATATGGTAGAATTTAAATATGATGAAATAAAATTCATCAATGATGAAAACAAAAGAGAAGAAAAATGCCACGCAATGAATTAGTACAATCTGTAACAAGGGCAATGGAAATACTCGAGGCGGCAGCGTATTCGGAAAAAGGACTGCGCCTGAATGAAGTAGCGGAAAGCCTCGGAGTAAAAGTCCCCACCGCTCATAACCTTCTACGCACCCTCATATCTAAGGGGCTTATCGAAAAAACTGAGGAGGGCATTTACAGGACAGGAGAAAGATTTTTTTCTCTCGCTGAAGAAGCAAGACTGAAAAGGATTCCGAACTGGGCAAAAGATACATTAAAGGAAATATATGAAAAATACCCATTCCTGACAATCACTTATTCAGAAAGAAGAGGCAATAAAATATCACCAATACTCAGGATGAGCCCTGACAAAAAAGGGATAATGCAAACACCGTCTGAACTAAGCCTCGGACTTTACTGGAGCGCTTCAGGTCTGGCCTTTCTCGCTTTTGCCTCCGCCGCTGAAGTCGAAAGCATTCGCGATGCCGTGCCGTTTATGGAAAACGGCTCCGCATGTTGGGGAAACTTTGAAAATCTCCAGACCTTCCTTGAGGACGTAAGGGAAAAAGGTTATTCCATCCCCTCTTATAGCGGTATAGAAAAACGCAGTATCGCTGCTCCTGTTTTCAACAGGAAGAATGAATTTGCCGGAACACTGGGATTAAGCATTCCAGGAGAAAAGCCGGATGAGAAAATTAGAAATGAGATGACAGCCGCCGCACTTAAATATTCTAAAAAGTTAAGCCAAATATTAAAAACAGGAGGTTTTTTATGATTAAGGAAAGTGAAAGAACTAAAACGCAAAGAAAAAAACTGACGGAGAAAATCAAGAAGTACGCCAAATCCCTCGGCGCCGATCTGGTCGGAATAGCTCCGATGAGCAGATTCGAAGGAGCGCCTAAACAGATGGACCCCCGCTATATAATGCCGGACGCCAAATCCTGCATAGCCATAGCGCACAGAGTTTTCAGAGGTTCACTCAGAGGTATAGAAGAAGGTACATTCTTCAGTAATTATTCTTCCATGGGCTATGGAGCGGTAACATATCAGTTTTTCCCCTTTATGGTGACAAACATCTGCCGTTATATCGAAAATATGGGTTATGAAGCATTGCCTATGGGGCATCAGAGCGATTGGCGCGCCATTGACAACGAAGGTAATTTGAGGGAAAACTACAGCCGTCCCGTTGAACCGGGAAAACCTGCCCCGGACATAATGGTGCATCTGAGGCTTGCCGCCTATGCCGCCGGTCTCGGCGAAATAGGCTGGAGCAAAATGTTCATTTCACCTGAATTCGGGCCCGCACAGAGAATAGGCCTTGTATTCACTGAACTCGAGCTCGAACCTGATCCAATTTACGATGGCCCCAAGCTCTGCAATAAGTGCATGGCCTGCGTCAAGGCCTGTCCCGGCAATGCCATCAGCAAGACCAAGAGCGTAAAAGTAACTATCGCCGGACATGAAGTGGAATGGGGCGAAATAGATTGCAAGGCATGCGCGCTTGCCTTTGTCGGCGGCAGAAAAACCGATAATCCCGAAACGGAAGGCAGTTATATAGAAGGACAAAAAGACATTGTTCCCAGTCACATCTCTCCATTCTATCACAAACCGCGCAACCTCTATAACACCGGACAGGCAATATGCGGCGCCGGCGGCTGCACGAGGGCATGCATAGATTCAATGGAAAAACGCAATGTCTTAACACTTAAATTCAAAAAGCCGTTCAAAAGAAGAAAACCATGGACAATGGATTGGTCTGATCACACAGGTGAAAAAGAAAATCATTCTAAAAAACAACCTGCGGTCTCTCTTAAAGGGAAAGAACCGGATTGATCAGAAAGCATTTATATCATAACAACGAAAAGCCGGGTTAATTCCCGGCTTTTTTCATTCTTGCCGTTCCATGTACTTGAACTGCCAAGACATTAATCTATATTATTGTAGATTTAACAGTCGTGCGGGTGTAGCATAGTGGTAATGTTCTAGCTTCCCAAGCTAGCTAGGAGGGTTCGATTCCCTTCACCCGCTCCAATAGGTATTTCTTGCGTTTTCCCGCCTTTATGCTAGATTTTATAGTATTATCAGGATGACATCTGAACAAAAATATAATATGAAACATTCACTCATGGAAACTGAGATAGTCCGGAAAATACTCCTAAGAGGGGAAAAAGTAATGATGGAAATGTTGAATACATATTCACGGCGATTCGTCTGTGCTTCGTCAGCTTATGACCCAGCCTGAAACTCCATCTAAAAAGAAAATAGGCTTTACAAATAAAAGGAAAGGAATTTAGCTCCATGAAACCACTAATTTCAACATTCGTTCTGTCTTTTCTTTTCTGCGTTTCTATCTATGCCCAACAAAAACAGCCATCGAAACCAGAAGATATCAAGAACACTTTTATGAAAGAAGGCACACCATGCGTTCTGACTGAAATTAATGACATTAAAAAACTTCCAGGTCTGGAAATCAATTCAAGTATTGTTCTGGTAAAAAACGGCCTATTTCTCTGGGATAAGCACACATACAACGTTCAGGATACAGGTGCATTTACACCTGTTGAAAAAGCTTTAATATATTTTAAGAAAAAGGAAACAGAATTACAAGGAGAAGTAGATAAGTTAAGTAAACTTTTAGGGGTCGCGACGGCCCCAGCCAATTCTTCTGAAACTACAACTAAAAAGAATCCCCCTACCGGTAAATGGGTGAACAAACTTCAAACTCAATTAGATAACGCTAAAAACGACTTAAACGTCGTAAAAACCGCTACTGAAAAAATCAAAAGCAATTATAGCGTTTTCCAAGAAGAAAGAAAAAAATATTTAGAGACAACATCTACCGGCAGATATCCTTTGTAAAATTCCAGTTCTTTGTCAACCCGTGCCGCATCAAGAACATAAGCGCCAAAGCTTCTCTGTCCTTTTTATTTACAGTCTTTCTATCTTTTTGCGGAAGCTGTCTATATCTGTTTTGTCGAAAAAGGAATATTTTATTTCAGTTTTCCATTCTGCTCCCGGTGAAAGTGAAACTTCCTTGTACATCCACTCTACGGCAGGCTGGGTATCCCACCAGAGGTATGCGGTCATAAGTTGGGATTTGTCCACTTCCGCGATAATGCCGTATTTCTCTGTCGCAGACCATACGCCAATACGGTTTCCGGCAAGCAGTCCGTTTATGCTCTTGTCAGAAAATCCGGGATGATCATTTTCATTTTGCGCAAAAACAAAAGAACCGCTGTTTTTAGTAATTTCCCTGATGCCGTCGCGGAGCGGAAGCAGAACTGCCATATTTTCATTGAGTTTTTCAGAGGCAAGTTTCGGGAAATTATGCGACCAGAAGGAAAAAGAAAAATTTTTATCGCCCTTGTTTTTAATATTATACTTAAGAGTAAAGCCGTTTTCCGTCGCGTTGATTTCATAGGTTTTAAAAATCTCAATGGAAGCACTTTTAAGTTCGTTTTTCAGTCTTACGGAAGCAACTCCGTTTTTTATTTCACTTTTTTCCACGACAACAGGAAGTGATGAGATACTGTCTTTAAGGTTGCGCGGCTGCCAGAAAAAATCCCAACACATTGATTTCAGATTATTCTGAATATCAAGTCCCGATTTACAGATTGATTTGCCATCGGCATTCCATTCGCTAAGAATGCCGCCGCATTCAGGATCAACCCATAATTTCTGCGAAGGGGAAGAAAACATAATCTGGAGTCGTCCGTCTTTACGGATATCGCCATAGCCGATTGACAATTTATCGCTTTTAACCGATTCCATCAGATTGACGGATTTGGAAAAATCCTTTCTGATTTTATCGAATTCTTTTTTAATATCCGCCGGATTTTCTGATACAGGGATAAGCGTATCTTTTTCATTAAAGGGTTGTATCATTAAAAATCTGACATCATGCGCAGGCGTTCCGAAGATAAAGCCGCCGGAGATCCCGGAAGCGTCCCAGAACTCTTTTCCGGTTTCCTGAATAATTCTCTTATTCGCGACAGGGTCCATGACTGTATATTTCCCGGCAGGCATTTCGGCGGATACTTTTACGAATGCTTTTTTATCAGGACTGTAATTAAAAATACTGAGGAGCTTTTTGCCGTCGAGACTGTGCACCCTGTATCCGAAACGATCTTTCCAGTTGGGCCTGACAATTTCGATTTCCCTATCGCCGACCTGTACTTTTTTTGAAAAGTAGGGAAGAGGCTGAACTTTTAATTCAGAGTCGATTCTCTTGCCTTCCATGAAGAATTTTTCGAGTACCGCGATTTCAGACATGGCCTTGTCAATCGCGACAAAAAATTTTCCGTCAATGTGTAGTCCCGGATAAAATCCCGCGCCCTTTGCCCCGCTTGCGGCAGAGGCAAGTATCAGCATGCGCGCCTGCGCCGGAGAAATTACTTCCTTTCCGCTGAGGTAAGTACCTGACCTGTCAATCGCGCCGAGCACCCAATAGTCTTTTTTCAGGTTCCTTGCGTTGATATCAATCATATCAAAGGCATTCTTATCCGTATAGTGATAATAACTGGACAGATGGGCGTCAAAATACTTTTCATTCAACTGAGGGTCCTTGGCGACCCTGTAATAAGCGTCACGGAAATCCGGGCAATTGAAATTTACAACATAATCATAATCAATGATTTTTGACGCAGGATAATTTTCCCTGACTACATCACAATGCATCTTTAAAACTTCGGAAGTATTCAGACAACGGAAATCACGCCACTCCTTCTGATATTTTGATTTTATTTCAGAAATTTCAGCTGTCTTGCCAAGTTTGCAATATGCGGCAAAATCTTTTCTGCAACGTTCGCAGAAACACCACTCCATCGGTTCCCAAGGTTCAATGTCGAATGAAACGGGTTCACCGTTTTTCAATCCCTTTCTCTGTAATTTGCTCAAAAGAAATTTTTTAATGTAAATCCTGAAATCAGGGTCTGACAAAAAGTACTGAGGACAAATCCTGTCTTTGTCAGTTTTTCCATTTTCCCTGACGCAGGCTTCTATTTTATCCTTTACTTTTTCCCACCCTTCGCCGTTGACGATGAATTTTCCGTGCATATAATCCGGCAGTTTCACCCACATTTTCCAACCGCGTTTTTCGAGAAAAAGGTCTCTCTCAGCACTGCCGCGCCCTCTTACAACGTCTCCAGCCTCTTCATAAATCCCGGCCACTTTTGCCATTAGATCGGGATTATTAAAATTGACATCATAAGTACCGTAGAAAACAAGAGGAAAATTTTTCGGTTTCGCTGTTCCCGGCATCGGCGGCAGAATGTTAAGAGCAAAGAAATTTTCCTCTGACTTTCTTTCATCCGCTTTCAAATACCAGTAAATAT
>MHBF01000123.1:1774-5261 GCA_001803225.1 Lentisphaerae bacterium GWF2_44_16 | reverse complement strand
AAAAACGCTTGGAAGATTATATTTCATTAACAATGGGAAAGATAAAATGTAACTAACTAACAAAAAATTATCGTAGCTTCGGCAAGCGTCCTGCTTTGAATCCGCCAGATTTGAATTACGTAAGAAGCATTTTTGAGAGGTTACGCCACAACACATGTGGCGTACCCTTCTTTGCATTCTTACGGGGTTCCTGGCGGAATACCTAAAGCAGGTGCAATTAGGGTGCGCCTTTTTTTATTGGCTCTGCTCTGCGGAAGTTGCGGAAAGGAGCAAAGAAAATGGCGCAGGAAAAAAGGAAAAACTGTCAGGGCGGAAACAAAAAGAAAACCATTTATCCGCTAAGGGAAACACACGTTTACAATGGAGACGATATTCCGGGCATGAAAGTTCTGGAGTTGAAGCTGGAAGCCCTGCTTGAACGTATGTGTATTTTTGAATGTTCACTCCTGAAGATGCATAATACAATCTACAGCGATGAGTATTTACGGTCTTCAAAACACAATAAGAAAATAAACCTCATATCCTGTCCACTTTTCCGTAATTCAAAAAAAATATAAAGACTTTTAAGAGGTTTTTCACCACGGAGAACCACGGAGGATTGAAAGGGATATTTCCTGAAATTTATTCTTTGCGTTCTCGGTGGTTTAAAAAATCTTTTCCTCGAAACATTTTTATTTTATCTCAAGGGTGGCGCTTTGACCGAGAGTTTTTCTCAAACCGTCATTCTGTTTGAGGAAGTCAAGGGCTTTTTTGTCGCCTTTCAGGTAAGCGTCCCAGAAAGCGGTGGAAGCTGTCAGTATCAGTTCGTGATAAAGAGGGTCGTTCTTGCCGGGAGCACCGCGCCTTCTTCCTGAAAAAACCATGTGGTCGCCATCCTTGAAAGTAATAAGATATTGCTCAGGGCATTTTATATGGTCATAGGGTATGCGGCGTTCCTCTGGTGAAGTCTGGCCTATCGGAGAATTGTCCTTTGTCCCGGTCATGTGAAGGCAGGGTATTTTTATATCGGCATATACCTTGTCAAGATTGGCTTTTGCTGAAGATGCCGGGGCACTCATGGGAATTACGGCTTTGACCCTCTCATCTTTGAGAGAGAGAAAATTGCCTCTGCCGGGGCCTTGTCCCGCGACGGCAAGAACGGTGTATGCTCCGTAAGAGTGTCCTCCGGCCCCGATTTTGTCAAGATCCAGACGGTTTTTGAGAGGGGTTTCAGAACTGTTCATTTTCACGAGCATGTCTATGGCAAAGCTTATATCTTTCGGCCTGTTCAGGCTGTTGCGTATGTCGGAAACGGATTTCTGGAGGGCTTTTTCAGGAGCATCGGATTTGAAAATGCCGCTGTCGCTGCCTTTGTGCTGAACATGGACGCAGACGTATCCGTGAGAAGCCCAATGCTTACCCAGATAGGCGTAACCATCTCTTGAACCGCCAAGGCCGTGTGAAAAAACTATAACCGGGCATTTGCCGGGATTGTCGGAAGGAAAATATATTTTTGCGGGAACTTCGCGGTCCCGTTTTTCGTCTTTCCACTCGCAGTTCAGCTCTCCGATTTTGAAAGTGCCTTCACTGCCGAAATCGTTTTTGCCCGCATATAAACCAATGCAGGTAAAAAGTAATCCCAATACCAGGATTTTATTTTTTCTGAAGATATTCATCTACTGATTCAGCCAGTTTTCTACCTGCGGCAATCGCCCTGACCACCAGAGAAGGACCGGAGACTATGTCCCCCGTCGCGAAAACCCCCTGCCGGCTGCTCATTGATTTTTCATCTACTTTGACATTGCCCCTGCCGTCAAATTCCACATTGAACTGAGAAAGCAGGCCTTCTTTTTCGGGGCCTGTAAAACCCATCGCCAGAAGAACGAGTTCAGCTTTAAGCGTGAATTCCGAACCGGGTATTTCTTTCATTTTTACAGGTCTGCCGTTTTTGTCTGTTTCCCATTCCACTTTTACGGCGTTGATTTTGGAAACTTTTCCGTCTTTGCCTTCAAAGCTTTTCGTGAGAATATTCCACATCCTCTCACAGCCTTCCTTGTGGCTGCTGGATGTTTTAAGCATATACGGGAAAAGCGGCCACGGTGTTGATTCATGTCTGCCCTCGGGAGGTTTGGGCATGATTTCTATCTGCGTTATGGAAAGGGCATCCTGACGCCTTGAAGTACCAACGCAGTCCGAACCGGTGTCCCCGCCGCCTATCACTACAACATTTTTTCCGGCAGCTGTCAGTTCTTTTCCATTCAGGGGTTCTCCTGAAACGCGGCAATTCTGTTGCCAGAGGAAATCCATCGCGAAATGAATGCCGTCAAGTTCGCGTCCCGGCGCCTTTATGTCCCTCGGCTCTTTGGAGCCTCCGGTCAGGCATATAACGTCAAATCTTTTCATGAGAAATTTCGCGGATATGTCGATACCCGCATTGACGCTGGTTTCAAAAGTTATGCCTTCTTCGGCCATGAGATTTATCCTTCTCTGGACAATGCCCTTATCGAGTTTGAAGTCGGGTATCCCGTAACGGAGCAGCCCGCCCGCATAGATATCCTTTTCAAAAACAGTGACGGAATGCCCGCATTTATTCAGTATGTCGGCGGTCGCGAGCCCGGCGGGGCCGGAACCTATTACAGCCACTTTGAAGCCTGTTTTTTTCGCGGGCGGCCTGGGCCTGAAATAACCCTCCTGAAAACCTTTCTCAATTATAGCCGTTTCAATCTGGCGGATTGCCACGGGATCGCCATTGATGCCGACGGTGCAGGCGCTTTCGCATGGAGCGGGACAGACTCTGCCCGTGAATTCGGGGAAATTATTTGTCGAACATAATATATCGAGGGCTTCTTTCCAATGTCCGCTGTAAACGAGGTCGTTCCATTCCGGGGCAAGGTTGTTCAGAGGACAACCCGCGCCGTGACAGAACGGAATACCACAGTCCATGCATCTTGAAGCCTGTTCTTTTATTTCGCTTTCGGAGAGGCGTTTTTCGACTTCCGCATAATCTTTGACACGCTGTTCAACAGGCCTGTATCCTGCCTCTTTGCGCTGTACTTCCATGAAACCTTTAGGATTGCCCATATCATATCACCATAAATTATAAAGTTTTTAACAAATACCAAATTTAAGCAAATGCAGAATGAGAAAATGCGGAATGCAGAATGGTGGAAAGGGAAGCTTCCCTTTAAATCCCTCTGTCATAAAACTAATTTCCATTCTCCACACTTTCCAGCCCTTCATTCTTCATTCAATTAGAGTTAATCGTTCTGGACTTCACGCTTGATTACCGCGTCTTCCTTCATCATTCTGCCGAGGGCTTTGCGGTATTCAATCGGGAATACTTTAGCGAATTTCGGGATTTCATCGCACCAGTTGCCCAGAATATATTTCGCTTTTGAACTGCCCGTATAAAGGACGTGCTTTTCGAGGATAGAACGAAGTTCCTTCACGTCTTCATCAGATATTACCGGATCAAGGTCTATCATGTCCAGATTGCAGCGGTCGTTGA
>MHBF01000123.1:0-1755 GCA_001803225.1 Lentisphaerae bacterium GWF2_44_16 | reverse complement strand
CAGATTGCAGCGGTCGTTGAAGAACTGGTCTTCATCATATATGTAAGCTATGCCGCCGCTCATGCCCGCGCCGAAATTCACTCCCGTCGGGCCGAGAACCACAACCCTGCCGCCTGTCATGTATTCGCAGCCGTGATCGCCAAGGCCTTCAACAACGACTGTCGCGCCGCTGTTGCGGATCGCAAAACGTTCTCCGGCACGCCCGTTTATATAAACCTCACCGCTGGTGGCGCCGTAAAGCAGGACATTTCCCACGATGATATTTTCGGAGGCGTTGTAAGAGGCGTTCTCCGGGGGCTTGACTATTATTTTTCCTCCGGATATGCCTTTACCCAGATAGTCGTTGGCTTCTCCGACAAGGGTAAAAGTTACACCATGCGCCAGGAACGCGCCGAAACTCTGCCCAGCGCATCCTTTGAATGTTACGTTTATGGTATCTTCGGGAAGTCCGGCGTTTCCGTGTTTTTTGGCTATTATTCCGGAAAGCATTGTGCCTGCCGTCCTGTCAACATTGCAGATGGGAAGCTCAAGGCTTACAGGCTTTTTGTTTTCAATGGCATTTTTTACTTTGTCCATAAGTCTCACGTCAAAGAAATTCTCAATGCCGTGATCCTGTTTTGAAGTACACTTCACAGGGAGACTGGCATCCGAAGGTCTCATGAAAACCTTTGAAAAGTCGAGGTTTCGGGTTTTCCAGAACTCTATTGCTTTATTCACTTCGAGGAGGTCGCTCCTGCCGATGATATCGTCAAACTTTCTGAAACCGAGTTTTGCCAGGTACTCGCGTATTTCCTGAGCTATCATCCTGAAAAAGTTCACCAGATATTCCGGCTTGCCTGAAAAAAGTTTTCTGAGTTCAGGGTCCTGTGTCGCCACGCCTACGGGACAGGTGTTTGAATGGCATTTTCTCATCATGACGCAACCGCATACCACGAGAGCGGCAGTACCGAAACCGAATTCCTCAGCTCCGAGCAGACCGCCTATGACTATGTCGCGCCCGGTTTTCATCTGTCCGTCAGTCTGCACCTTTATCCTATCGCGCAAATGGTTCAGGACGAGCGTCTGCTGTGTTTCCGCCAGACCGAGTTCCCATGGAAGCCCGGCATGTTTTATGGAAGTGAGCGGAGAAGCCCCTGTGCCCCCGTCATGTCCGCTGACCAGCACCATATCGGCATGTCCCTTGGCAACGCCCGCGGCGACTGTTCCCACGCCTACTTCCGAAACGAGCTTTACTGAAATCCTCGCTTCGGGGTTAGCGTTTTTCAAATCATATATGAGCTGTGCCAAGTCTTCAATGGAGTAGATATCATGGTGAGGCGGAGGCGATATGAGAGTAACCCCGGGTGTGGCGTTTCTGACTTTGGCGATACTCGGGTCAACCTTGTGTCCCGGAAGTTGTCCGCCCTCGCCGGGTTTTGCGCCCTGCGCTATTTTTATCTGAAGTTCCTTTGAATTTACGAGATACTCGATGGTTACGCCGAAACGCGCGCTGGCCACCTGTTTTATGGAACTGCAAAGGCTGTCACCATTGGGAAGGGTTTTGAAACGCGCGGGATCTTCTCCGCCTTCTCCGCTGTTGCTCATGGCGCCTATGCGGTTCATGGCTGTGGCGATTGTCTCGTGGGCCTCCTTGCTGATGGAACCGAAAGACATCGCGCCCGTTACAAAGCGCTTCATTATGTTTTCCACCGGTTCGACTTCATCCAGCGGAATGGGGTTTTCCTTGAACTTGAAAAGACCTCTCAGGGTGCAGAG
>MHBF01000122.1 GCA_001803225.1 Lentisphaerae bacterium GWF2_44_16 | reverse complement strand
CCGAAGAAAGAGCGCTGTGGACATCATTTATGGAAAGGCCCAAAGCCCCGACGCGTTCCCAGTCTATATCGACTTTGAATTCGGGGGTATCGTCCATCCCGTTCGGGCGCACCATTGCAAGGTTCGGATTTTTTGCCGCCATTCCAAGGAGCTGATTTCTGGCCGCCAGGAGTTTTTCATGTCCAAGTCCCGCACGGTCCTGTAATTTAAAGTCGAACCCGTTGGCGTTGCCGAGTTCAAGTACGGGAGGAGGAGGAAAGGCAAAAACCATCGCGTTACGTATGTGTGAAAATGCCCCCATTGCCTTTCCTGCCACGGCTTTTACCCTGAGATCAGGTCTTTTTCGCAAATTCCAGTCCTTGAGTTTTACAAAAGCCAGCCCGGTATTCTGTCCCCTGCCGGCAAAACTGAAACCGGCAACGGCAAATACCGATTCCACCGCTTCTTTCTGTTCAATAAGAAAATGATCACGGACTTTCGCCATTACCTTTAATGCCTGTTCCTGAGTCGAACCGACCGGGAGCATTACCTGAACGAAAAGTATGCCCTGGTCTTCATCCGGCAGATAAGCTGTAGGAAGGCGCATAAAAAGAAAAATCACTGCGGCGATAATCAGAACGTAAATAACAATATAACGCATTCCCCTCTTCAAAATACGTTCCACGATGGACTGATACTGTTCGCGGCTGTTGTTGAAAACCCGGTTGAACCACCTGAAAAACGGCCTGAAGAGAAAGAAGCCGCTTTCCGTAACATTATGTCCTTTTTCTACTGATTTAAGTATTGTGGCGCAAAGGGCCGGAGTGATTATGAGGGCGACCAGTACGGAAAAGAACATGCATGAAATAATGGTGATTGAAAACTGCCGGTAAATAACCCCTGTCGAACCGCCGAAAAAAGCCATAGGCACAAAAACCGCCGAAAGCACCATGGCAATACCTACCAGCGCCCCTGCTATTTGTCCCATTGATTTACGGGTCGCTTCTTTCGGGGAAAGGCCCTCGTCGCTCATTACGCGCTCGACGTTTTCCACAACTACGATAGCGTCGTCCACAAGCAATCCGATGGCCAGCACCATCGCGAACATAGTCAGGGTGTTGATTGAAAAGTTGAACGCTTTCAATACCGCGAAAGTTCCGAGAAGCACGACAGGCACAGCTATAGTTGGTATAAGCGTAGCCCTGAAATTCTGGAGAAACAGAAACATCACCAGAAACACAAGTACAATCGCTTCCACAAGTGTTTTTATTACTTCTTCAATGGATATTTTGACAAAAGGCGTAGTATCATAAGGATATGCCATTTTCATGCCTTTAGGGAAAAATTTTGACAATTCGTGGAGTCTTTCCTTGATGGCGACGGCAGTGGAAATGGCATTTGCCCCTGTGGTAAGCTTGACGGCCATGCCCGCGGCAGGTTTACCGTTATAGGAAGCTATCATGTCATAATTTTCGCTTCCGAATTCGATGGTTGCCACATCTTTGAGCCGCACGGTGGAACCGTCACTGTTGACCCTCAACGGTATTTCCCCGAATTGCTCCGGCGTCTGAAGAAGATTCTGAATGTTGATTGTGGCATTCAGGCGCTGGCCTTTTACAGACGGCGTCCCGCCGAGTTGTCCAGCTGAAATCTGCACATTATATGCCTGTACGCACTGTTCCACATCATCGGGTGTCATCTTGAAATTATAAAGGCTGTCGGGATTGAGCCATATCCGCATGGCATACTGCGATCCGAAAGTCGTTACGTCGCCAACCCCCTGAACACGGCTTATAGGGTCCTGAATATTTGCGACGACATAATTTGTAAGGTCATAACGGTTCATACTGCCGTCTTCTGATATGAAACCCAAAACCATGAGAAAGTTTTTTGTTGATTTGCTGACTTTTATTCCTTGTTTCTGGACGACTTGCGGCAGGAGGGGCGTGGCAAGTTGCAATTTATTCTGTGTCTGGACCTGCGCGATATCGGGATTCGCTTCGGCGTCAAAAGTCAGTGTGATGGTAACATAACCGGCGGAATCGCTTGTCGATGATATATAAACCAGATGGTCTATCCCGTTCATTTTCTGTTCTATGACCTGTGTGACGGTGTCCTCTATAGTTTTTGCCGAGGCGCCGGGGTAGAACGCGTCTATGGATACTTCCGGCATAGCTATGGCGGGGTACTGAGTTACCGGCAGGGTAAAAATCGCGAGAATACCGGAAAGCATAATAATAATGGCGATAACCCAGGCGAAAATGGGACGATTTATGAAAAACTGAAGCATTAACGGGAACTCCCCTGCGGCTTGACGGCTTCAGTTTTCCCCAATGTCGTATCTTCAAAAGGCACTGCTTTTACCATAACTCCGTGCCGTATCTTCTGAAAGCCTTCCATAATCACCCTGTCCCCGGGGCCAAGGCCTTTTTTAACCAGCCAGTTGTTGTCTATTGCCCGGTCTATTTCCAGTGTTCTATGCTCAACTTTTCCGGAAGCATCCACTATCATGGAATAAGGGCGGCCTTTGATATCGCGCATAACACCCTGCTGGGGAATAAGTATTGCCTTCTCGACTATACCTTCCTTAATCACCGCCTGAACAAACATTCCAGGCAGAAGCAGAAAATTAGGATTTGGAAACACGATGCGCAGGATAAAAGAACCGGTGCTCTGGTCAATGGTGATGTCCTTGAACTTCATATCGCCATGCAGAGGATACGGTGTGCCGTCTTCAAAAAACAGTTTTACCTTAGCTTTTTCACTGTTGTCATTTTTAATGAGCCCATTTGAAATTTCATGTTTCAGGCGCAGAAGATTTGCGCTGGACTGGGTAACATCCACATATATAGGGTCAATCTGCTGAATTGTGGCAAGCGGGATTGCATGATTTGCCGTAACAAGCGCGCCTACGGTTATATTTGATTTGCCTATACGTCCCGAAATAGGGGCCGTTATACGGGTATAATCCAGATTAATGCGGGCGGTGTCCATGGTTGCTCTCGCTACTTCGACATCGGCTTCCGCTTTTTTGAAATCCCCTGTCGCGTCATCAAGGTTCTGCTGACTGATTGCTTTGGATTTTATCAGGACATTGTAACGGTCTAATTTATATTTAAGAGGAACCAGCAGGGCTTCGCATCTGGCAAGATCGGCCTTCGTCTTGTCATAGGACGCCTGATAAAGCGCCGGGTCAATCTGATAAAGCACGTCTCCGGCTTTTACATCGGCGCCTTCAGTAAAAAACCTTTTCTGAATGATTCCGCCTACCTGCGGACGCACTTCCGCGACAAGATAAGCCGATGTCCTGCCTGAGAGCTTAACGGTAACGGGGGTTCTTTCGGTTTTCAGTTCTATAACGGCAACTTCAGGGAGAATAGCCGGCACCGATTTCGCGGCATGGCTTTTTCCACAGCCTGCGGACGTTATCAGGGATAGCCCCGAAACTGTTATTAAAAAAATTGCTATATCTTTGTTCATAATATTAATGCTTTTAAAATTTTATTGATTTACTTTCTGTATTTTTCGAGGTTAAACCATATACTCTCTGTAATGAAATCCGCTATTTTCTCCACTGAATTCCGTGGAAATGATTTGTCTTCAGAAAGATAACTTACGGTTATCCTGTTGTTGAAGTAAAAAAGGCATTGCGCGGTAATGGAAAACTGATAAATACATATTTCTTCGTAGGGGGTTCCAGGGGGAAGTTTTTTTCTAAGATAATTTTCGACCACGCTTATTCTGGGTTTTATGAATTCCATAAAAATCTGCTGGAATATATCGGTCGGATCAAGCATTTCCCTGAACATTATCTTGAACTTGAATTCGTTAAGCTTATCAGGATTTACGAGAACACCCAGGAAACCTTTAATCCAATTTTTCAGCGCGCTTTTCGCTTCTTCATCGGAATGTGTCTGCAACGGAAGGAGAAGTTTGTCCACTTCGGTTTCTTCAAAAAGAAAAGAAAAAACTTTCCTGTAAAGGCTTTCCTTGCTGTCAAAATGATAATTTACGGCGGCAACATTTACTTTTGCCCTTTTGCATATTTTCCTTATTGTAGTGCCGTAATAGCCATTTTTGGCAAATTCTTCTGACGCCGCATAAAGTATTTTCTTTTCAGTATCCATGAAAAATCCCCATTATATTAAACGAATGTTTTATACAATAGTTTAAAACAAATGTTTAAAATATCAAGTACGGATTTTTTAAATATGGAAAATGTTGATACCGGGAGTTTTGTTAAAGTGAAAAATAATTTTCAAGTCATTTTCTAATGGGACTTCTTTCGATGTTGCGCTTTTCCATATGCCTGAAAATCTGTATTTCACACAGGTGATGAACATAGGAGACTTTGTTCAAGACCAGAAACAATCATTTTTTTCTCTGAAAGAGGTTGTTTTTTTCTATTCAAAATGTTATTTTAAAACTTTAAGCTTTGGAAAGAAGTTGATTTATGACTGAAAAAGACAAGTTTCAAGTACAAATTGAAAAAGCAAAACTTCTGACTGTTATTTCTATTTTTGTTGCCGGGGGCAGTTTCACAATAGCACTGCTGGTATTAATTCCGGGCATAGTTTACCAGTGGGCCGGTTTGGATATTTATTCTCTTTCCATAATACCTTTCACCATTACTTTCCTTTTTTCGATAGCGTCACTTATTTTCGGGATACTTTCAGCCAAAGCCGCTGAAGAGGAAGAGGAAAAAACGCTTTTGGCGAAGAAAAAGGAAAAACAGCAGAGCGCTTTCACTACCGCCGAAGATGTGCGTTTCACGGCGGGCAGGACACTGGCAAATTATAAGAAATACGCTCCGTATGTGTTTGCCGCTCTTGGAATGATTGTAACGTTTGTCATACTCCTGCTTTTCTGGAAATTCTGGCAGACAAGGGTACAGAAGGCGTTGCCTGTGAACGTTCTTCATAGTGCTTTTATAGCGGCGATATTCATGTGCATGAGTATTTTCGCCGGCGCTTTCTGTATAGGGCAGTCGCATGAAAAGGAATTCCGCTGGCTCAGACCGTCGGGAGCATGGATGGTAGTGTCTTTCATTTCGACACTGCTGACGGCACTGGCAGCCTTGTTGAATAAATTCGGATATCCCGGGGCCGATAACTACATAAGTAAGATAATGTTTGCCGTACTGGCTGTTCTTGGAATAGAGTTTATAATAAGTTTCATAACTGAGTTTTACAGGCCCCGCACGGCGGACGCTGACGACAAGCCCGTTTTTGAAAGCCGTATTCTTTCGCTCTTTACTGAACCCGGCGGAATTATGCGCAATGTGGCGGATACCCTTGACTACCAGTTCGGCTTCAAGGTTTCCAGAACATGGATTTATACGCTGATTGAAAAATCCCTTGAGCCTTTGCTGGTGATATGGTTGATAACTCTATGGCTTTTCACTTCGATAGCCGAAGTAGGGCCGAATGAAATAGGCATGAGAGAACGCTTTGGAAAACTTATAAATTCAGAGCCTCTTCCTTCCGGAGTTTACCTGAAACTGCCTTGGCCCTTTGAGAATATCGCGCGTTATCCCGTATACCTTGTTCAGGAAGTTGTCGTAGGCCCGAAAATGGAAAATGACAAGGGCGAAAAATCCAGGCCTCCGGTGGTACTTTGGACAAAAAGCCATTACGCCAAGGAATCCATATTCATAGTAGCTTCAGACAAGACTGGTTCCGACAAAGACGCCGTACCGATATCTTTTCTGAGCGTAAGTATTCCAGTACAGTATAAAATAAGAAAAAATGAAATTGTTGATTTTGCTTATATTCATAAAGACTCTTCGAAAATATTGAAAAACATAGGCGAAAGAGTGGCAACAAAATATCTTGCCAGCGTTGACCTCCTGAAAGTAATGTCTTCCGACCGTCAGAAAACAATCAATGATCTGAAAAATCTCATGCAGAAAGCTGTTGATGAACAGAAACTTGGAGTGGATGTCGTTTACGTGAATCTCCATGACGCGCATCCTCCGGTCGATAAGGTCGCTCCCGCCTTTCAAGACGTGATAGGGGCGATGGAGGAAAAAGAAACTCAGGTGCTTGGCGCTCTCGCTTATGAAAAAACAGTATTGCCGGAAGCTGACGCGGAAGCCATAAAACTTGTCCTTAACGCTCAATCGTATAAAAATAATGTTGTAAAGGTATCACAGGCTGAAAGCGAGCGTTTTAATAAACAGGTTACGGCATATAACCAGATGCCGGAGATGTTTAAGCTGAGAACTTATCTGGATTTTCTTGAAAATGACTGTAGGGATATAAGGAAATATGTAATGTCATCGTCAATCCCGTATGAAGTTTATGAAATCAATATGGAAGAAAAAGCCAGGCTCGACCTGTTGGACGTTAATATAGGTGAAATAAGTAAATAATCAGTATTTCGCAAAGGAGATTTTAATATGACGGATGAAGCGAATAGTTCAAAATTTTCACAACACTGGCCCACTATGATATTGGGCCTTATTGTGGCGTGTGTTTTTCTGACAGCTATCTTCACATACCAGGTCAAATCAACGGAACTTGCCGTTGTAACGACTTTCGGCAAAATTACGGGAGTGCGGGACGCGGGGCTTCATTTCTGCTGGCCTTATCCCGTGCAGATAATTTATAAATTCGACAAAAGGCTCCGTTGCTTTGATGGAAACGTCGGCAAGCTTGAAGAAACATTCACTAGAGACGGCAAAAATATAATCATAGGCATATATGTGATTTACAATATTTCCGACGCGGCCAAGTTTTTCAAAACCGTCGTAAATATAAATGACGCCGAAGACAGACTGAACAGTCTTATGAGAACTATGAAAGACGGCGTCATCGGGACTTATAACTTCGACCAGCTCATCAATACTGACCCTAAAAAAATATGCCTCCACGAAATCGAAGGTAAAATAAAAGACGGTATAGCTGAAATGGCTGACAAACAATACGGAATCAAAGTTGGCTCCGTCGGCATCAACTCAATCGGCGTACCTGAAAAAATATCGGAAAAAATCTTTGACCGCATGATCGCCGAAAGAAAAGTAGTTGCCAGTGAATACCGTTCCGAAGGCAAAAAACTTGCCGATACTATAAGGTATAAAGCTGACAATGAAAAGCGCCAGAGGCTCACTGACGCGGAAGCGCAGTCAAAAAATATCAGGGCTGAAGGCGATGCCGAAGCCGCTTCATATTACGCCGCGTTCAGAAAAAATCCCCAACTGGCGGCTTTCCTCAGAAAGCTTGATTCTCTTCGCAAAATCATGGGCTCAAAAACTACTCTCGTAATTGATACTGATTGCGCTCCTTTCGATATTCTCAAGGCCAATTCGGAAAAATTAAAATCAGAGAAATAATTGTTTATGGACGGAATGAAGAAAAATATTGAATTTAAAGGCGAAGAAGTCTCCGAACAGTACAGCTCGGGGATAAAAGCCCTGATGAAAAGCTTTCAGGCGGCTTTTCTAATACTCGTGCTGATAATAGTGATAATGCTGATATGGTTTTTTACTTTCGGAGGATATTTTACTGTCAAACCCCAGGAGTCCGTCCTTGTCCTCCGTTTTGGCAAACTTATAGCGCAGTACGATGAAAGCTGGCACTGGGTCTTCCCTTATCCCGTCAACAGCATCATCAGAATATCCACTTACAAACAGAAACTGAACGTCCAGAAATTCATGCCCGAAAAGAAAGGCTCCGCTTTCGGCGAAGCCCCTCCGCCTGAAGGCGAAGGGCCTCAGGGAGGGCCTCTTGTCCCCGGAAAAGACGGATATCTTCTTACCGGAGACGCCAATATTATCCATACGGAATGGGAGATAATCTATCAGATTGTCAGCCCTCAGAAATATTACATGAACTGCCTTTGTCCCTTGGATCCTGTCGCGGAAGACGAGATTTTTAGAAATCCTCTCACGGGCGAGGTAATGGGAACACGCGGGCCAATGACTCTCCTGAAATCGCTGCTTGAAAATACTATCATCAGAGTCACAGCTTCTGAAAAAGCGGAAAACGCCCTTTATAAAAATTTCTTTCAGTACTCGAAGACCGTTGAAAGCGAATATATTAAAGCCGTGGCTGACATGGATATAGGGGTAAACATAGACAGCGTCGTTCTCAGAGGGAAAGCCCCTCCCCTCAAAACCGTCAGGGCCTTTCAGGAAGTTATAGCCGCCGATCAGGAAAGAGATTCCCTGGCGAAAAACGCGAAGTCCTATCAGGTCGAGACCGCCAACAGCGCAGAGTCAGACGCTTCCATGATTATCGCAGATGCCGGTGCGTATAAAAAGAGAATAGTTTCAGAGGTGAAAGCTGAAAACTTCTATTTTGAAAAAATATTGAAAGAATATCAGGAAAGCCCCGATACGGTCCTAGTATCACTTTATAATTACACCATCGGCGAAGTGCTCGCTCCTGTAAAAGATAAGTTCATATTGAATAAAAATCCCGGCAGCAAACAAGAGGTAAGACTGAAACTGAATCCTGAACCCCCTGCTGAAAATAAGAAAACAACGGAAAATAGAGGTAATCAGTAAAAATGGCTGAAACTGTTGCTATTGAACATGAAGAACATCATCACCACCATCGCGGCGGAAGCTGTCCGGTATGCGGACATCACAACCTGACTGATGGAACAGGACATGGAAGATTTGGACAGCTTAGTGTCGCTCTCATCGGCGGATATTTTATTCTCAATTCATACCTGCTGAACTGGCTCCTTCCAAAGCAGAACTTTACCGCCGAACTGAGCGCTATCGTAGGGGCCGTAATACTTGCCATACCCATTATAGTTACTGCCCTTAAAGACCTCTATTACGGCAAAATATATATGAATGAACTTGTAGCCCTCGCCATACTCGCGGCTTTTACCGGAGGCGATTTCAGAACTGCCGGAATTATAGCTTTTTTCCTGCTTATAACGATTATAATAGAATCAAGGACCGCAAGCGGCGCACAGCGTTCCATTGAAGAACTCATTAAACTGACACCGCATACGGCAAGAAAAATTATTGACGGCATTGAAATCGAAACTGAAGTGCTGGAACTTGCCATAGGTGATGTAATCCGCATACGCCCCGGCGAAAATTTTCCCGTTGACGGCGTCATAATCAGCGGACAAAGCACTGTAAATCAGGCATCGATAACAGGCGAGTCGCTTCCGGTTGACAAGAGTTCGGATGACGATGTCTATGCAGGTACTCAGAACCTTACCGGAAGCCTTGAAGTAAAAGTTACGAAAGTCGGTGAAGATACCACTCTCGGAAAAGTCAAGGAAATGATACTTGCCGCCGAAAGCAGCAGGACTCCAATAGTAAGAATAATTGACCGTTATGCCGGATATTATACCCCCACGATACTTATGATTGCCGGCGTTACATGGTGGCTTTCGGGCGGCGATATGAAAAGGGTCATAACCCTGATGGTCATAGCCTGCCCCTGTGCCATAGTTCTGGCCACTCCTTCCGCGGTTGTCGCCGCAGTCGCCGCCGCCGCGCGCCTGGGGATACTTATCAAAAATGTCAGCCACCTCGAACTTGCCGCTAAAATAAAGGCCTTTGTTTTCGACAAAACCGGTACACTCACAAACGGCATCCTTTCAGTAGCCAGGCTCAATCCGGTTGAAGGTGTTGAACCTGCCGAACTTCTTCTGACTGCCGCTTCTGTCGAAAGCCACAGTAACCATCCTACCGCGCGTGCCCTTCAGACCCTCGCAAAAGAAGCTGACTTGAAACTGGATGAAGTTTCTGACTTTCAGGAAATTCACGGAAAAGGCGTACAGGCTGTTTTGAAAAATGAAATATGCCGCATAGGGCGTTCAGAATGGCTTTCTTCCTTCGGCGTAAATGTCTCTCTGGAAATGCTCCATGACAAGGAAAAGGAAAATGAAGAATCGGGAATGAGTGTGGTATATGTGGCGAAGGGAAATAAAGTCCTCGGCTGGATTGCTTTCAAGGACAAAGTCAGAAACGAAGCCGCCGCCATTATAAAGGACCTTAAAAAATTAGGCGTAAGACATTGTGCCATGGTAACGGGCGACCGCGAATCCGTCGCCAAAATTATTGCTTCTTCCCTCAATATCGAAGAATACAGAAGCGAATGCCTCCCTGAAACTAAAGTTGAATATGTTAAAAACGTCAAAAAAACTTCCACTGTCGCGGTAGTAGGTGATGGCGTGAACGATGCTCCGGCCCTTGCCGCCGGAGACCTCGGCATAGCCATGGGCGCGATAGGCAGCGATATCGCCATCAACAGCGCGTCAATAGCGCTCATGACAAATGACTTGCGGCGCATACCCCTACTCGTATCGCTTTCAAGAAAATCAAGAGTGATTATAAACCAGAACCTTATGCTGGGAATGCTTTTTGTGGTAGGCGGCATAATTCTGTCGGTCTTCGGCTGGATGTCCCCGATAACAGCCGCCGTCCTTCATGCGCTGAGTACGCTTCTTGTCCTTTTTAACAGCGCCAGGCTGGTGAGGACGGGAGAAGAAATAACTATTAACGAACATTCTTCAATTAATTAAAAAACGGCTGAACGATGGCTGATTTAAAAGCACAGAAACCTGTAATTATAAACTCCGTAGGTTTGAGTAAGGAGTTCCGTGACTTTTGGAACCGTCCCAAGGCCAGGGCTGTAAACGATATCGATTTTCAGGTTTATGAAGGCGAAATAGTGGGCCTTCTCGGTCCTAACGGCTCCGGCAAGTCAACGACAGTTAAAATGCTTCTCGGCCTCCTTTACCCGACCGCCGGTAATCTCACAATATTCGGACGTTCACCAAGAGATGTTAAAACAAAAGAACAAATAGGCTATCTTCCCGAAGAATCCTATCTTTACAAATACTTGACCGCGTTGGAAACCCTGGACTTTTTCGGTTCACTTTTCAACCTTTCCGCCGCCGAAAGAAGAAGCCGCAGCGAACAGCTCCTCGAAATGGTCGGCCTGAGCCATGCGCGCAAGCGTCCTGTAGGGGAGTTTTCCAAAGGCATGGCGCGCCGTATAGGTTTGGCGCAGGCTATGATAAACGACCCTTCGCTTCTAATTCTCGATGAACCGACTTCCGGCCTCGACCCTCTCGGTTGCAAGGAAGTCAAAGATCTGATAATGCTTCTGAAAAAACGCGGCAAGACAGTAGTTGTAACAAGCCATCTGCTTAGTGATGTCGAAGACGTCTGCGACAGGGTTATTATCCTTTACGGCGGCAAAATAAGAGCTACGGGAACATTAAATGAACTCCTCACCATACCCGAGGAAAGCCGTATAACAACCCCGCTCCTGAAGCCGGAAATCACTGAAAAAGTCCTTAAAATACTCAGGGAAAACCTCAAGGATGAAAACTTCTCCATAGACCATCCCAGAAAAAATCTCGAAGAATTTTTCCTTGAAGTGATAAACAAAGCCAAAGCCGACAGTGTGGAAACCGCCGGGGTAGTAAGCGGCGGCAGAATTGCCGATTATCTTACCCATCCGTCCGATTCAAAATCAGTCCTTGAAGAACTGACCAGAGCTCCTGAACCCGTTCAGGAACTGAAAGAGGAAGTCCTCGAAAAAGCCCCTGAAGTAAAAATGGAAAAAATTCAGGAACTCGTTACTGAAGAAGCCCCTGAAATAAAAATCCAGGAACAGGAAGAAAAACCAGAGCCCGAAAAAGACCTGAACGAAGTCAATAAAAAACTCAGCCAGCTCCTTTCAGATACAAATAATGATTCTCAATAAAGATCAATAGAAAAAATCTTTATTTCGTCATTGCCCCAAGTCTTATCAATTACAATTCTAAAAGATTTTGCTCTCAATCCTGTATCAATAAAAAGCAGCCTCTGATGATTTTTTTTCACATTTAAAGCCTCTTTCCAGTTGCCTTTTTCATCCTGAATTTCTATGTGAAAGTCGGAAACAAGCGTCGCCGGAACGCTGAAATTCTTAAAATCCAGAGGGTAGAGCGCTGCAATATTCAGGATGCGCCTGTTAAGGTTGCTATCGAAGATAAACCTCATTTCCTCGATATCGACGGGCTTCTCAAAATCAAATTGTATCCAACCGCCTTTTTTTGTTTTCCAGCAGTTTTCGTCCTCTCCAATCGGCCTGTCAAAACCGTTACGGAGCTGTTCAGGGTCTCCATCAGAAGCGGAAAGCATGGCTTTCATAGTAAGCGCTGAAACGTTTCTTTTGTTAAACGGCAGGTAACAGTCATCATCCATGAGTTCCTGTTTCAGTTCACTGATTTTTTCCTGATAAACCCCGCGCGGCGAAAGTTTATTTTTCACGGCAATGGCTACAGCTGTTCCGACAGCCTGCCCTAGAGTGGCGCAGGTCCTCATGACCCTCGTAGAACTCATAGCGGCGTGTGTAACACTGATATTGCGGCCTGCAAAGAAAAGATTTTCAATATTTTTTGAATAAAGACACCTGTAAGAAATGCCGTAGGGGGACGGGGCTTCATGGAATATGGTCGGCGTACCGGGATACCTGAAACCCGCAGGATGATGATCATCCATGCTCCAGCCGCCATAGGCGACAAGGTCTTCAAAACGCCCTTCCGAGCGAACATCGTTCTGATTCATGATATAATCCCCAACATAACGGCGGCTTTCTCTTTTTCCCGGCAGGAAGCCGACCCATTCGAGTACCCAGTTTTCGGCGTTATGTTCCCCGTGATTTTTGATATGGTCCCATACACCGAAAGCTATTTTAAGAAGCTCATCCCTGTTTTTTTCGGCATCATGAACGGAGTCTCCTTCTCCGCCTATTTCCAGCCACCAGAAATTCTGTAACCCTTGAGGCATATGTCCCCTGTTGGGTAAATCATCATCGGAAAGATATTTATGCGCCCATGCAGGTGGAATGAACTTCTGAGGCTTATCAGTCTCCCTTGCCTGAATGAGACAGCTCATTCCCATGGTTTTCTTATCGGCAATTTCAGGGGCTATCGACTCGTTAAATTCACTTGCCGCTTCTCTGCCCTGCCTGAATTCGGCATGTGTAAGGGGCGCAAGAATGCTGTCCCCTGAACAGTCCGCGAAAAGCCCCGCTTTTACGGTGTGCCATGTTTCAGTCGTAAGTTGCCAGCCTTTCACTGAAATTATTTTATTAGCTTCCATTTCGACGTTATTGCAGGAACAGTTCAGCAGCAATGTGAGATTTTCCTGAAACGCCGCTTTTTCGTAAAGAATGCTGTCCCAGATGGAAAAATTCGGGTAGTTATTGCGGTAAAGATTTTCGAGCTGAATTTCTTCGACGATTCCAGTTTCAAGGTTGTTATCGCCTGCTGCTCCGCATATCCACATGCGTATTTCGCTGGAAGCGTTTCCGCCGAGTACCGGACGGTCGTGCATAAGCAGTGTTTTTACTCCCTTGCGGGCTGATGCCACAGCCGCGCAAAGCCCTGCCATCCCGCCGCCTACTACACAAAAATCAACTTCATGTTTCAGTTCTTTCATAAATTCTTTCTTTAGTTAAATTTTTTCTGCGGCCTCACTTAATATTGACACATACTCTGTAACTTCATTTGCGCTTATTTTTCCGGAAACCGCTATTGCCGCGTATGCCGGACTGCCTAGTTTTACAGCTATTGAAATTACCCCTTTTTTTGTGAGAGCGGCATATTCCTGATGACGTATTTTTTCTATTTCATCCATAAGTTCACTAATATTTTTATAATCCGTCCTGTAGCCAGGAATTATCTTGCCGTTATAAAGTTCTTTAATCTCATCATTCTCTTTTTCCGACAAAAGCGCCATGCCTATACTTGACTGAGTTGCCGGATAGAGCGAAAGACTGGCTATGGCTTCATACGCCGACATATCAGGTTTATGGTGGTAAAGGTATGAGACGGTATCCTTCCAGAGAACGCCCAGCGCGACTACATGCCCGTATTTCTGCAAGCTTTCGAGAACCGGCAGGGCTTTTGAAAACAGGCCGGAACCCAGCATGCTTTGTATTGCCAGAACGTGTATTCCGGGGCCTGATTTATATTTTCTGTCCTGCGTCCTGTACGCGATGCCGAGATAATCCAGGGTCTTCAGGATTCTGTTCATTCTTGTCAGCTCTATATTGAGCTTTTCAGAGAGTGCTTTGCAGGAAACAGGACTTCTTGAAACTGCGAGTTCCTGAAGCACTTCAAGGCCGTCAATCAGTCCGTTTACAGGTTGTGCAGGTAATTTTTTCATATTGCTATTATAGCAATTTATATGGAACAAGTCAATAGTCTGAAACTGAATAATGGGAAAAATTATTATTGCGGAAAGTCCCTGGTCTCTGCCATGAGCTCAAATTCTCTCCAGCAGCGGTAGAATGCCCTGGGAACATGGAAGCAGCCCTTCCATTTGCCGCCTTTGATGTTGAGGAGGACTTCGCCGCGCCTGTTGAGATAACCGAACCATTCGCCGTATTCAGGATCTGCAAAGTGTTTCCATGCGTAATCATGCACTTTAAGATACCAGTCCCAAAAAACTTTTCTGCCGGTGATCTGATATGCCATCACTAAGGCCACAAGGGTTTCGAGATGAACCCACCAGAGCTTCTGGTCCCATTCGAGCTGCTGGGGCGCTTTGCCCTCGGCATCGAGAAAATAAAATATGCCGCCATGTTCTCTATCCCAGCCGAATTCGAGAATATCAAGGACTGTGTTCGCGGCTTTCTCCATAAGTTCCCTGTCTTTGCGTTTGCGGCCTATGTCCATGATGAACCACATGGCCTCTATGCCGTGTCCCGGATTTATCAGGCGTCCGTCAAAACAATCGGCATGAGAACCGTCGGGCAGAACGTTTTCATAAATCAGTTTTCTGTCCTTATCAAGGAAAACATCCATGACTTCATGAATACAGTTGTCGGTGATTTCATTGATTTCGTTTTTATCAAGAAGGGTTTCGAGTTCGAGGGTCAGATTACAGAGTATCATGGGAAGCGCGAAATTTTTCAAAGGGCGTGTGCCGGGAAAGGCCTTGCTGTATTTGCCTTTCGGGTTCTTCTGCCTTTTAAGAACGTTCCTGTAAGTTTTAAGGGCCAGTTCAGAAGCTTTTTCATCTCCCGAAGCGATTGAATACTGGGCAAAAGCCATTGCCGCGAAACAATCTGAAAAAATATTATAAGGCCGTACAAGCGGCTTACCAGACCAGTCCAGCGCGAAATACCAATCACCTTTTCTATCCATGCCGTGCAGGGCCATGAAGTCCGCGCCGCACTTTGCCGCGTCAAGCCATGAAGCGCGCTTTTCGACACGGTTGCAGAGCATAGAAAACATCCATATCTGACGGCATTGCAGCCAGACGAATTTATCGTGGTCATATATTTTACCCTGCCTGTCAAGACAGGTGCGATAGCCTCCGCATACCCGGTCAACGGAGTATTTTTCCCAAAACGGCATTACATCTTCGAGAAGGGCTTTTTTATAAAATAGAGCGTATTCCTGAAAATTTTTCATAAAGACGATATCCTTTGATTTGGGAATAAGTGATATTCCTTTCCTGTCAAAGTCAAGAAAAAGGAGGGCACTGTTCCCAAGATAAAGCGATAATTTTTGAACTAAAGCAAGTCCGCTTTTTTAGTTCCAATGAAGAATTCTTTTTATACAGAATCTTTTTCATCTGCTATTGACATTGCCTTTTACATATACTATAATTGTACTTATCAATGGAATAAGTTAGGTATAAGTAGGTTTTAGAATGGATAATCAGCCCAAATATAAACAGGTAAAAGACCTGATACTTGAGAATATCCGGGAAAATATTTTTCCCGATGGTTCTTTTCTGCCGCCCGAAAATGAACTGATGAAAAAATTCAGCGTCAGCAGGAATACCATAAGGACAGCTTTAAAACAGCTCAGGGATGAAGGGATAATAATAACGCGCCAGGGTCAGCAGAGCCAGGTTGACGCGAGCAAAGTTATTAATGGCGGGCCCCGCCGGAAACTTGCCTGGCTTGATGTCGGTTATGTTGGAAATGAAGACGTGTATTTTGAAATTTTCAAACACCTCAGTTATTGTGCCGAAAATGAAAATATGAGTCTTGATTATATTAATTTCCAGTTTGGAGCCTCAATAGAGAATTTTATCAGGAACTCAAGCAGTTATGAGGGGATTGTCATTACCGGGAGAATTAACGAGAGAAATATCGACAGGAAAACGCTGGAGACACTTTCTTCTCTCGATAATATTGTTTCCATAGACAAAGTAAGCGGAATGCCGTCCGGGCTGACAATAGGCACCGACAATTACATGGGCGCAAAAATGGCGGTTGAACATCTTGCCGCCGCAGGAAGAAAACAAATAGCTTTTCTTGGTATCTCGAATGGGTTTTATGTGTATTCGCCTTTTTCGGAAAGACTCAAAGGATATAAGGACACTCTCGCAGAAAATAAACTATGCGATGATCCCGGGCTGATAGTCATTTCAGCGGAAATAAGCGATTCCTATGATGTCAGGCCGCAACTGATGAAAATCTTGAAAAAACATCCCGATGTAGATGCTTTTTTTGCGATAACAGATTTCATAGCAGTTCAGACATTATATGCCTTGAAGGGAATGGATATCAAGGTGCCCTTTGACATATCCGTGATAGGCTTTGACGGGTTGCCCCTCGGTGAAACAGTTTCTCCGCGCCTTACAAGCATATCCCATCCTTTTGCTGAAATTGCTGAAACAGTCGTGAAAAAAATTATGGATGGAACTGTTTCATCCAGTAAAAAATATATACCTGTCAAACCTTATCTTGTATCAAGAGAATCTGTTTAAAATTGAGGTACTCACAGAATGGAAGAAAACAAAAATATCTTTGAAAACGCTGAATGGATATGGCTTAATCAGAATAAGATTATACCCAATCAGTATGTCTGTTTCAGAAACAGTTTCAATATCGATGACATCGCCAATAACGCAGAAATATTTATTTCCGTCGATACCGACTTTATTGTTTATCTGAACGGAAAAGAAGCCGGACGCGGACAATTTCCCGATTATCCTCTTGAAAAAACTTACAGTAAATTCGCTGTCAACGGGTTGTTAAGAAAAGGAATTAATACAATTGCCGTATTGGCGTATTACTGCGGGGAGGATTTTTCGACGTACAGAAAAGGGAATCCCGGACTTATCGTTGCTTTGAAGAACAGCGGGCGTTTTCCGTCGCTGACAGGTAAAAGCTGGAAGGCAGTTCAACACCCTGCTTTCAGATCCGGCATTGTCCCTAAAACAACCGTGCAGCTGGGGTTCACCGTCTTTTTCGACGCACGGAAAGATATTGCAAATTGGGCTTCAACGGATTTTGATGACAGCGGATGGCAGAACGTCTCTGTCCAGCACGACAGCGGCAGAACTTTATCGCCAAGACCTCTTCCGTCTTTAAGTTTTTCAGGCAGAATACCAGCGGATTTGATTATGCGGGGAGAGCTCAAGAGAACAGGCGAATATGAAACTCCCGCCATGGCTTCTTATAATGATATGTTTTGTCCCGTTACCGCTGAAAAGGAAAAGATGTATGTGTTCGGGGAATTATCCTGTACTGAAGCCAATGGATATTATGTGGTTTATGATTTGAAAGAACTTTTTACAGGTATGATTTCCATATCAGTTGAAGCTCCGGCAGGGACTGTACTTGATATTTCACATGGAGAGCACCTTGATGACGGACGTGTAAGGTGCTGGATAGGCGGGCGTAATTTTACGGACAGATATATTTGCGCGGAAGGAGAGAACGATTTTACTTTTCCCTTCAGGCGTGCAGGATGCAGATTTGTAGAAGTGCATTTTACAAATTCCGGCAAATATCCCGTAAGGATAAATTACATAGGGCTCAGGCCTCTGAAATGTTCCACATTCGAAGACAAAAACTTTTTCAGATGCAATGACGCTATGGCGAATAAACTGCATTCCACTGCTGTAAGGACGCTTGAGATGTGCATGCATGATCATTACGAAGACTGTCCGTGGCGCGAACAGGCCCTTTACAGTTACGATTCACGAAACCAGGCCCTTTATGGATATTATCTCTGGGGAAACTATGATTTTGCTGAAACATCGATTGACTTGCTGGGAAGAGGTATAAGAGAAGACGGCCTGCTTGAGCTCTGCGCTCCGGCAAAGGTCCCGGTGACTATTCCGATTTTTTCCTTTGTATGGCTTTCCGAAATATATGAACTCTATCTCCACAGCGGCAGGCTGGAGCTTTTCAATAAACATATTGACACTATAAAATTCATAATGGATACGGCAAAATCAAAATATGATTCTGAAACAGGATTGTATTTACTCGGGACGGATAAGTGTCTCTGGCATTTTTATGAATGGACGGATGGCTTGAGCGGCGAAAGAAAAGATGGAGAAATCCATGCCGCCTACAATATCCATTTTTATGAAATGCTTTGCGTTTTTTCAAAGCTTTTGAAAGCTGCCGGACAGAGCGGCGCGGATGAAATTGAAGAACTCGCGTCCAGACTTTCAGAGGCCATAAACAAAAATTTCTGGGACAATGAAAAAGGCTGTTATGTTTCTAAAATTACAGCCGGCAAAAAGGAAGGGACCCATGAATATGTGCAGGCCGTCGCGCTTTATAACAATCTGGCCGATAATGAGAAAGTCCCTCTCATACTCGAAAAACTCCGTTCAAAAACACTGAAAGCGCTTACCCTCAGTTCAATGCTTTATATGCACAGGGCCCTTATGGGCATTTCTCCCGGAGCAAGGGCATTTGCGTGCAAGGCCGCCGCCGACAATTTTGAACCCGTCGTTTTATCCGGTTCTTCTACGTTATGGGAAACGGTTCACGGAAGCAGTGATTTTTCCGGCGCAGGGAGCCTCTGTCACGGATGGAGCAGTCTCCCGGCATACCATTATAATTGTTATGTTCTTGGAATTTTTCCAATTGAAGCAGGCTTTAAAAAATTCAGGATAGCCCCATATCCTGACAGGTTTTACAAAGTTGAAGGCACAGTGCCTACTCCTTATGGTGATATCAAAGTTGAATGGCGACGAATTGATGGAAACAGGATAATTTACAAAGCCGAAGGACCGGAAGAATTGGAAGCTGTATTCAAACCGTATTCTGAGACTGAAATTATTTCAGCGAGCTATAATTCACGTTCTATTATAAAATAAATCAAAAAAGGGATTTTTATGAGAAAAATGACGCTTTTAATCAGCTGCCTTTCGATGGGATTCTGCATTTTTGCGGAGAATGTGGCTAATATTGTAAAAAATGGTGAATTCAACGAGAAGAAAGATAACGGGATGCCTGTAGGTTGGGTAAATAAAACAGGCAGGCCTGATCAATATGTCATTGAGAACGAAGGTGAAAATAATTTTCTTAAAATGAAAAGCGATAAGAACGAATCGATATTTCTTCTGCAAACAGATGTGCCGTTGGAAAAGGGAAAAACATATCATGTTTCATGCAGAGTTAAAAGCGATACCGAATCAAAATATATTTTTTATATAGAATGGATTAATACTGCAAAAAAATCTTTCAGTCTAAGTTCCCGTAACTCAACCATAAAACAGGCGTCAAAGGACTGGCGAGAAATCGAATTTGAGTTTGAATATCCTGAGAGTTCAAAAGGCCCGTATCTGGCCTTAAACCTTCAGGGGCCTGGTGAAATATGTTTTGATGATATCGAAATAATTGAGAAAAACTAAAAGAGGAGAGAGAGAATGAGAAAACTTTTAACATCGGCATTGATAATTGGAAGCGCGTTAATTTTTTGCAATTGTTCATCTTTTTCCACAGCTTCGGATAAAGGAAAAAGTGATATGAGCGTGCAAAACCAGAAAAGGTTGAATAATCTTGTCTCTGAAATAGCGGTTACTGAAAAATCCCCCGGAGTTTTCAGTTTTATGAATCCGAAAACAGGATGGGTGTTTTTAGCCGCAAAAACTGATTCGGCTAAAATGGATGGAGATAAAATCATCAGATTTGAAAAAGGCGAGAGCATGCAATGGCTTCCGGCAGGACAGCATGAGATATCTTTCAACTGTAAAACAGAGCTGACAGTAAGAAGTATCCCGGAAATAATTTACAGCCGTTGTACGGCGCATTATAATTCCCCAGACAAACAGCCCTTCATAAAATCGTCCAAAGAAGAGCATGGGCGCGAAGGTATGAACCTCTATTACTGGGATTACCTGAAAAAAAATATTCTTCCAAATTATAATGTGATAGTAGGATGGATGGGACCCGATTGTCCTATAGAAAAAGACTGGTGTAATTATGGAAGAAAAGTAATTATTGGTGGGTCTGTATCAAATGATGAAACAGAGACGACTAAAATTTTTGCCAAATGGAGCAAAGGATTTGAAGCTCCATACAGCGGAATTATAGCGGATGAGTTTGTCCCTCCCAGTAAGATAATTTCCGAAAAGGATGAAACACTTGGCGGGTACAAACCAGGCTTGGGATTCAAGAAAAAAATATTGGACCTCATTAATCAACTCCATGATAAATACAAAAATAATGTTTCTTTTTATGCATATCTTGGCGTACCATCCGATACTCCGCTGAAAAATTGCGGGCCGCTGATGGAAAGATTACTCAAAAATAATTATTACTGGGTATGGGAAGCGTATATGTGGCCTGATAAGAGTAACCCGCAGGATTATCTGAACAAAAACCTTGTCGGGCGGATGAAGAATTTTCGTACTTTGTTTCCCGGAAGCGAAAAGAATTGTGTTGTGTGCCTGGCCCCAATAATTTCATGGGACAAGGAATCGGTAATTGATTTTAAAGTATGGCTGGACATGCAGATGAACCTTATCGCTAACAATAATGCTTTTGATAGTATTTTCGGAGTAACATTATGGACCTCCACATATACGGACCCGGAAATACAACGCTGGTTCAGCATGCTCATGCGTCACTACTGCATTGACGGAAATACCGGGATGCTTTCCGATAAATATGGATATACACTGAAATTGAATTATATTTCCAATTCAGATTTCTCGGATGGACTGAAAATGTGGGATGTTGATCCAGCGGAATCTGGCAGTATTTTTGTAAAAAAGACAAAGGATTTTACATTTAATAAAGGGTATTTTCCGTATTCCGCAGACCTTCTGGTAATGAAAAAAACAGCTAAAAATAATCAAATAGGTCAGAAAATAAAAAATTTGAAACCGGGACAATTATACTCGATAAGTTATCTCTGCGGTAATCCTGAAATTACTGCAGGCATCAAGTATAATCAGCAGATAAATATCTCAGGAGCTCAGGTTATTCAGAAAGCAGTTGACAGAAGAGGGGACATACGTAATAATATCTGCTGGAACTATGTGCGCGTTATTTTCAGGGCGGAGGACGAAAGCGCGTATTTCAGTATTTCCGACGGAAACGAAAACCTGTCGTCGGGATATCCTGAAATGAAAGAAATGATTTTCGATTCAATAAAGGTACAGCCATTTTACAATGATTGATATGCCAATAGACAGAGGAGCGGATGCCATGCAATACAGAATATTGAAATCAGATTCAAGGCGCAGAAAGTTTACGCTTCTGGAGCTCCTTATCGTAATTTCCATTATAGCTATCCTGGCATCCATCCTTATGCCTGCCCTGTCAAGTGTCCGGCAGAAAACGAAATCCATCCAATGTGTAGGCAATGTCAAACAAATCGGGCTTGGCATCAGCATGTATTCGAACGATAATAACGGCTGGCTTGTGCCGTATCAGACTGCTTCCGGTGTTTGGAAATACTGGTATCTGATACTTGGCGAAGGCGATTATATTCCAAAAAATTCCTATGCCTCATCTTCCATCGGAGACACGGGGAATACTATTATGCATTGCCCGGCGTCAAAACCGGATGAAAAGGGAGGATACGGTACATACTATGGAATAAATAATTATTTCTGCAATACTCCGAGTAGTTCAACAATCGGAGCAACATTTTTGCAGATACATAAAGTTTTACACCCATCCCTGTCCGTAATATGCGCTGATGGAAAAGGAACAATTTCACCGGATTGGATAAACAATACCCCTACTTACAGTGTGTATTGGAGGCATCCTGGTGCGACTGCTAATTTTTTATTTGTCGATGGCCATGTCCAGCCTGCTTTTATGAGCAGGGTGGCTAATTTGAAATGGAAAAATAACTGAAAGGTAAGGCGTATATATGGAAATAAGGGGTTTGATGATTGACGCGGCAAGGCAGCCGGAAAAGTTGGAAACATACAAAAAGTTGATTGATTTTGCGAATGAATGGAATTACAACACGGTATTGTTCAGAGTGGCAGACGACGAAGGAATAGTTGTAAAACTTGATAGGGTTTCGGATTTAATATGCCATCTCGAACCCTATTCTAAAAAAGAACTCAGGGATTTTGTGTTATATGCCAACAGCAAAGGAATAGACATAATACCTGAAATCGAATCTTTCGGACATACGAATTACATAACAAATTCAAAAAAGTATGCACATTTATCCGATATGGACACGGGTAAATATGCCAATTTCAGCGGTCTCTGTCCGGTGCATCCTGAAACTCCAGGTCTCATGAAGGAAATTTATTCTGAAATCGCTGAAATCTTCAATTCAAAATATCTGCATGGCGGCTGCGATGAAGTAAACTGGGGAGGTTCCGGACTTTCGAAAGAGGCATTGAAAAAACAAAGCCGTTCTGAAATATGGAGCAGTTATATTAATTCTCTTTGCGAACAGGCAAAAAAACTTGGAAAAGAGTTCATTATATGGGGGGACCATATTTTAAGGAAAGAAAGCGGAATTCTTGAAAAGTTAAACAACAATATAATACTTCTGGACTGGGAATACAGCAGTGTTGACCCGCAGAGCCTTCTGGACACTGTCAGGCCAGCCGTAAAAAAAGGTTTCAGAATTATAGGAGGCCCCGCTCTGGGCTGGTGCAAATGGGGCCCGAGACCGGGAAAACAACAGCTATACAATATTGATGCTTTTTCGGAGGCATATTCAAAAGAAAAAAGTTCAGAGTATCTTGGTATTATACTGACCAATTGGTGTCCCTGGCGGATAATTGCCAATTCGCTTTTTGATGGTTTTGCATACGCGTCGGTTTCAATGAATGAAGGGCCTTCTGAGGCCAGAGCTTCCGCGTTCAGATATTTCGTTGAAACTCATTATGCGGCTAAATGGAACAATAACTGGGCTGAGGTTTTCAGCATGATTTATGATATAACCCCAAGCCGTCCTCCGTGTTCCAAGGCATGGGAACATCCCTTTTTGGTCTGTCCGTGGCATGATGAGAAAACCCTCACAGCCATGATTGAAGAGCGAAATCAGATATTTCCCAATTTTGCCGCCATCGAAAGCCGTCTCGTATTATGTGAAAGCACAGTATTAAAAAACATCGATGATTTCAAATCTTTCAGGCTGTCCGTAAAATATCTGAAACACATTTACTGGCGCAATTCAATAATAATGAAAGCAATAGAAAACAACTCCGACCTTGAAATTGTCATAAACGCCATTGCGGAAAAAGATGAAACACTCCTTTCTGGAATTAAGAAAAACCATGATGAGAACAGATTAGAAAAACTGCCGAACAAGGGAAACGACCAATTATATTATATATTTGGAAAAGCCGCGCTTTTTTCAAAACAGTTAAAACAGAATTATAAAAAATACAGAAAAATCTTCAGTTCATAATACCGTTCCGGAAAACCGGAGAAAAAACTGATGAATTACCTTCCGATGGCCCTGTGAGCTATATCTTTTCTGTAAATGGCGTCTTTCCAGTGGATTTTTTCGACGGCGTTGTAAGCGTTGGCTGCTGCGTCTTTTATATCATCGCCTTTTGCGGTAACGCCAAGGACACGGCCGCCGGAATTCACTATTTTCCCGCCCCTCAGGGATGTTCCGGCATGGAAAACACAGGCGCCTGTCGCAAGGGCATCGTCAAGGCCTGAAATGACATGGCCCTTTTCATAAGCTCCCGGGTAAGCGCCGGAAGCCATGACCACGCAAACAGCAGGTTCATCTGACCATTCAAGGACGGCTTCGGAAAGCCTGCCTTCAGATGTTTTAAGGGCGATGTCGGAGAAATCGCTTTTGAGCCGCATGAGCACGGCCTGTGTCTCGGGGTCGCCGAAACGCACGTTGAATTCCAGCACCTTGATGCCTTTTTCAGTAATCATTATCCCGGCGTAGATTATACCCCGGTAATAAAGATTTTCCGCCTGTATGCCCTTAAGAAAATTATCAAGGACTTTGGAGTTTATTTCTTTCCAGAGGGCATCAGTAACGACAGGGGCCGGAGAATACGCGCCCATGCCTCCGGTATTCGGTCCCATGTCGCCTTCCATCAGTCT
>MHBF01000121.1 GCA_001803225.1 Lentisphaerae bacterium GWF2_44_16 | reverse complement strand
CCTGCTCCATTAATTTCGCCTGTACCTGTTATGGCTATGTTTTCGGCGTGGGCCGCGACCAGCAGGCATTTCCAGCTTTTTTCCGGCATGTATCCGTCAAAACTTTCTATCGCCGGATCTTTGAAATCATCATAGTCTTCCGCTTTTGAACTGCCCTGAAGGCGCGCCCCGGCCGTCAGGTGAAGCTCGACAAAGCTTTTCAGATAAATGGTTCCGTAGTGATAAATTCCCGGCTCCAATACCACCCGTCCGCCGCCCGCGGCATTGGCGGCATCAATCGCCTCCTGAATTCTGTTTTCTTTTACAATAAAGTCCATTTTATTTCCCTGTTAAAATTACTTTATAATCCTTCACACCACCATAAATCGGCGTGCCAGTCGCTTTCGGGAATTTCTGGTGTCGCTTTTCGGGCGGCATGCAGATCGCCATATAAAATATTTACTCCCCCTGAGTGGCGATTAGTATAAAGTAAATCTTCACGCCACTTCCATCCTGAAGAATAAGATATCTGGAATCCGCAATTTACATCTATCGCAACAATTACACAGGAAGGTCTTATGGCTGCCTTGAAAGGTTTGATTGTAGGCTTCAGAAACTGAAAATTTCCTGCATAAGAATTAGGGTACCTGTACGAACTTTCACTGGTACATGGCGGAGTATGCGGTATGCCTGCATTCATTCTGGGATTTGTATCAGATGGACATTTGAAAATATTATAATTGGGCAGGCCACCGCCCAGTACCAGATATGTATTCCATGTGTAAATACTGCCGTTATTTGTTCCCATCGCATATTCGTTGTTATCATTTATATAACTGAAAAAGGCCGGTCCCATCTGTTTGAGGTTATTAAGACAGGCTATTGCCTGGGTAGCCTGTTTTGCCTTGCCAAGTGCGGGAAGAAGCATTGCCGCCATTATCGCTATTATAGATATTACAATCAGGAGCTCTATGAGCGTAAATGTCTTGATATTCCTCATTTTCTTTTCCTTTCAACGATATTTTTTTCACAATGATTGACAGACCTTACAGTTCTGCCGGGATGCCATTTCTGAACAAGTGTTTTCTGTATTAACGGAGTATCCGGGTATTTCAGGAGCTTCATCATTATTTTTGCGGCTTCGGAGGCGCGTAAGCTATAATCATAAAGCAGACCTGAAATTTCACATTTGTCTCTCATGTCAAAATCGCCGGTAATAGATATATCCTCAGGGCTTCTGATACCTGTCATTCTGAAAAGTTCATAGGCATTTATAATTGTGGAATTTCCGGCGTTCATGAAAATCACCGCGCTTGGGCGTGTCTTGAGCGCCGCTATGTATTCGACAATTTCCCGTGCGAATTCCCGGTATGAATTCTCTCCGTGTTTCATATAATGTTCCTGCATAGTATAATGACTGTAGTAGTATCTTTCATCAAATGAATTCAGGCTGCTTAGAAAATCACGGTATAAGCGGTACATTTTCTCGGAATAACCATAATTGTGGTTATTGAATTCAACAAGAGCAATGCGGCGATGCCCGAGAGCGGTAAGTTCCTTCAGAATACGCTCCAGGCCGCGTTCAGAGGAAAAGGCGGCCCAGTTGACGCCGGGGATATCGGGAACATAATTCATCGCGACAAAGGGGATGCCCGCTCCGCGAAGGGTAGCCGCGATATTTTCAGTTATAGATGAATAAGCGAAAATAAAGCCGTCGGCAGGGAAATTAACCAGAAATTCGGAATTCTCCCGAAGCAGTCCGTCCAAGTCACTGCTGTCGGAAAGGGCTATGACTCGGTAGTGTTCTTTAGCCGCGATATTCTGGATGGTTTCCAATTGATTCCGATATCCAGGGGTGCTTCTCATCCCTATAAGGCCTATTACCCGGAAGCGCGGCCGCTGGTTTATGCCGGAAACATAAGTTCCGCGAGTACCGTTTACGGTTACTTTTCCTTTTTCTTCGAGAAGGCGCAGGGCTTTGCTTACGGTACGGGGATTGCTTTCATATATTTCAGCCAGTCTGCCGAGTCCGGGAAGTTTGCCTCCGAACTCATTACGGCGTATGGCGTCTTCTATCTTCCTGCTTATGAAAATGTATTTTTTCTCTTCCATATTGTATGACCGTAAATTAATATGTATCAACTATTGCCTGTACATTAGTATATACTATAGTTTTTGAAAAGGCAATAGTTTTTTTGAAAAATGCGGTAATTTTCATGGGGGATAGTACTTTTCTATTCCGGAGAGATTAGGAATCTGCCGTTTCTGTTTTTTATGAGTTCCACATCACAGCCGTAGGCTTCTTTGATGGTCTCTTTTGTCAGTATTTCCTGCGGATTGCCATCAGACAGGATGCTTCCGTTTTTCATCAGGATAAGACGCGAACAGAAGCTTCCTGCCAGTTGTATGTCATGTGATATTATAAGGACGGTGATTTGTTTTTCCCTGTTAAGTTCCAGAAGAAGTTTCATAAGATGGCAGCTGTGTCCGATGTCCAGGGATGATGTCGGTTCGTCGAGAAGAAGCACTTCGGGTTCTTGGGCTATTGCCGTGGCTATAAGGGCCCTTTGTTTTTCGCCTCCGCTTAAATGGTTGAAGAGGCTTTCAGCTTTGTGCGCTATGTCCATTGCCTCCATTGAGCGGTTGACATGTTCGCGATCGCTTTTAGAGGGAACGGAAAGGCGCGATATTCTCGAAACTCTTCCCATTTCCACAATCTGGCGTGTGGTGTAAGGCATAGGCGTGAAAATATCCTGCGGTACCACGGCCAGCAGTTTGGCGCGTTCGGTATTTTTGTATGAAGATATATTTTTGCCTTTCAGTTTTACCGCGCCTGTTTTGACGGGGATGAAGCCGCTGAGTACTCTGAAAACAGTTGTCTTGCCCGCGCCGTTCGGTCCGATGAGCCCGCTGAATTCACCCTTTGACAAAGTGAAGCTGAAATCTTTCAGTATCGGCGCGGAACCCGCATAAGCGAAGTTTATATTTTCCGAAGACAGGAGGGCGTTTGTCATAATACCGACTTCCTCCTTTTATTGAGAATGTAAAGGAAAAACGGTCCGCCGATGAATGAAGTAATAATGCCCACCGGGATTTCCTGTGGTATGAAAATTGATTTGGCTATGGTATCGCATATCATCAGGAACATGCCGCCGCAGAGGAGAGAGAGAGGGAAGAGCCGTCTGTGATCGGGGCCGAAGAGTCTCCGCAGGGTATGCGGCACGATAAGTCCGACAAAACCTATTATGCCGGAAAGAGCAACTGCCGAAGCCGCCATCAGGGACGCTATGCCGAGTATGAGTATAATCAGTCTTAACGGCGCGGCCCCCAGGTAATAAGCCATTTCCTCTCCCATTGATATCAGGTTCGTATCTCTGCCATATATGAAAAGTATGAGAGTGCCGGCTAGTGTTATGACGGCCACGGCGCTCAGGAGCTGCGGGTCCCGGGGCTGGAGGCTTCCGAGCATCCACCATGTTATACTGTTCAATTCATGGGAGCCGGATGTGCTGATTATGAACATCAGCAGGCTTGAACAGACTGTTCCCGCTATAACACCGCTGAGCATTACATTGTTGGTGTATTCTATTCCCGCGCCTTTTGCCATGAAGAGGACTATGCAGAGGACTATTATAGCTCCTCCGAAAGAAGAAAGGGGCAGGGTGAGACAGCTGAGCGCGGCCACTCCTGAAGCGATGGCAGATGCGGCGCCGAGACTGGCGCCTCCGCTTATGCCTAATATAAATGGTTCCGCCAACGGGTTGCGAAGCACTGCCTGATATCCTACGCCTGAAACCGCGAGCGCGCCGCCTACGGTAAACGCGCTTATGAGCCGGTATATCCGCAGTTGCAGTATCAGTTTCATTGAAGGATCTGATATGCCGGAAAACGGATTGATGAATACGGCCCCGCACGAGAGGCAGGCCAGGAATACAAGCGGCAGAAGCAGGGACATTGAAAGGATAGGATGTTTTTTTATGAAGTTCATGTTATCAGATGTAATTCTCCTGAAGCATTTCGGCGGCGCTTTCATCAAGCTGTTCAAGCAGTCTCAGTTCTTCAAACATATTCAGCAGGTCATCAGTTTTCAAACGGTTTCGTTCCTCGCCCTGAATATCCCTGACCAGTCGTCCGCGGTGCATCATGATAAGTCTGTTGCCAAGGTTTGCGGCCTGCTGCATGGAGTGTGTTACCATGAGAGTAGTCAGTTTTCTGCTTTCGACTATCTCCTTTGTAAGGTTTATTATTTTTTCGGCGCTTTTCGGATCAAGGGCGGCGGTGTGTTCGTCGAGGAGAAATATTTTTGGTTCCAGCCAGCTTGCCATCAGAAGTGTTATTGCCTGTCTCTGTCCGCCGGAGAGAGTGCCTACGGGAGCGTCGAGCCTGTCTTCAATGCCCATTTTCAATGTGCTTAGTTTTTCCTTCATTTGCGCGACGAGTTTTTTTCTCAGTGCCCAGCGGAGGCCTCTGATTTTTCCTCTCAGCGCGGCGAGGGCGAGATTTTCGGCGATAGTCATTCCCGGAGCTGTTCCGGTAAAGGGGTTCTGGAATACCCGGCCTATGAGGGACGCTCTTTTATCTTCCCGCCAGTTTGTTACGTTTGCGTTATCAATCAATATGGAGCCGGAGTCAGGGGAGATTGTGCCGGAGATGATATTCTGAAGGGTTGATTTGCCTGAGCCGTTTGTGCCGATGACGGTAACGAAGTCGCCTTTGTTTATCTTCAGGCTGAAATTGACAAGGGACTTTACCTCGCTCAGTGAACAGGCGTTGAATGTTTTATAAATGTTTATAAGTTCAAGCATAAAAATCCTCTATGTTCGGGACATGGAAGGAAACGTGTTTCTCTTCTTGATTTTTTTTATCAGTTCCGGCGATATGAGAGCGATGAATACGAAAGCGGCGGTAATGAGTTTCAGATCATTCGGATTAAGTCCCCATCTGAGCGCCAGCGCGACGAGCAGTCTGAAAAGCACGGAACCCATGATGGCGCCGGTTATGGTGAAGCCGAGTCCGCTGTTCTGTCCGGTGAGCGCCTCTCCTATGATTACACTGGCAAGGCCCCATACAACCATGCCTATGCCCATCTGCACGTCGGCGAATCCCTGGTACTGCGCGAGAAGCGCGCCGGAAAGCCCTATGAGACCGTTTGAAATAGCCAGTCCTATAATTATCATGTTGCCGGTATTGACGCCGAGGGCCAATATCATCTGCGGATTGTCGCCGGTAGCTCTCATCGCGCTTCCCAGATTGGTCCTGAAATACCAGTAGAGCAGGATTGCGGCAAGGGCCGCGAAAAGCAAGCCCGCGGCGAGGACGCCGATGTCTCCGGTATAGCATTCCCTGCCGAATATTTCCACCGTTTCGCGGCCCATGAAAAGGACTGAGGCGGCTTTTTCGGCGTAAGTTGTCAATGTGGCGCAGGATATGAGAGGGATATTGCTTTTGCCCATGACGTGAAGATTTATCGAGTAGAAAGCTGTCATTACCAGTATTCCGGAGAGAAGGCCGTTTATTTTAAATTTTGTGTGAATTATACCGGTTATGGCGCCTGCCAGCATTCCAACTAAAATTCCGGCCACTGTGGCGATGAGCGGGCTGATGCCGGCTGCTATGAGAGTCGCCGCCACCGCACCGCCGGCGGCGAAAGACCCGTCCGCGGTAATGTCCGGAAAATTGAAAATACGGAAGCTTATATAAACTCCCAGCGCAAGAAAGGAAAGTATTATTCCCATCGAAAAAGCTCCCATGAGAAGAGTCATATTATAATCCTTTCCTTATTATTTCCTTCACGGGCGAAACCCAGCAGATACCCCGGGAAAAAACACTTTCTCCCGCTCCTGAATATATGCGGTTGTCATTTATAAGATGCATTACCGTATGTATTTTTTCCTCAGAGAACAATCCTTTTACGGCGGCGGAGAGTTCCAGTTTGCCCTGACGCAGCGGAATGTAGTTGAATACGGCGGCGTGGAGATGTGCCGATATATCGTTCTTCATATCCACAGGTTTCATGGAGCCGCCGAAATCTTCGCGTTCGCTTCCGACAACTCCGCATACTATGGCAAGCCTGCCCTGATGCGCTTTTTCAGGTGTGAAGGAAAGCCATTCCCTTATATTAGGGAAAGCAAATATATTTTCGGCGGGTTTTATTTCACATGGTGATTTGCGGAGGAATGCTCCGGAGAGACCATCAATTTCGGCTATCATCATGAGAGATGCTCTTGGGGAGGATGTGAGTTCCAGGGCGCGGCGGCATATTTCAGACATGGCTGTGGTTTCAGTTTTTTCCTGTTCAAAATTGAAAACGCGTGAAAATTTTCCTTCGCATTTTATGCTGAATATGCTATGGAGTTTTGGTATGAAATCGCCAGTGGATATCATATAGTCGGCTTCTTTTGCGTTGTCTGTCGGGAGGTATGCGGCGGCCCCTGCCGCGGCAATAAATTCCCCGTATCTCGACTTGCAGGATTCGTGTCTGTCCCCGAATGCCGCTGTACCGATCGCGAAAACATTTTCAGATGCTTCGAGCGCATCGGAGGATATGCTTCCGGCGTCTTTCGCGTTCCAGAAGTCCGCTCTGCCGCTTATCGTGCACTTCATGTAATTATCAGGGGAAGCCTCAAGCGTTGCGGATATTTTGCCGTCATCGGCATTATTATTATTGTCGTCCTCAGACGATGAAATGGATTCTCTGAATAAGTCGCCGAAACCTGTCAGATTCAGAATCTCAATCACATTGGCTGAAGGATTTTTAATAATGAACTTTCCACCCAGCGATTTAAGTCTGTTGTTTGTTTTCAGAAGTATCCTGAGACCTGCCGAACTTATGTATTCCACGCCGGAAGTGTCAAGAGCAATTTTATGTTTTCCGCCGTGAACGGCTTTTTCGATTTCAGTATCCAGGAGCCCTGACCAGTAGGCATCGAGTCTGCCCGATACCTGTATTTCAAAAATATTGCCTTTCTGTGAGGATGATATTTTCATTTTTTCCCAGCTCCGTTTTTTCCGGTCGAAGATACGACTTTTTTCTGAACGTCTGTTTTTTCAACCTGGATGTTTGACGGGCTGACCCCGGCAAGGACTTTTGCCGCAATTCTGCCTGACTGTTTGCCCCATTCAAAGTAATCGTCGCCTATTGCCGCTCTAGCTCCTTCTTTGACAAGTCCTGGTTCGGTGGCGTATATGGGGATGCCTGCTTTCTGCGCGATGGCCCTTATGGCTGGAAATCCGCTGATGGTCAGGTTGTCAGCGGAAAGGACGATTATGTCAACCCCCCTCTGGCAGATAGCCCGCGTTGCATCCGGCAGATCGGAAACTTTATTTGCGGTTATGCTGACAAGCTTCATGTTTAGGGAGGCGCATACGTCCGAAAGAAGTCGCTCTGAAATTTGAGAGTTGGGTTGTGCCGGGTCCCATATTATTCCTATATTTTTCAAGGGCCTGTTTTCTGTTTTTTCGGCAAGTTCTATAAGTTGTCTGAGAGGCGGATTGTCATGTACCCCGGTGAGGTTGGAGGGGCGCTTGCCGTAATCATATATTTTCAAAGTATGCGGATTGCTTGCCACTGTAAAAACTATGGGAATATCCTTTACTGCCTGTACCGCCGCTATCAGGACGGGAGTGCCGAGGGTGATGACGATGTCAGGCTCTGTGTTTTTAATATTTGCCATTATCAACGGAAGCTGGGCGATTTCCTCTTCCGCGCAGTATTCCGTTATATTGAAATCGGTTTTTTTAATGAGCCCCATGCTTTCGAGTCCGGCAATGACGCCGTCATGCGCGGTATCGAGAAGAGGGCTTCGCCCTACGCTTACAAATGCTATCCGGGCCGGACGTCCGTACAGAGCGTTAAGTTCCAGATAAAGTTCCGTGCCGAGAAGAACGTTCTCGGTAAATTTATAATCCAGAGACTTGGCGGAAGCGAAATTCAGGGCGATCCTTTTTGTGTTAAGATTTTTCATGGGAATGGATGCGGGATCTTCGCCGGAGAGGACTCTGGAGAGGATGTTTCCTCCTTCATATCCCGCGGTATAGAAACTAATTCCGCATGCCGCGAGTCCGCCTTTATAGAGGAATTCCACATCATTTATAACCAATGGCAGTTTTTCTTTTTCGCAAATCTTTACTACAGTGTCATAAGCTTGCAGTACTGTATTGTCGCCGGTTATCCAGAGGGACTGAATGTCTTTTTCTATGACTGCCCTTGATGCCTCGAACACATCATTTGAATTAGTTACCGTTATTTCCATGAGCTTTATCTTTATGTCGCTGAAAAAAGACTTTGCTTTTTCGACGGCGTTTCTGGAATTTGCTTCCGAACTGTTGTAAATGGTGCCGACTTTTTTTATAGACGGGAAGAGATCGGTTATGAGATCGACTGTTTCCTTGAGGGGCGGCATTGATCCTGCGCCGGTAACGTTGGGGAGGTGATTGTCGTATGACGAGCCGGCGCCCGCGGCAATGGGATTGTAAACGGATGTGAATACCACGGGTTTCCGTTTTACTTTTGCGCACGCGGCGGAAAGACAAGGGGTTGTAAGCGGTACTATAACGTCGATATCGGAGCCCATATAGGATTGAAGGATTGGAGTTATATTCGCTATTTCACCCTGTGCGTGTTTTTCTGTTATCAGAATATTTTTTCCCTGAATATATCCGTGTTTTTCCAGAGAGTCTTTAAGGCCTTTCAGCGCGGCGCCGGTTGCCGGGTCGGGGGCGAAATAAACAATGCCTATTTTATGGACTTTTTCTTCTGCCGGTTTCTTTTTCGCGGTGTTCAGCTCGGAGTTTTTCAGCATTGCCAATGCCATGGATGGAACTTTCCACGGGTATTTGAGCCCGCTCAGGGCATCTCTGTTTACCGCGAGTTTTTCAGGTACCATGTTCTTGATGGGAACGGTTTCCGGTTTCAGGCCATTGATTACGCGGCAGGCCAGGTCTCCGGCAATAACGCCCACTTCGAAGTAGTTCGCGCCGAGCCCGAATACCGCGCCTTTGCCTGCGTCGAGGGGATCATTGGTGAAAAGCGGTATCCGGTTTTTTTTGCCGACCGAAACCAGCTGGCTTATTCCCATGCTGACGGTGTTGTCTCCGCCGAGATAAAGGGCCTCAACGTCTTTCTGCGCGAGCGAGGCGGCGGCTTCGCCTATGCCGGAGGTATTTTCCACATTGGCTTCGATGAGTTCTATTCCCAGTTCCTTGCAGATTGCGCGCGCTTTTATTGTGCAGGCTTCGGAACAAGCTTCCCCGGGATTCCATACAGTGCCGACTTTTTTCAACGGCGGATAAAAAGCCTTTGCCATGCGGAAAGCCTGTTCCACCGGCTGAAAAGTCCCTGTTCCGATAAGCCATGGCGGATGTTGTTCGGGCTTCTCTCCTTTTATTCCCACTCCGGCGTTGTAAGGGTCTGTTACGGTAGCGAAGATCTGGATGCACTTTCCCGCTTTGTTTGCGTTGGCGAATGCCTGAAGCGACAGAGTGCTTGCGGTCATGGCGATATCATAACCCATGTCGATTATGTTTTTTGATATCGCGTTTGCGGTGGCCATGTCGTTTTCGGCGTTGTAGAAATCGACTTTTATATTTTTACCGTTTTCGTATCCGCCTTTTCCCAGACCGCCTATTATGCCTTTGACTGTATCGTCAAGGGCTTCTCTGCTTGAGAACTGGAAGACGGCAATGCTTTTATTTGAAGTGTTTTTTTCCGCTCTGGATTTTCTTTTGCCGCCGTCGGAAACAAGAAGTACGACAGACACCATGCCTATCAGAAAAATCCCGGGCAGTAATTTGCGGAGAATGGAATACATCGCTTATTTTTCGGCTTTCTCAAGTTCTTTTGTGCGGTCAATGCTCAGGTCTATTTTCTCGAAGTCTTTTGAGTCTTCCGGAAGTATCATATAAAAGCAGTTGCATGAGTCCGTCTGGATTTCTCCGCTGTTCATTGTGAAATCAAGTATATGTCCGCCGTGCTGTCTGTCATCGCTTATGAAGTGCAGATGATATCCCGGGACATTTATTCCTTTTACGAACGGAGGATTCCTGAAGCCTACGATTGTGCCGGAGACATTTTCAAGATTGAAGACCGGTTGTTTTGCCGTTACCTTGACAAGCGGGGGATATGGTTTTTTCTGGGCTGGCACGGAACGTACTTTCATTTTACTGAAAAAACCTTTGGCCTTTATCGCGCAGAATATATTTTTGTTTGGGACGGCTGCTTCTATACTTTTTATAAACGTGCCAAAGCCGGTTTTTTCTGTCAGTGTGATGTTTTTATCGCTCTTGAAAAATACAACGGCGGCCAGAGGTGTTGTCATATTCATTTCCGGGCAATAGATTTTCCCGTCGGATTTTGCCTGATATATTTTACCGTCCAGGATAATCATTTCACCGTCGAGTTTGTCGAAAGTCCCAATGCCGGTATCTCCGTAATCCATCAGTTTGGCGCAGCTCATCTGTCCGTCATAGGAACCCGCCAGCAGAGCGTCTATTGTGGATATCTGGGTGAGAGTGTTTTCAGGTTTTCCGGCGCAACCGCAGATAATAAGTAAGCTGAAGAATGCGAAGACTATTTTTTTCATGGGGTCAGACCTTTTTCATAAGTGTTAATATGTTTCTATCATTTTCTCTTTTGTATTGAACGTCATCCATCATTTTTCTGACCAGGAATATACCGAGCCCGCCGATTGCGCGCTCTTCAACGGGAATAGATAAGTCCGGTTCCTCTTTCTGTAGTGAATCAAACGCGGTGCCTGAATCGGATATGACGCAGGTCAGTTTTCTGTCAGTTGAAATATCGCAGGAGAGTTCCATGTCGCCGTCGTTGTCGTGATAAGCGTAGCTGATGATGTTCACCAGAGCTTCCTCTACCGCGAGTTCGATCTGCATCGCCACGGAACTGTCTATGCGGCAGTCCGTGAAGAAGTTTTTGAGAAACTCCATTGCCGAATGAAGGCTTTCAAGTTTTGCCGGCAGTTTCAGCGTCTGCATTGAGAGATCCATAAATTAGATTATTAAAAATTTACAATAAATCTAATGTATCATGTTTTCGGGAAAATTGAAGTCAGAATTTCATTTCTTCGGAAAGGCTTTTGATTTTATCCCTCAATGCGGCGGCCCTTTCAAACTCAAGCGCTTCGGCGGCCTCCAGCATTTCCTTTTCAAGTTCGAATATTATTTCCTGAAATTCCGCGGCGCTTATATCAGTTTTTGAGTGCGGTTTCGCGTTATACGCGGCCCGTTCTTCTCTTATTCCGTAAGTACCTGTAGCTTTGGTATTCTCATCTTTATCAGTCCCCGCGAAAATATCGCTTATGGTTTCAAGCATCGCTTTCTTTATTGTTCTCGGCGTTATCTTATATTTTATATTGTATTCCGCCTGTTTCTTTCTTCTTTCATCTGTGACTTTCAGGAGTTTTTTGATGCTGTCGGTGATTTTATCGGCATAGAGGATTACCTTGCCGTTGACATTCCGGGCGGCCCTTCCCGAAACCTGTATGAGAGACCTCTCCGAACGCAGGAAGCCTTCCTTGTCCGCGTCGAGTATTGCCACCAGCGCCACTTCCGGCAGGTCAATGCCTTCACGGAGCAGGTTTATGCCTATGAGACAGTCAAAATCGCCCCTTCGCAGTTCGCTGATTATCCTGACCCTGGATATGGCGTCTATTTCAGAATGCATGTATTTGACTTTCAGCCCGAGTTCTTTGAGGTAATCGCTGAGTCTTTCGGCGTTTTTCTTGGTGAGAGTAGTTACAATCACTCTTTCTTTTCTTTCGGCGCAGGCGCGTATTTCGCCCATTATATCGTCAACCTGTCCATCCAGCGGCCTTATGATTATTTCCGGTTCGAGGAGCCCTGTCGGGCGGACTATGAGCTCTACCGGTTTTCCGCTGTGTTTCAGTTCGTATTCCCCGGGAGTCGCGGAAACGAAGACGGTATCTTTGGTCAGATTTTCGAATTCATCGAATTTCAGCGGCCTGTTGTCGAGCGCGGACGGCAGGCGGAAACCGTGGTCAACGAGGGTCTGCTTTCTGCTTCTGTCCCCTTTGTACATCGCGGTCAGCTGTGGGATTGTAACGTGTGATTCATCAATGACCATTATAAAATCATCCGGGAAAAAATCGAGCAGACAGAAAGGACGGCTGCCGGGAAGCCTGTTGTCGGAGAGGTGCAGCGAATAATTTTCAATCCCGCTGCAATATCCTATTTCCCTGAGCATTTCCATATCGTAATTGACCCTCTGATAAAGCCTTTGCGCTTCCACAAGCTTTCCATTCTGTTCAAACCATGCGACCCTTTCGGTCATTTCCTTCATTATTTTCTGAACGGAAGCTTCCACCCTTTCCTGCGGCATCACGAAGTGCCTGCACGGGAAGAGTACGCATTTTTCAAGTTTTTCACGGACTTTGCCTGTAACGGTGTCGCAACGGGAAATCTTTTCTATTTCATCGCCCCAGAATTCGATCCTTATGAACTCGTTTCTCTGCGGTGAAAAGACATCTACGGAGTCTCCTCTGACCCTGAATTGTCCCTGTTCGGGAGCGGTGTCGTTTCTTTCGTATTGAATTGCCACGAGCTGTCTCAAGAGTTCGTCCCTGTCCAGCCTGCCGCCCTGGTGAATGGTGATGCACATCCCCTCGTAATCAGCCGGAGAACCCAGTCCGTATATGCAGGAAACGCTGGCCACGACTATTACGTCCCTGCGTTCCATCAGAGATGAAGTGGCGGAAAGCCTGAGCCGTTCGATATTTTCGTTTATGCTGGCGTCTTTGGCTATGTAGGTATCTGTCTGCGGTATGTAGGCTTCGGGGAGATAGTAGTCGTAATAGCTTATGAAGAATTCCACCGCGTTTTGCGGAAAGAACGCCTTGAATTCGCTGTAGAGCTGCGCGGCAAGTGTTTTATTATGTGAGAGTACCAGTACCGGGCGGTCTGTCCCGTCGATGGCGCTCGCCAGAGTGAACGTTTTTCCCGAACCAGTTACGCCGAGGAGCATCTGGTATCTGTTGTGTTCCGCCAGTCCTTTTCGCAGTTTTTTCACGGCCTGCGGCTGGTCCCCGGCTGGTTTGAATTCTGAAACAAGTTTGAACATCCTGTGCCTCGGTATTTATAATCTTTTACATTAGTCGCTTACACATTAAACCAGTAAAAGACTTCAATAAATGATGAAATGAATATAAGATATATTATACACAGGATTCCGCAAATATAAAAGAGTTTTTCCGAAAAAAGCTCTTTCGCGAAAGCGGTTATGACGAAAAGCGGCATGAAAGACATGCAGTTTCTGGCGAGTTCGCCCCTCACGCTGCCGCTGAAAATGAAAAGCAGAAAGACAATTCCGAGAGTCCCGGCAAAGGCAGACGGAAGACCGCGCCATTCCGTTATTTTTTCTATCCCGGCAAAAAAATCGACAAAGAAAATGGAAAAACATGCTATGCCGCTGAACGCGCAGAATTCAATGATATTGAATGGAACAGAAACAACGTAGCTTCTTTTGAACCACGCGTAGAATTCCTGATTGTTTTTCATCACAATGAAAAACATTTTCACAGGATCATATCCGCATAGGAGATAGACGAGATAGACAGCCAAACCTCCGCAGGCCCAGAAAAGAATATTTTTCCTGACTGTCAGCCAATCCTTATTTTCGGAGTATTGGAACAGGATGAATATAAAACAGAAAAGAAGCACAGGCAGAAATTCAAAAGTCAGAAAAAGCGAAAGCCCCGTCAGGATTCCACAGAGCAGAAAAAAAAGATTGCTTTTCATATTATGTGCCGGATTTGACGAAGCAAATCCCTCCCCGGAAGAGATGTATGCCGGATTTGACGAAGCAAATCCCTCCCCGGAAGAGACGTGGAGGGTTGCGCTTCGTCGCAACCGCAATCCCTTCAGGCAGCAATAAACTATGAGCAGGGCGAGCGGCGGGAAATATATATTCGGGGTCGGCGCGAAAATCTGAAATGATGGTACAAGGATTGAGAAGATCGCGCCCATAAGGGCGTTTTTTTCGGAACTCATTTCCCTGATGATGAGAAAAACAAGAAGCGGTATCAGCGCCAGCGCTATGAAACAAAGCAGTATCGAAACCGCGGCAGGCGCGTAAAATTCGCTGTGCTCTTTTTCAGTCAATATTTTTTCGTGAAGGGCGAAGTTTCTGAAAAGATTTTTCAGGGAAGGGGAGGCGTTGAGCGTCTTATTCAGCAGGGCATAAGAGACTGGAAGGCCGGGAGGGTGTGTGGTAAGTCTGTTTTCCTCTTTTTCCGAGCCCATGAAGCCATGAGAGGCTTTGCGCAAATGCGTCAGGGGGTATTCTGATATTTTATTTATTGAGAGGCCCTTCGCGAAAAAGGGATTGAGATTTGTATCCGTAGTGTAGAGTATTCTGAATGACCATGAATATGCCATCGGGCGGCAGATGTTCATATTGAGGATGAGGCATAGCGTCATGACTGCCATTACGAGAAGGTATGTTTTTATCCTGCCATGAAAACGCGGCAGCAGGATTGCGGCGATGGCGGTGGCGATGCCGTAAAAAAGGTATGCCGGATTTACATTTGCCCATGGCGATGTTCTGTAAAAATAAAAATCAGGACTGAATGGGATGCCCAGAGGAAGTATTTTAAAAATAACAGCCGCGATTCCAAAGATCAGGAGCAGTGCCGGAAAAACTTCTCTGAACATAAATTTTGAAGACATATTCAGTTACTTTCAAAGAGCCTGGAGGCTTCCGGCGTGTTTTTTATCCAGTCGTTGATGTCTGCTATTATATCGCGCATTGAGCGGCGCGGCGACCAGCCGCGGAAAGCGTTTATTTTCGAGTTGTCCGTTATATAAACGGGAATATCGGCATACCTTGTTTCTTTTTCCGCCGCGATACTTAAAGAATTTCCTGTTATTTCAGCGCATATTCCGCTGAGTTCGATGAGGGATGCGCTTGTCTTTTTTCCGCCCCCGGCGTTGAAAATTTTTTCGGCGCTGAAAGCTTCGGGGGTCTTCAGCTGCATGATAATCAAATCGATTAGGTCTTTTATGTGAAGAAAGTCCCGAACCTGTTTTCCACTGCCGCCGAATCCTATATATTTTAATGTTTTTTTGAAGATGTGCGCCGCTGTCCAGAAAACGGCTATGCCCTGGTCGGATTTGCCGAACTGCCAGGGGCCGGCTATGACCCCGCACCTGTTGATTATGACCGGAATTGAAAACCTGTCCCGGTATTCGGCCAGCATTATTTCAGAAGCGTATTTTGTAGCTCCGTAGAGGGAACGCGCCCCGTCCATCGGGAATTTTTCCGTCAATCCTTCCGGGCTTATCCCGGCAATGTCCTGTTTTTCTGAGAAGTCGAAACGTTTTTCAGTTTCATGCAGTCCGCATTTCAGGAGCTTTTCAAAGGGATATACCCGGCTTGTCGAGAGGAAGAGCATTCCCGCGTTGCTTTTCCTGCAATATTCGGCACAGTTAAGGGCCCCGTAAAGATTGGTCTGTATAAGGTAGTCAGTATCCCCGTCCTTGCCCGCGAGTACGGATGGTTCGGCGGAACATTCTATCAGGAAATCCATCTTTCCCGCCTGCTCAATATCCTTCGGATTGCGCACATCGCCCCGGATGAACTTTATGCCGTTGGACTTGAGGCGCGGCAGATTAAGTTCAGAACCCTTGCGGTATAGATTATCAAGGACGATGACATCGCATCCCTGAAAGTTTTCCTTCAGCGCGATTGATATACTGGACCCGACAAATCCGGCCCCGCCCGTTATCAGAATTTTTTTCATTGACAGCTTTCCGCCCCTTCTTTTGCTTAATAATACATTACCATAAGAGTTCCGTCCCCTTTAAATTGAAAATTTTTCCACAAAAAATCGGAAAGCTATTGACAATTTGACTAGGTTACTTTATAATTTATGAATAAAGATAGGCATCTAATGGCTAAAAGATACATAGAAATAGCAAAAATCATCCGCGACCGGATAGAAAGCGGTGTTTATAAAGCAGGCGAGCCGCTTGCTTCCAGACCGGAACTGGCGAGAGAATTCGGTGTGGCGCGGGCAACGGTTGACAGATGCATTGAGTTTCTCGTTTCAAACGGTACATTGCTTTCGCGTCAGGGGTCCGGGACTTATGTGAATGCTGACGCGGCACGTGATACCCGCAAAATAGCTTTTGTATGCGCTTCAGGCTCTATGGGACAGCTTCGCTCTGACGCTTTTGCAAAACTTTTTTTTCTTAGTTATGAGCAGTTGAAAAATCAGTCTTCACGGGCTGAACTTGTTAAATATGACGGGATTTTGTGGTACAGGCCGGAGGAGCGCGCCATAGAATGGGCGGCAAACCTGAAAAGTAAGCTGCCGCAGGTGCTGATAAACCGTACTGTCGATGAGTTCCACTGTGTTTCAACCGATCATAAAGGGGCTTATAAGGAAATAACGTCGGAACGTCTCAAGCTTCTTCCCCGGGTGTATCCGTTTCTTCTCAGGCATGCCACTGACGGGCTGGTCAGTTCTTACCGTGAAAAAGGTTTTGTCGAGGCTTGCCGGGAAGCCGGGCGTTTTTATGAGGTTATTTCCATGCCTGATGAATTTGAAGAAAAAATGTCAGTGCTTAAGGAGCATTTTGACGCGCATACAGGAAAACCTCTTCTCGTAGTTTCCGCGTCTCTGAGCCATTCCGGGGCCTTTATACTCTGGGCGCGTGATGCGGGATTAAAGTGGAAAAAAGATGTCTACTACAGTGATTTCGACAATAATTATGAGAGGGGCGTGTGGGGCGTAAAGGTCAGCAGTTACATTCAGAACGACCAGGACGTCCTTACAGCCTCCGTTCGCAAAATCGTAAACCTCGTATCAGGAAAAAACGCGGGCGAAAAACACATCCTCATATTTCCGCGCCGGATAAACGGGGAAACCTGAACAGTTAAATAAACAGAAATGTTTAGAGATAAAAAAGAACAGCTATTCAAAAATAAGGAGAATAGAAAAAGTGAAAAATGAATTCAAACTCGCGCTTATCGGGCTTGACACAAGCCACAGCATCGAGTTCACCCGCCGTATGCAGGCCCCGGATTGTCCTGCGGAACAGAAAGTAAATGGTCTCAAAGCCGTAACGTGTATGCGCTTCCCAACGCCTTTTCAGAACGAGGACGGACAGGACAAACGTCAGAAACAGCTTGAAGCATGGGGCGTAAAAGTTACAGGCAGTTTTGATGAAGCCGTCAAAGGTTGCGATGCCATCCTGATTGAAATCAACGATCCGGCATTTCATCTCGATTACTTCAAAAAGTGCGCTGAACTCGGTAAGCCCATGTTCTTGGACAAACCGCTTGCGGACAACATACAGAACGGCGCGGAAATAGTGCGCATCGCCAGAGAGAAAAACTGCAAAATGTTTTCCTCCTCGTCGCTTCGTTTCGGTGAAGCCATTGCTAAATCATGCAAAGAGATTCCCGCTCCTCTTTATGCCAGCGTTTACGGTCCGCTCGGTATCGCCCCCGCGGGAAGTTCAATAGTATGGTACGGTGTCCATGCCTTTGAAATGCTTCAGAGAATACTGGGCCGCGGCGCTGTCTCTGTAACGAGCAATCCGACAGGCTCCGGCGTTGTCGCCGTCGTGGAATACGCGGACAGGCGCAGAGGCGTGGTTGAACTGACCACAGGATGCTGGGTGTATGGCGGTTCTTTGAGAAGCCAGGACAAGGCTTCCGCTTTCATGGTTGACGCCAGCATGAATTATACGCTGGAACTTCGTGAAATATGCGATTTCCTGCAGAATGGTAAAATGCCCGTGGAACTTGACGACACTCTCGAAATAATGGCGCTTCTTGACGCGGCTGAACGTTCTTTCCAGTGCGGCGGCAGAACAGTTGCTGTTTTAAAAAAGTAAAGGAAAATTGAAGAAAATGAAAAAGATATCAGTTGGAATAATAGGGCAGGGGCGCAGCGGGAGAAACATCCACGCCTTTTCCCTTGGCAAAATGCAGGATAAATTCAAAGTGGTCGCCGTATGCGATCCCCTTCCGGGACGCTGCGACAAATCAAAAGAAGAATTCGGCTGCGACACTTACACCAATTATAAGGACATGCTTAAACGCAATGACCTTGATCTGATTGTCAACGCCACTACAAGTGAACAACATGTGCCGGTAACGCTTGAATTGCTCGACGCGGGCTTCAATGTCCTCACCGAAAAACCACTCGCCCGCAAAGCCGCCGATGTCGATAAAATTATTGACAAGGTGAAAAAAACAGGCAAGTTTTTCGCGATATACCAGCAGTCAAGGTTTGCTCCTTATTTCA
>MHBF01000120.1 GCA_001803225.1 Lentisphaerae bacterium GWF2_44_16 | reverse complement strand
TTCCGGCAAGCTCGCCAGAAAAGAGATCGTCGATATGCTCGGACAGAAAGAGATTATTGAGATCGGTCCCGACGAAAATATGCACGATATAATGATCAACTGGATGGGCGACTACGCCGAAAAAATCGGCTACACCCTGAGAGGAGGACTTATTTCAGGAAAGCCCGAAAGCGGCTTCAATCACAAGGATCACGGCGTTACTTCGTTCGGTGTCCATCAGTACCTGCTGAAAACCCTCGACGAACTGAAAATCAATCCGGAAAAAGACACTTTCTCCGTGAAAATATCAGGCGGTCCCTTCGGCGACGTCGCTGGAAACGAACTGGCGCTGCTGCTGCAAAAAACAAAAAGCGGATATCTTTATCCCAATCTGAAAATCACAGCCGTCACCGACGGCCCCGCCGCCGCTTATGACCCGGAAGGATTGGATAAAGAAGCTCTCGCCGCTCTTGTCAAAAAGGACAGTCTGGAGAAATTCCCGGCTGAGAAACTTAAAGGCGAAGGCGCGTATATCATATACAGCAAACCGGAAATAAAGGACGCCGTCGAGTATTACACTATCATAAGCAGGAAAAATAAAAACCTTGACAAAAAATCGATAAGCCGCGATGAATTCATGAAAATATTCCAGGATAATCTCATGGTGCATTATTCGGATATTTTCATCCCGTGCGGAGGACGTCCTTCGACTATAAATATTTCGAACTGGACTGATTACCTCAATGACGATACGCCATCTTCAAAGGCGATCGTCGAAGGCGCAAACTCTTTCATAACGCCTGACGCCAGAATCAAACTTCAGGAAAAAGGCGTGTGGATCGTCAAGGACGCTTCCGCCAATAAATGCGGCGTCATTACGTCATCCTATGAAATCCTCAGCGGGCTGGTGCTGTCAAAAGAGGAATTTCTCAAATACAAGGGAAAACTCGTTCCTGAAATCATGGACATCCTGAAAGAACGCGCGCAAAAAGAAGCCGAATGGCTCTACATACAATTCAGGAGAACAGGCCGTTTCATGACCGATCTCACTGAACAGTTGAGCATGGAGATAAACACCAAGAACGAGGAAATCGCAAAGTATCTCGACAAATGCCCTGAGCTTATCAGGAATGACATCATACTCAGCCATCTCCCGAAATTCTTCAGTGCGCTTGATCCGAAAAAACTGGACAATATACCTATGGAATACAAGAAGGCCATAGTCTCGGTCGAACTGGCGTGCAGGATCGTTTACGGCCGCACCCAGGGCCTCGACGAAGAAATAAAACTCGCATTGAAAAAATAATTTTCAAATAAACAAAAGAAAGGACTCCCCTAATGGCAATGAATTACAAACCTCTTGACCTTACGGTCATCGGAGCGGGCATGATTGTTCATGACCTTCTCCTCCCGGTATCCTATCACCTCCAGAGACTGGGCTACGTAGGCAATATCACCGTATGTGATATGCGCGTATCATCTCTGAAAGCGTTGAAGGAAGACAAGGAACTCAACATGGCCTTTCCCGGCCAGACCTTCACCCCCTGCCCCGATATAAAGGACGGGGATTCTCAAGACAAAGCCGTTTACAAAAAAGCCCTCGAAAAAAAGGGTTCGCATCAGGCCGTGATAATCGCGCTTCCCGATCAGCTCCATTATCCGGTGCTGAAAGATGTCCTCGAATACAGTCAGCACATACTCTGCGTAAAGCCGCTCGTTCTGAAATATAACCAGAGCGTTGAAATCGAAAAGAAAGCTCTTGAAAAAGGCTGCTTTGTAGGCATTGAATACCATAAGCGTTTCGACAGGCGTTCGCTTCTGGCGAGAAAGCATTATCAGCAGGGCGACATGGGCGAATTCATAATGGGCGAAGCCAAAATGATTGAACCCTACTACTACCGCCATTCCAATTTTCAGAACTGGTTTACATGCGAAAACACAGACCCCTTCGTGTATGTCGGATGCCATTATGTTGACCTGACATATTTCATCACAGGCCTCAAACCTGTCGAAGTCAGCGTTTCCGGCGTAAAGGGCAAATTCCCGAACGGTAAGGAAGGTTTCATGTGGGCAAACGGACGCGTTCGTTTTGAAAACGGAGCAATCCTTTCCGTAACGGACGGCCTCGGTTATCCCGATGAAGCCGGCGGCTCAAACGACCAGTGCCTCAACATGTTCTTTGAAGGCGATAACAAGAGCGGAGTTCTTTCCCACAACGACCAGTTCAGAGGCGTACAATACGGCTTTGTAAAAAATCAGGACAAGCCCTTCCAGTACGTCAATCCTGATTTCTTCCGTCTGGTACCCTGGGAAGGTGAAGGCCTGAAACCAGTCGGCTATGGTTATGATTCAGTGGCCGCCACCATCATGACCGCCAGCAATATCGAAAGCGAAGTCGCCGCGAATCCCTCGAAAGCTCTCGAAATTCGCAAAAACGCCATCGTCGAGGCAAACAAAAAAGGCCTTATCGCGACACCCGCGAATTCATCCGTAAACGAACTCGTTCAGGAAGCCGCAAGGCTTTCCATATTGAACGGCGGAGATATCGCCATCATTGAGTACGGCGCAGAACCGACTGTAAGACTTAAACATAAATAACCATCATAAAATAAAACAAATAAATATAGGAAGGTGTAAAAATGGCTGAATATTCACTTACTCCAGTGGCAGTCCCGAAAGTCAAAACTAAATACAGGACTATCAAGACGAAGCTTCCGGTACCGGAATCACTGAAAATATTTGAGAAACTGAAAAAAAGCGAACCGCGCTCAATGCTCGGACAGCCCCCCATCATCTGGGAAAAGGCCGATAATTTCTCAGTATATGACAAATGGGGCAACCGCTGGATCGACTGGTCTTCCTGCGTCCTCATATCCAACGCCGGACACGCCCCCAAGGAAATTAAAAACGCGCTTATCAAAAAAATAAAAAAGGGACTCCTCGCGACCTACGTTTTCGTTCACGAGGACAGAGGAGAACTCACAAGCGCGCTTCAACAGCTGGCGCCTGATCCGAAAAATTATCATGTTTTCCTTCTCAGCACCGGCAGCGAAGCCACCGAAAACTGCATAAAGCTAGCGAAGACTTATGCCGTTACCAAACATGGCAAACATAAAAAATATTTCGTTTCATTCCAGAACGCTTTCCACGGAAGAACTATGGGTTCCCAGATGGCCGGCGGCATGGAAAAACTGAAAACATGGATAGTTGACGGCGATAAGACATTTATCCAGGTCCCCTTCCCTGACGGTTACAAAAACGAAAACACCTCCTTTGACCTCTTCCTGAAAACACTCAAAGACAAAGGCATCAGCGGAGACGAAATAGCAGGGGTAATGACTGAATCATATCAGGGCATAGGCCCGGATTTCATGCCCGTGGAATACGCGCAGAAGCTGGAAAAATTCTGCCGCAAACATGACATAGTGCTGATTTTCGACGAAGTGCAGGCAGGTTTCGGACGCAGCGGCAAGATGTTCACTTTCGAACATTACGGCGTAAAACCCGATCTTATCGCTTGCGGCAAAGGGATATCTTCTTCGCTTCCTCTCTCAGCGGTTATCGGCAGGAAAGACATCATGGAAATCTATCCTCCCGGTTCCATGACTTCGACGCATTCGGCTTCGCCTCTCTGTGTAGCGGCAGCCATTGAAAATCTTAAGATTATCAAACGCGACAAACTCGTTCAGAACGCCGCTAAACTCGGCAAGATACTTATTCCGGGACTGAAAAAAATACAGCAGAAGTATCCCGACGTACTCGGCTGTCTCCAGGGAAAAGGTCTCGTCGCCGGAATCCAGGTCGTAAAACCCGGAACGAAAACCCCGGACAGCGAAACGGCAGTCAAGATAAATCTTGCATGCCTGCATAAGGGCCTTCTCATGTTCGCCCCCGTCGGTATCGCAGGGGAATGCCTGAAAATAGCTCCGCCGCTTACCATAACAAAGGAAGCGCTTCTAGAGTCTCTCAAGGTTTTCGCTGAAGCGGTTGACGAGGTGCTCGGACCAAAAAACAAAAAGAAATAGTTCTTTCTGAACAAAAAAAATGGAACACGGTTTCCTTCATTCTTGGCGCCTTCCGGGAATATGGGAACCGTGTTCCTCTTTTATAATTATATCATTATTAGCGGCTGTTTTCCATAAAAACGCCCTTTTTCTTTATATTCAAAGCTTGTTTATTATCGGGAGAAGATTAAAGTTTTTCTGATATAAACAAGAGGTAACTAATGCAAACTGTTTCTCATAATGACGCACGCCTGACTTGGGAAGGCGCTGTTTCGGTTGAATTTTCAGATGAATGGGCAATGCCCTGGAGATTACCGTTCAAAGACCTTGAGTTCTATCCGCATGAAAATCTTCAGCTCAAAGCGTCCCTGCCTTCAAGTGTCAGGCTCCGTTTCATTACTGACGCGACAGAAATCATCTTCAACACCGCAGTTTTAGCAAACGATGGAAATGCTGATTTATATGCGGACGGAAAACTTGTCAGCACTCAAGCTTTTAAAAACGGGGATACAAAAATTGCATTTGGACAACTTCCCCAAGGAAGAAAACTCATAGAATTATGGCCTAATCAGAAAACTGCTTTCCGTTTAAGTTCGATTCAAATATCTGATGGCGCCGAAATTTTCCCGGCCGATGACAAACGTCCTAAATGGATTACCTACGGAAGCTCCATAACCCACTGCGCCGCCGCCGGAAGCCCGTCATTCACATGGCCCGGAGTCGTCGCAAGAAAAAAAGGCATCAATCTGACATCTTTAGGTTTCGGGGGCGAATGCCACGCCGATCCCATGATCGCCAGACTCATAAGGGATTTGCCGGCAGATATGGTTTCTGTTAAGCTCGGCATTAACATCTACGGAAACGGCAGCCTTAACCAGCGATCTTTCCTCCCCGCCATTATCGGCACCATCAGCACCGTCAGGGAAAAACATCCCAATATTCCTTTCATCGTATGTTCTCCAGTATGGAGCCCTGACCGGGAAGATACTCCGAACGCCGTCGGGCTGACATTGAAAATAATGCGCGAACAGATATCGCGCGCCGTTTCTCTCTTCCGCAAAAGGGGAGATGAAAACATTCATTATGTTGACGGCTTAAAGCTCTTCGGGCCCGAACTGGTGTCCAATCTGCCGGACAAACTCCATCCGGACGCGGAAGGATATATCAGGCTTGGAGAAAACTTCTTCAGGGAAGTTTTTGAAGTTCTGAAAATTGAAGTTTGAAGAGAGTCATGGCGTTACTTCAAAACTTTCCGCCTCATATCAGCGCAGATGGAACTCAGTTTTCCAAGCGAAAATCCGGCCATATTCTCAATGGCTTTGAATTCCTCAAGTCCTTCCGTGAGATATTTGAAAGCCAGTGGAATGTACTGCTGATATTTCATTTTATTTTTTTTCAGAGAGAGAAATGTGTATGCGCCGAGCGCCTGCATATTGCGCTGAAGTCCGGCGGTAATTGTAAAATATTCAGGGGGCCTTGCCACGTCCTCCGGAGAAAATGAAAGTATCTCCCTGCCCCCGCATTCGTTGAATTTCTCAAAGAAATATTTTATAAGCGAAGCGCGCGTTTCCCTGGAAATATCCACATAAGGGTCTTTAACCAGTGACATAAGATCATAGGCAAGCGGGCCTTTCCTGGAACCCTGAAAATCCACAAACCTTATCCTGCCATCGTCCTGAAGCAGGATATTCTGCGACTGAAAATCCCTGTGCATGAAAATCTGCGGGTGCTTGAATACACTGTCAGCCAGACGGTGCAGTTCGTCTTCCAGCCCTTCAGTTTCCTCATGTGTCAGCCCGCAGTAGTTTTCAAAAAAATTCTTTCTGAAATAAGAAGTCTCCCAACGGAGATAATAATAGTCAAAAACCCGGACATGGAACTGCGGTGATTTATTAAGCGCGTCAGTGGCTTTGAGCTGAAACTCCAGAAGATTATCAATGATTTTACGGTAAAGATATTCAAAGTCAGTATTCTTGTTTTTATCATTGACGACTTTATAGATTGTCTGGTTCCCAAGGTCTTCCATAAGAACGCTGTATTCATCGTTTCTGTATTCGTAAATTTCAGGCGTCTGAAGATTGAGTCCTTTGAGAAAACGCCCTATGCCGATATAACGCCCGAAATCCTCATCCATCTCCGAAGAGAGCATCAGCACACGCGAACCCTTCTTATTCTTCAGTCTGTAAAAACCCCTGTCGGAACCCTGTTCTACCAGAGAACTTATCTGGTAGTTCTGAAGCTTGAGCTTCTTTATGATTTTCAGTTCCCTGAGCGTCTGTATATGCCTGTGAAGACTGAAATTTTCAGCGATAATTTCATTGTACCTGAAATCACCGCTTTTAACAACGGCATTGTCAAAGAGTATGCAATTACAAACACTGGCCCCGGCGTCAATCCTGCAATTTTTCCCCATGACGAGGAAGCCCGATATTTCAGCATCTTCCGCAATGAAAGAATTTTCTCCCTTTATGATGCTTGCGGAAGATGAAAAATCTCCTGCTTTCGGAAGCAGCGCTTTCTTCAGGAGTATATCCTCATGCGCCTTGAAATATTGGGACACTGTACCCAAATCATTCCAGTAAATATTTTCCTGAATATACCCTTTTACCGAACCAGGATCAGTGTCGATTGCCCTGGTTATAGCTTTAATTATCGAGCAGTTGACGGGCTTTTCGGGGAGATATTCGAATATCTGTTTTGAAAAAACCGTTATACCGCAGTAAGTAAGTTTTCTGGCCCCCTGACGGGTGTCGCCCTGCAACCTGTCCAGAATGTCGAAAATTATCCCGTCCGGACTGACGCAGACTTTATTTTCAGGCCCGTCAACAAGGGCCATTGTCGCGATATTTCCGCTCTTCAGGTGTTCTTCGACAAGCGCCGGAATATTCATATCTGTAAGGATATCCCCGTTGTGAAGGATAAAACAATCACCCTTCAGAAGAAGCTTTTTAGCATTGACGAGAGGCCCTCCGGTACCTAGAATTTCGGGCTCATAAAAAACATGAAAGCTGCCGCCAGACGGGGACGCCTTAATATAATCTTCGATTTTATCGGCAAGATAATGGGTGTTTACGGCAAATTCCTCCACTCCGGCGGAACGCAGATTGGCGGTTATATTATCCAACAGGGGGTGATTGCATATTCTGACAAGCGGTTTGGGAACGGTTTCAGTAATGGGTTTGAGGCGGGTGCCGAAACCTGCGGCAAGTATTATGGCATTTATTTTCTTCATATATTATATTTCTCTCTGGTAATAGACTGTCTGAATGGCATTTTAAATTTAACGCAAGCTTATGATATTGCAATTGGATTTTTTCTATAGGCTTTTATATTATATTGGAAATAACCCAAGAGAAAAACAACCATGAGAGAACTGAGACACAAACTAAAAGCGCACAAGCGGAAATTCACAGTGGAACGCGAAGCAATGCTCCGGGTACTGAAGACAATGAAGGGACATTATTCCCTTATTGAGTTCTACAGGAAAGCATTAAATAAAGGCGCAATTCACGCCCAGACTACAGTGTTCCGCAACATCCGTTTTTTTGTTGACTCCGGTTACATCAAGGAGATCCGGTGTCCGAAAAAACATACCCGTTATGAAACAGTCAAAGGCTGAGGAACCGCGGCATCCACGGCGCATTTCGTATTACGGGTCTGGCTAAGTGCCTCTTCCATGATTTTTTGAGCTTTAAGTCCGTCATATCCGCTTGCCAGTTCCGGCGGCCATTCTTTTTTTCCTTCAATAACAGCCGCGAAGTCGTCGGCCAGCCAGCCGATGGCCAGTTTATGCGCAGTACCTTCGATAAGGAAATTCTCCTTATGATTTTTTGAAATCAGTTTCATTTCCGAGGGAGTATGTCCTCCTGAATAATAATCAATTATTCCTTCATTCCCTACAATTGTGAACATGTGGTTTTTTGCTTCCGCTTCAAAATACGCTCCATAGGCATAACTATAAGTAATGGTGGACATCACTCCGCTTGTCATGCGTCCCAGGATACTGATATGCGGCGCGTTTGCGAGGTCTTCTCCAAACCATGCCCCGCGCGCGCAGATATCCATCCAGTCCCCGCCAAAGAAATATCTGGCAAGGTCAAGCGTATGAATTCCGCAATCAAGCACCCCCGCCAAATCCAGAAGCCTTTTCCGTCTGTCAACCCTGGGGCCAAAAGTTTTATAAGCACTTGTGAAAAGATGGTAATGAAACGCCTCCACTTTTCCCAGATAACCCGCATCTATCCATTCTTTAATTTTCCTGATTTCAGGGTGATACCTGTTCTCGAAAGTTATAGCGAGTTTCCTGTTTGCCTTCTCCGCCTCTTTAATCATGTCCTCACATTTCTCAATGGAGTCCGCCATCGGTTTTTCACATATCACATGCAAACCTTTCCGTAATGCGCTTACTGTAAGTTCATAATGTGTTTTTGCGGTTGTCGCCACATAAAGGGCGTCCATTTCTACGCCGTCAAGCATCTTATTCAAATCTGTGAATGTCTTAATTCCCTCTTCGGCGAGGCCCTTTAAATTGTCCGCGCAAATATCACACGCCGCGACCAGTCTGCAATTTTTCGCCGTTTTATTTATAGCGTCCATCACAGCCCATCTGGCATGTGTGCCAACTCCGACTATACCGAATTTTATCATATTATTAATCCTGTTTTATTTTTAGTTTAGCTCTGATTTTATTCAGCGTAAATATTTCCTGTATTTTATTTACCGCTGATATGAAAATCCCATATTCGGCAGTTCATATCAATGCTGTTTTCAGCAAGAACAGTTCTGAAGAAATCCGACCAGTTGTTGCCGCCGGAAAGAATATCCGACACAAGCGGGTTTGCGGCGAAGTAGTAAAAAGTGCCTTTCCCATATTTTCCTTTTACTGCGGCGGGCGAATTGTCCGGATATCTTGCTATTACCGATGCTGATGCCGGATTGACGTTAATGGAAAAAACATTATCTTCTTTCTGGGAAAGGAATTGGCAGCGTTTGTATAACGGGAATTCTCCTTTTACCGATGAGAAAATCATTCGCTTCTGATTGATGGGTTCTCCGCGTTTAACACCGAAAACCTTTTCTCGCGTTCCGGCCTTTGAATTGCCTTCAATGTCATAATCAAAAGACCTCGGGTCGCAAAACACCACCGTAGAACCAGATGACAATGCGGAAAGTATTTCTTCCGATATTTTATCTGTCACAAATCTAAAGTAAGGCACAATAATCAGTTTATATTTTTTCAAATCAACCTTGCCTTTTTCGACATCGCGATCGCTTACAAACTTAAACCAGCTGTGCAGATTTTCGCCTAGAAGGACATGTGCGGTATATGCCTCGTTGGCATCCGTGGGGCCATCGGACATATAGGAATAAAGTGAATACAGGACAGCCATATCTGAAGTTTGCGGAATATTCAAGGCATTCATCTTGGATATGCGCTCATTTATCTTCAAAATTTCTTTATAGACATTTGGCTTTTTCAGTTTATATGTATCAGGAACAACAAGTAAAGGATCGTAATACTGTATATGCTTTGCTCCAGCTTTTAGAGATTGAGAAACCCATTCATTCATATCATCGGCGCATGGATCGCACCCCCTGTATGGGAACGCCTGTACTATTGTCATTATTTCCGGAACATGAGTTATATCTTTAAGCAGTTTTGTTGCAAATCCATGATTATATTTCCCCCTGATAATACTGGAAGTCGAAGACGCATACGGGTCGCAACTGATAATATCCCCAAGTCGTTCATCGTATTCAGACGCGTCTTCCGCACCTATTGATCCCATCGTATTCAGACTCATAAATATAAATTTAAGATTAGGGCGTATTTTTTTTATTGCAGAATATATCGCGATTCGCTGCTTCATAAATTCATCTGTCCAAGCCCTTGCAAATGCAATCCATGAAAGTCGCATTTTAAGAAGGTCTTCATAGGTTTTAGGATCTTTTACATCAGGTATGCCATATTTTCCAAACCCGAAAGAAGCCTTGACTTTTGCATCAAATTCAGCAATCAGTTTTGATTTCGGATTTTGCGTTCTGCTGAATTTTATCGTCTCCCCATTCTCCGGCTCATCCTTCCCATGTATGATTAACGGGTAAGGTTCATTTTTATATCTTTCAATAATTTTTGTTGCTGTTTCGATAGCAACTTCAGTATACTGCGGGCTTATAACTGACGGAGTTCCATTTGGACACGCGCCAAAACCTGCCGGATGCAGTATTTCTGCACCTCTATTGATTGCCCCTTTAAAAACTCCGCTGTTTTCTATGGAAATCATCGGACAAATACCATATTTTTCATACATCTCACGCAGCTTGGAAAGTCCGCCTTCATCCCTGAAATTTGCTTCATACATGAGGGAATACTCTTTCCCCTTTGAAAGCTCCTCAATTGTTTCCTGTTGTATCCGCTTTATATCTTCAGGTGAAAGGGTCTTATCCTGTTTCAATGATATTTTCAAGCCTCCGTATGCATTCCAACTGGAAACAGTAAAATCCCCCGGCCCTGAACTGAGAAGTTCCGAAAAAAGTTTTGTTTTGCGTTCTACGGCATAGGGATTTTTATCTTCAGACTGAATAAACCTTTTTACAAACAATTGCTCACCCTCTGTTTTCATTACAGAGAAACTCATGGGCTCCATGAAAAGGCCTCTTAATTGCGAAAAAGTGTCATTCCCATTACTTTCGGAATCATTTCTGCAAAAGTTTACAAGCGCTGTCTTCAGAGATTCCGTATTCAATCCGAGCTCAGACAGTGGGACAGTCATTTCAATACAATAAGAATTACCTTCAGTTTTTGCAGCGACCTGAGCGTTTGAGTTCCATTTAATGTCCTGAATATATCCGCTTGCGTTCTCCCATGTAGTCGAACGGATTTTGTAGTCAGAAAAGACTCCATTACTGTTTATTATGAAATGAGCTCCGTCATCTGCTGACGGCATTATAAAAAATTCCACCCCTTCATCCTGCCATAGGCTCTTACTATCCCTTTCCTTTGCACTTGCCTTTGTATCTTCAATTTTTTCGACATTGCATCTGAATGCTACATAAAGCATTTTATCGTCAAAAGCCATCTTAGCCGCAGTTTTATTTGGGGGCATGGAATCAGAAAACTTGTTATGAAAAAATGGCGTCATGGCATCCGCCTTTTGCCATATTGGTTCATTAAGTATTCCGTCTATATTGATTTTTTCATCAGCGCCAAGGCGAGCAACTGTAAACGAATTTTGAACAGGAATAATATTGATAGATGAAATATTGCCTTCGAAAATGATCATGGAAAAATTAATACAGAATTGAATCACGGCAGTTTCAGGATAAGTTTTAAATCTCTTTGAAATTTTTATCCATTCATTTTTTGCCTTTGACGAATCAATTGGAATTTTTATAATTCCGTCACTGCCGTTTCCGCCGCCGTCCTTATTACAACATAGTATAATACTAAAGTTTGAATCCTGCGGCTCAATTTTCTCAACACGATAATAAAATTCCAGAATGTATTCCGTATCCGGTTTAACCTTGACGTACGTATATATTACCGTTTTATCTTTTTCCATTTTAGAAACAGTAACACGAATTGTCTTTTCATCATTGAAAGTATTTTTGTTGTCAGAAGCAACCCTTATTGTTTCATTATCGATTTTGGGAGACCAGACATTACGTTCTGTCGATATTTTAACAGCATGGCCAGCATCTAAAGCTAATGTTTCAGAGCAAATACTCCCTGCGAATAATCCACTTATACAAAGCATAAGCATTACCTTGATAGATTTTCTCATTAAACTTCTCCTTTTTATAATTTTTTAGTAGATTCTGAATATAATAAATAGTTTTTCAGTTTTCTTTACAGCCATTTTCAATCATTCATAAGTGGCGGTACAATATTCCGGACTGGAATTATATCCGCTTCCATAGGCAATGGGCTTCATGCTGGTAACACGTCCATTAAGCATGAGAAAACAGTTGAAGCTGCCATGGCGTCTGCCATCACTCATATTGATGGAGCTTGTAGCACCCCATGCATATGCGTTAGACCCATTTCCATTGTTATCGGCAAGCAGCCAGTAATCAGTCTTAGTAAACCGAGAAAGTTTCAATCCACCCAAATAGGAAATATATGTATAACCACATACTTTCCCCCAGTAATCACCACTGACCAATTCAGTCAACCCTCTGGGGCAGGTAATAATGCTTCCCGTATGCGAGGTATAATATTGCCATCCCCCATTCACAACAGTAGCGCCAGCAGGATAATTATTGAATAAATACGGCCCTAACGCATTGGGCCAAACATAATTATTGCTGCCACTCGCATGCGCAAACGGCAAGCAGTCATTGCTATCTATAATATATTGTGATACTCCAATTCCGAGCTGTTTCAAATTGTTCTTGCATACAGTCTGATACGTCAAATCCCTTGCCTTTTTAAGTGCCGGAAGTAACATGGCAGTAAGTATAGCTATGATAGATATCACAATTAAAAGCTCGATAAGCGTAAAAATTTTATTTTTCTTCATTTGCTCTTCCTCTTTGGTTTAGAACAGCTTTTATTAACAATAATTTTACCTTCTATCAATTTTTCTTTTATTTCCATGCACGGGGTGTCAATCAAATCAGACAAAACATTTACAGCCATTTCAGAACGCTTTTTATAATCATTGAATAAGGTTGTAAAAAAATCATCTTTAATGCTTTTAGAATTGTAAGCTATAATTGAAATATCATCAGGAACATTCAGATTGTGTTTCTTGAGTTCTTCAGTAAAACCATAGGTAGTATTAGTATCCGTTATCAAAACAGCGGTCGGTTTTTCTTTCAGCTTCATAATGTTACTGGCGCAATCAGCACCATGTGCCCTCAGATAATCTTCTCCGTAAATGTTGTAATAACGGTACTGATCATCGGAAATAAACAGGGATTTGTCAAAGGTAATTCCAGTCTCAGATAATACTTTTCTGTAAGTGTTGAGTATTCTTTCCGCATAATTATAGTTTGGATTGTAAAATTCGATATAGGCTATTCGTTCATGACCAAGACTGATAAAATAACACAGTGCTTTCTCAAGATCGCCCTCAGAATCGAAATCAACCCAGTTCACGCCGGGAAGACCTACAGGCCTGTTGCAGGAGACAAATGGAATTCCATTCTGTTTCAGGAACGCGGCTATTTCAAAGGTCAGGCTCGAATACATGAAAATATATCCGTCAACCGGAAGTTTGAGAAATAAGCTCAGGTCGTTAATAAACAAATCATTCTTATGCGCTATTCCCATCACTCTGTAACCGTTTGCGTCAGCCGTTTTTTCCATCGCGGAAAGTTCTTCAAAGCAATTCGGATGCTCACTGTTTATTCCAATTACGCCGATGACTTTGTGTTTTACGCCTTTGCCGGGCTGGGTTATGAATGTGCCTTTTTTGCCGTCAATGGTAACGAGGCCTTTTTCGGCGAGGATTTTGAAAGCCTTTGAAACAGTGGCGGGCCCGGCGTTCAGTTCCATGCTGAGCCTCAGGACTCCGGGCAAACGGCCTTTCCAGTGGCCTTCCTTAATGCGTTTTTCTATTTCCTCGCTCAAATTTATGTATCTTGTCTCTATCATACCCAAACCCTATTACATATGTTATACGCTATATTATAGCAAATAAAAAAAGCTTTGGCAAGAGCTTTTCAAGAAAAAAATCAAGTTTTTCCAAAAAGATATTGCCAAAGCAAGAAAGAGTAAGCAGAAACCTTATGCTGACTTATTCCACCGGAATGAGTTTGACGTCACTGAAATAAGCTTTGCACGAAGCGCTCATTATACGCAGTGTGATATATGATTTATGAGGGGGCTTATTGGTGTTCGGCCCTGTCTTGAATTTGAAGCCCTGCCGGGACCAGGGCATATTCGAAACAAAATAATTCTTCGGGAACCATACGTTTTTGTCATCCCATATATTAACGACCGCGCCGGAAGCCCTATTGCCGCCCAGTTTAAGATCTTCCACTTTCACCGCATATGACAGGAGGTATTCCGTGTCCGCCTTCAAATCGGGAAGGTACTGAGTTGCCGTAAATGAACCATTTTCAGAGGATTTTCTTTCCATCAGAAGGGCTTTTCCGCTTTCGCTGAACGGATCATCAACTATCGAAAAAGCTTCGGTGTCTTTCATTTTTCCCGGCAATATCCAGCCGCTTTTTCCACCGAGCAGGTTGTTTTTAACCTCACCATTAAACGAACTGTTTTTGATGATATTGGAGGATTTCGGTTCACTGAAAGTTATATACCCGAAATTGTCAATATCATGGAAACCGTTTTTCAGGAAAGGAGACCATGTGAAAAGGATGGCAAAATCATTCGTTTCTTTGGATAGACAGCGGTTCCTGTTGAAATTAGCTGGAAAGTCCCTGTCATATTTCAGGCCGGGAATATTCTTTACCGGTACAGCGAGTTCCACTGTCCATCCTTTAGCGCCTTTAGATGCCGCGATTTCAGCTCCGCTGTTCCATTTCCAGTCCATGGAATATTTGCCGCCTTTTTTGCTGGCGGAAAGGTCTGAAATTGAGCCGTCGGCATTTATCATCATCTGATAATAAATGTTTCTGTCATTGGAGGGATTGAGAAATATTTCAACGGAAGAATCTTTCCAGATTTCCTTGTCGTCCTTCTCCCTTTTTGAAGAAAGCAACTTGTCCATTTCAGGCTCTTCGCAGTCAAAGGCAAAATAAATATTTTCACCATTGCGCAAGGCTTTTACTTTTGTTTTTATTCCTGTTTCCTTTTTAGATTTTTCAGACGCATGCGGCACCAGAGATATTTCCGCGGCTGATTTCCACGCAGGGTCGTCAAGTTTACCGTCAAGGTTTATCTTTTCGCCTGAAGGGATTTCCTTTACGTAAAAGCGCAGATCATTTATGGCTTCCTGATTCTTGGCATACTGTGCTCTCTGCGCTATAACGGGGGCAAGGAATTTCTCTCTGATAAACTTGACCCTTTTCAGTGAGTCGGCATCTTTCGCGGTAAGCTCTTCGGACTTATCGAAAAGAGCTTTGAGTTTCTCAAGTTCCCCGGGAGAATAGACTTTTTCCCATATATCGTAATCCGAGAGGGTAATGGATTGCGGGCCCAGCGGCGTATCAATCGGTTTCCCTACTATTTCGAGCCATTTCTTTTCAAACATTTTAAAGGCTTCTTCCATCTGAGGAGCGGCGCTGCCGAACATCTTCTGATAATGCTCCTTCAGAAGGGCATTCACATCGGTTGAATTTTTCCATGCTACTTTTGCGAAGACATAGTGGTTCAGATAATTTTGTATAAAGAGGTTATGGGCGACTTCCTCGTTTAGAGCGTTGGATTCCATGTACGCGCCAAAGATATGAGATGACATTGCCTTGTAATATTCGCCGATAATCATCGGAGTGCTTGCAGGGATATCTGGTATAGCGAGTTTTGCGAATTTGCAGGTATAGTTCCAGAGCCATGGCTTTTTACCTTTCAGTTTGTCTCTCCATGCGTCGATAATAGCAGTCTCCCGTTTAAAAGCGTCGCCTTTGTCCATATACCATGGGCCGCCGACAGCTACCATTACTCTGACGTTGTCAGGTATTTCCTGAGTGGGAACCGGCCTGTATGGAGTATATGCCATCATGTTGACGCATCCCGGAATGCCGTTTTTCTTCAGTTTTTCCGCCACTTCTACCACCATTCCCCAGACATAATCCGATGTGGCCTGGTCGCCCTTGCTGTAATGCGCCTGGCACTTTTCACAGCGGCACGGATAAAAACTGTCCTGCGGCATGATATCAAAATAACCCGGCTGGAAACCGCTGGGGTCCCAGAAGCATCTGTTGCCGTATTTTGAATGTTTCATATTCCTTGTGCTTGCGTCTTTGCCAGTGAGGAATGCTTCGGCATCCTTGTAGATTTCCGCCCTGATACCACTGCTCAAACACAACTGTCCGGTATGGGCCATATCCTTCTCTTTGTATCTGCGCCCGTCCTGAGTCAACGCAAAATATTCGGGATGAGTTTCCGAGAAACGTTCCAAAAATGTGAGGCGCGAAAGCCCATGACAGCATGGCAGATATTCAGTCTCCATGCGCCAGCGGTAGTACATCTGGTTTTTCCATTTAAAATCAGATCCCGCCACCTTCGGCATCCAGCCCACTGTTCCGCTTGTAGCACCGAGCCACGAAAACTTTCTAACAGTATAATCGGGTTTTTCGAGAATATCACATTCAGGCAGAGCCAGCTTCTCATGCTTCGGTATAACAGTGCCTATATCGCCGGGGAAATAAAAACGAACGTCCGCGAAACGTTCAAGGAATTCATAAACCCCGAATAAAGTACCGCGTTCAAAATACAATCCCCAGCACCCGCCATTCATTGCTTTTTCAGGATTGTCCTTCATGCTGTCGCGTCCGGCAATCAGAATATTTCCCTTGTATGATTTTATCACGAAGCCGTCTCTGGACAGTTTGGAAATATCAACGCCAGCTTCTTTGAGTTGCTTTGAATTTCCAAGTATGATTGCGGTCTTCTGTCCGCCGGGAGATTTCAGAAGCTCAACTTTTCCGCCAAGGGATTGAGAAACAACGTCCTGTAATTCTTTTCCGGCAAATTCCGCGACAGGCCCCGCTTCTTCAGGAACGACAATCTCACAATTTATCTTTCCATCCTCTTTGAGTTTTATTTTCAAATCAGCGCCTGTACCTGAAATACTGTCGCATCCGAAAACCAGCATAGACAGAATACCCATTGATGCCGACAAAAAACTTTTCCTCATCTTCTGAATCCTTTCTTTTACGAATTTATATTTTATTTGGTTTTAAATAAATTACGGGGTCTGATAAATCATATATGTCTGTCCAAGCAGGTTGTTAAGTTTTTCCGACTTCACATGCACGTCCACGTAAAGACAGTTGGCAGTCGGGCTGTGCCTGAAATCAACAGATCCAATAGCAGGGTCAGCCGTCGCAAGAAACGGAAAACTGTTTCCTGATAAAGTCGTGGGCCATCCGTATTGTCCCGCCGAGGTTCGTATGCTGTCAGCCATATAAACAACAGTTGATGGTTTCTTTATTTGAGTTATTTTCATCATGTTGGAACAGTTGGCGTTCTCCATATAAAAATTCTGCCCATAACTGTATCGCGAAAGGTTGACGCTTGCCCTTATAGTATCTTTCGGGCACCAGTATATCTTAGCTTGGGCCGGAGTCGCGGAATTAAGAGTAGTTATTCCAGTATAAGGTTCAATATTAGTAAAGAAAGCCCCACCTCCGGTAACACTGCCGTAAGGAAAATAATCATTGAAATCTGTAGTATAAGAGATTACGGCCTGCCCTATTTGCTTGAGGTTTCCTCCGCATTGGATGGCGCTTGCCCTGTCTTTCGCTTTTCTAAGCGCCGGAAGCAGAAGCCCGGCAAGTATGGCGATAATCGCGATGACAATAAGCAACTCCACAAGAGTGAAGCGACAATATTTCCCGTCAAATTTTAATGTACTCATTTCTCACCTCGGCATATTTAACTGTATCGGTTTTTTCGGCGGGAATTGAACTTTTGCGCACGGCGAGCTTACTTTTTATGAGTTTCTGCCTCGCACCGCTCCAGGGATTGTCAATCAGCTCTATAAGCATGGCAGTCACTTCAGAGGCCCTGCCCCTATGGTCCAACTCAATGTCTGTAAAGAACGTTTCAGCTCTCAATCTTTCATTATAGGCGACAATCGAAACATCATCAGGACATTTCAAATTATATTTTTTCAGACCGTCAATAAAACCATCCGCCATGTTCACACTGGAAATCAGCGCCGCGGAAGGCTTTTTCCCATGCGCTATGAGTTCTTCAGCACAAATTTTTCCATACTCCCGGCAATAATCTTCTTTATATATATTGTAATAATAATACTGGCTTCTTGAAATGAAAAGCGATTCATCAAGAGGCAATCCCGCTTCGGAAATTATTTTTTTATAGAGATTTAATATTCTCTCGCTGTAGCTGTAATTGGGGTTGTTGAATTCGACATAGGCAATGCGCCTGTGCCCAAGTTCGATAAGATGTCTCATGCCTTTTTCAAAAATGCTTTCAGGATCAAAGTCAACATAATTTATTCCGGAAAGACCGACTGTTTTGCTGCACGCTACAAAACTTATGCCGTTCTTGCGGAGAAATGCCGCTATTTCAGCTGTCATGCTTGAATACATGAAAATATAGCCGTCAACAGGAAACTGAAGCAGAAGCTTCATATCTTTTATAAAAAGTTCATTATTATGCGCAATCCCTATTATCCTGTAACCTTTCTCTTTAGCTTTCTCCTCCATTGCCGCCCATTCTTCGGAATAGTACGAGATATCAGGCCTTATCCCTATCACGCCTATCA
>MHBF01000119.1 GCA_001803225.1 Lentisphaerae bacterium GWF2_44_16 | reverse complement strand
ACCTGATCTTCACCGCCGAACTGCCGGCAAAAGGACTGGAGGCCGTGGTGGAGGCGGGGTATTACACGAATCGCTGGGGACTGTCAACGGGACCCGATAAAGCCAGCCTGGAATCCCTCCGTTTCGCACCGGAAGGCATGTACCTCAAGGATCATACCGTGTTCAACGAGAATGGCACCTGGCACCTGTTTGCACCGATGGGCCCCGAAGGCACCATGTGGTGGGATGAAGGCTCGGAAGAGAGTGCCGAACATTTTATGAGCCTTGACCTGGTGCACTGGGAGCGGGCCGCCACGGCAGTCACCCGCGGCACCACTCCCGGTGCTTTCGACCGGCAGCTGAGCGGGCTGGCACCGTGCATCATCAGGAATGGCAATGAAAACCTGATGTTCTTTTCAGGCTGGACCTTTGCCGGGAAAACCCCAAGAAACCCCGATGGCTTCAGTACCGGGATCGGTGTGGCCATAAGCAAGGATCTACACCATTGGGAAAAACCGGTTTCCTATGCATTGAACGGTCTTCCCGTCAAGGGATCCGACCCCTTTGTGATCCGCGAGGAGTCGGCCAATCGATGGCTGATGTTCGTAACCCGTCACCAGGCCGTGGCTGTATACCAGAGCCCCGATCTGTACCAGTGGATTGAAGCCGGTCTGACGGTTGATGAGGCGGACCTGAAATCCGTCAATACCGGCATGAATCCAGCGGAGAGCCCATTTGTGATGAAACACCCCCTGAATGGCCGTTGGATACTCTTCCTGAATGGCGGTTATGCCCTCTCAGATGACCCGCTTAATTTCCCGGCCATCACACCGTATCCGTTCAAGTCGGGCATTCACACTTTTCCCGAGCCCCGGGACGAAGGCCTTGGTACTTTTTACTTTGCCGAAGAGGATGGAGTTGGTTTTGCCCATGAGGTTATACAGGTGAACGGCCGCTGGTATCTCACCGGTGTTGTGGGGACCGATGGCCATACCCGGCTAAAATTCACCCCGCTCGAATGGACTTCCGATGCGTTCCGGTGCATCCTCCCTTCATCATAGAATTATCCGGTAACAACTTTCATACATCGATTTTGTGGTTATTCGTATTGCCTGACCGGGCGAGCGCCTCTGTGCCCTTGTGCCCCAGTGCCCCTGTGCCCGTATGTCCTTGAGCCCCTGTGCCCGCCACGATCCACCTCACCCCCGGCCCCTCTCCCGCGCTCCCTGCGGTCGCGGGAGGGGGCGAGATTTCAGTTACGTTATTCACGGTGCTTTTTAGATCAATGTACCATTCAGCAAAGTTAGGCAATTGAAGACCCTATCCACTTATCCGAGTATCGATTTTCATATGCACTCAGCCAGGAAAGCGTAAAAAGACCAATCGAAGTGCCTGTTGCATAAATTCATAATGTTTTACAAAGTTCAAAATTACCGACAATATAATTGTCCTGTGTAGTATTGACTTGTTCATAGAAATGTATACTAAAACTATCAAGCAGTTAGACCAGCATAAGGATTTTGGGCTTGACATATAAACAAAGGACTGCTGCAACAGTCCTTAAACTCGGAAGTTCAATAGGATTGAACAGGATTGTCTAAGATCCAGGCTTAGGGTTCGAATCCCTCCCGAGTTACTAACCAAAAGGATGGTTCATTTACCATCATCAGGCGGGACAATGCCAATGGATACACAGATAATAATCACAGTCTCATTAGCTTAAAAAATTATCTTACCGCCGGAAAGAGGAGTTGCCGCTCCTCTTTTTCATTTGTAAAAATAGGATAATTAAAAGATAAAACTAAATTTATTTAGAATATAATCCAACTGTTCAGCAACTTACATCTTGATTTGATCCCAAAAATATGTTTTGCCGATCTATTGCTTCCAAGTCACTCGTTCGATCTTACATTTGAGTAAACAAGATCGTTATATATGGTACAAGGTTTAGTAAACCTTATACCCCCATGATTTGCTCCACTTAGCGATCTTCTTTCCACTCATCCCATCGTAAATATTACAATAGTAAAGATCATCACCCACCTTATTGGTAGCGTAAATAGCCAGTTTAGCGGCAAAATTCTCTTTGCCTTGTGCATCTGAATTATACCAAACAAGCGGAGGCACATAAGCATCCTTGTACTTAATTATTAATGACCCTGCTTCAATCAGGTTTTCAATAGGCTTCTGTTCTTCCGCTGTAAGAGTAAGATGTTTGGATTCTGACCCCGGGTCGCCCCCTCTTCCGCACATCATATAACCAATGCCAAAGAAAGCGAGGAGACCAATTACAATCCACTTTGCCCAATTAACTGGTTTTTTGGTTGATGGGTAATTCATTGACGTTCTTTCTTGTTTAAGAAGCTACAAGTTAGAGAATATTATTTATATCATTCTCATTTCCTCAGACACTTCACTTTACTCAAAATTAAGGCCCAGCAAGCCGGGTTTTCTTTTGCCCAAGCCATCAGTTTGTCAAAAATTTCCAAAAATTATTGGCCTGATTATAAGGTATTTGAATAATATCAAAAACACCAACTGAAATCTCGGAGGGCGAAAACGTATTATATATCATAGAGAAGTGAATATCGTTATTCACTTTAAAAAATGGAATATGAAACTTTTTAGAGATTCTATGGAGCGGAATATGAAATCCCGCAAATGGAGTAGGAAAATGATTATGGCTGGTTTTGAACCGTTCTTAATTGAAGTAAATGGTAAGTGGGTTGCCAATCCCTATTATGACATTGAGGATCATACTGATGAATTATCGGAGCTGATCAACCCCCGGCACATCATCGGCGGTTTGTGCCGCATTATCAGCAAAATAAAGTCCCCCGGGGTTATTTCTCACTTTGGAATGGAGCCTGAAATTGTTTTCGGTGAACTTGACCATTCAATGACTGACCGTGTCAGCAATCTTAAGTCGGTTTTTGATGTTGCTGGAATAAAATCCAGGATTTCCCTTGATATTCAGGCAGACCTGTGGAATAAATTTATTGCCATCTGTGTAAGTGGCTTGCTGGCAGTTACTAAAACAACTTATGGAGAATTGAGGGAGCTCAATGAAACCAAGGTATTGATGCTCGAATTGTTAAACGAAATTTATCAGCTGTCGCAAAAAATCGAGATTAATAGAGATCAATCCCGAATCTGGGATTTACTGCATTATTGTATATCGACCCGAACGTAAATGTTAATCCAAAAGAGGTATTAAAAGTATATTGGGTGGCTATTTCTTTTCTTCTCAGGAGCAGCTCTTCAAATGTTGAGCCCCCTTTTGGAAGGGAAAACTGATCGTGTACCAGTGAGAATCCACCGCCGATATTAAATGATAATCCTTTTGCCACCCGCAAATCAAATCTGCCAATAAAACTGAGGTGATTTTTACTCCAGTCATGCAGATAATTTTTCCAGGCAAGACTCATGTTTCCGGTTCCCCATTTCTCAATCACCGTATAGGCGACGCAGAGTAACTGGGAAGTAAGATTATCAGTTACTTTATTGTAAATGGTAGTATCACGGTAATTATAATATTCATAACCAACTCCATACTGAAATTTGAATTGCCGCCGGGTGGACTGGGCATAAGGGAAAATGTTATATTCTATTGCCGGGCGAAATATCAAAGAGAAATCTGAATTACTGTAAATCGAAGAATTTACCCAGGTTGAAGCTCCGGCCGACCAGTGATCATTTATTCCCCTGACATACTGAAAGTTTGCATATTGGCTCCGGGTGAAGCTATTAACCAGGAGGTCCCCTATCCTATAGGTATTGTCACTCCATCCATAACTATAACCTATGATGATTTTATTTTTTTCAGTAGTCCTGTTCGCATCAAAATTACCACTCATTGCTGTGGATTTGTAACTTTTCTCTCCATTCATATATCCGGATATACTGGTCCTGAATACCCAGTTATTCCATCTGTCAGTGGTAACGGTCTCCTTGGTCTGTTCAGTAAACCGGATGTCAAAGAACTCAATAAGAGGTGTCTTTAATACATAGCGCATCAGGGCCATTTTAAGAATTTTAACGGTTTTTATCCGTCTGATATCATCGGTGTCATCCGGCGAATGGGAAATCGAAATGGTATCATTCATGCCGTCCAGCCTGTTCCGGCCGATAAAAAAATAGGTTTCTTTTCCGCCCCCGGAGCCGGTAGGCTGCCAGGCTGATATTACATAAAGATCTGCAGCCTTGAGATCTCTCACATAATTAATAAATGTGATCTCCTTTTTGAAGTAGCTGGAAGCATCCATATAAACATTCAGGGCATCCTTCCGGATGGTGTCTGATACCCCTGGAGATTCCTGCGAAAAACAGGTGCCGGATAAAACAAGGAATAGTAAAGGAACAAAAGCTTTCATGACTACAGGTTATTTACTGATTTTACGCCAACGACAGGACCCGTTCAGACCAAACATTATTAAATTTGACTCTATTCTTCATCTAAAGTATCTGTTTCTATCAGGAATTCAATATGTTATTACAATAACAAGGGAATTGGCCAAATGGCCATAGCATAAATCAGGCGAACACATTATACATGATTGACCTTGATTAAATCCAGGATTGCCTGCCAGGTAGTTGGGCTTTTGTTTGCAGCTTGTAAAGTTTTTATCCTGAACTTATAATGAAAACGATTAAAAAATACTCTGTTCTGATTTTGAAATGATTTATAAAGATTGGAAACCGCTGGGGGATTCAAACAAATAAAAAGAACCTTATATTAGCATTTTTCCTCCTTCCTGTAATACTTGCGGGACAAGTCCCAAACACTTTTTCAAATGCTGAGAAAATATTTGGATTGTCAAAAATATGGTAAGAGGTTGAATACAATTTTGTATATTTTGAAAAAATCGGAGTCGAAAAATGGGATAGTCTGTACAAAACTATGATTAATAGAGTTCTGGAAGCAAAAAATTAACAGCCTAAAATGAGCCCAGAAAAGAGTATTAAAATGAGTCCTAATATAAATAGCGAAATGAAACGAATAATTCTGGTGATATCCTCGGTTATTATTTTTTCAAATGCGTTCAGTCAAGGTCCTTTTGAGATCAAACCAACATCGGTGTGGCAGATAGAGAAATTGATCAACGTTATCTCGAGAAAGGATCACCGTGCGGGCGGTGATGAATCGTATACGTTTTTTGTCCATGGAGATACGGTCATTGAGTGGATGTGCCGAAAAGAAAAACAACCGCCGCCGGTCAGACTAAACAGCTTATTTATATCGTAAGACATTTATTTATTGCTAAGAAAGGAAGATGATTATATGCCCAGCATAAATTGCATGCCCAGCATGATCCCGCCTGGTTTCAACAGATCCAGGGTCATCACTGAAATATCATCAAGGGTATGGTTGGAAACAACTTCCCAGGGTGATTTATTCAGGCTGACAGCATATCCGGTAAACAAGGTGAATTTTCCCTTCTTCCCGAGTGTCCAACTGTGAGAATAGAACAGGCTTATCGAACCTGCCGGGAGCAAATTGACGGTGATCATCTCGTTCTCGGATAATGGCTCCACAGGCATCAGCAGCTCTAGGTTTTTATCACCTGTTGAAAAGCTATAGGATACTCCCACTGACGATCCCAAAGGAGCCTCCTTAAAATAATAGTTGAATCCTGCGGCCAGCTTCAATCCCCAGAAACCTATCCCGGCACCTCCAAAGGCCGAGAATTTCTTAACAATCGGAGCCTCGACGCTCAGTCCGATGATTCCGGTGGGTGAATCGATTCCCATACCGGGACCGAGATAAAAATGAGCGGATGGGTTTTTACCGGCTGGAGCACCCTCTTCAACTTGTGCGTGCAGCGGCATACAGGAATAGGCCAGGATACAGAAACCTGCGATCACCACTTCCCAAAATTTGCAAATAATTCTTCTTTTCATTTGAGTTACGGAGTTTAAATGGTAACATCTGTATAAGATACGAAATTCAGGATTAAAAAGCATGATTTGTAGTGAAAAAATCGTTTGGGGAAAGCCATAGGGCTGCCATGATATCGGTGGTCAGTTTGCAGCGGCGGTGGTTGAAAAACATTTTTGGCTGTAGGGGTCAACTCTATCCGGCGAAGGCTCATTGGTTGAATGGCGTGTCAACACCCACATCCACACCCACACTCACACCCACCTCGTGGAGGCAAGGGGAGTCGAACGAAACATAAAACACGCAGATTATAAGTAAGATAAGAATTGCTTTTGGGTTGCTCCTACGATTTAGCCACGCGGTCTATAATGGTCAGTACTTCCAAGGAATTCTGTATCTTGCTTAGTAATCAAACAACAAACTTATGAACCGACCATATGTTTCGCAATTCCTGAGTAACGGCCAAGTCAGATTCGAGGAATTGTGGGAGAAATTGGCTTTAGCCAAGGATCTTGATTATGTAGATTTTCAGTTGAGTTCCATTGATTTCCGTTCAGGACAGAATTCTTTGGATAGCGTTACTTTTAATATCCTGCTCAACCTTGAGGAGGTAGGGAGTAGTGACTCTTGCCAAATGATTCTTGATGACTTCTTCCTTATATATTATTCAAATCAGAAGCTGTTTGATATTTTTAAATGCGAGGATTATTTCAATGACAATAAGGGTTCTATAATAAGTGAAGTAGTAAAATCATTCAACCGTAAAGTTAACGAAGACTCGAGCCAATACTGTATGCGGCTTAGAATGGGCATACGTGAGTTGTCGAATGTTTTGACGATGGATTTATGGAAGAAGAAGTCATTTAGAATAGAACATTTATTGGAGGATCTTAAGTTAAAACTTGATTCGGCGGTTAAGAAGGTTGGGATAGAAGAATCCATTCTGGAACCAAAAGTTAAATCAACATGGAGCCGCGATAAAATGGCCGCCTTCATTTATTTGCTAATCGAAACAAAGGCAATCCAAATTGCCAATAAAAAGGAATTTAGTAGGCTAATTTCCAAAAGCTTCAGTTCGAAAATGAAAGAGGACCTAAGCCCGGAAGCTTTCAAAAAACGGTTGTCCATTGATTATTTAGATCATGACCAATATCGTGAATTGAAAGCTGCTTGGGAAAAATTTGAAGAAGGTCCACTTAAAAAGATGACCAAGCTTGTCACATTAATTGGCAAAGAATCAGCTGATAAGCCTTGATGGAGGGGGGATTCCCCCCAAGGATGTCCACATAAAATAGTTGCGACCTCAAGATCTTTGCAGCATACGTTCAAAATTAATTGAACGATTAATATGCAAGGAAAATGACTATTGAAGAATACTTAAAGGAAATCCTAGACAAAACGGGCAGGATAGAGCAAAATACTGCAACGGGAAGCTCGAAGGTCACTGATGATGACCCAAAGTACATTGATGGCCAAAGAATGAAGAAAGAGTTTGGAGTATCTGACCGCACTCTCCAAACCTGGAGAGATAAGGGTATTATTCCCTGGTGCCGATTCCAAAGGAAGATCTATTACCCTTGGGTAGAAATCAAGGCTTTGCTTGAATCCCAAATGAACCGATGATTTAGGTCCATCTTGGCATTAGGCATTTGTCTGGATGAAACAGATGGATCTTCATACAGTATTAAATATCAATTATTAACGAAAAGAATATTTTTATCATGACATCAAATGATTCACTTATAATTAACGAATACAATAAGGACCTATCAGAGATTTATATCGAAAGGGCTTACGTTAAATTAACCATTGGCGACTTTGAAGGGGTAATTGATGATACCTCAAAGGCAATTTTGTTGGATCCCGAAGACCCTATTGCCTTCTTATTTCGTGGCGTTGCTCAACATGGACTCGCTAAATTCCATCTGGCGATTAAGGACCTGACTAGAGCTCTTGAGTTGCAGCCGGATCTGCCAATGCATACTTACATCGATGTTCTGCATGGATTGAGCTTGGAGACGCGGAATCGCTACGAGGGACCTTCAAAAGGCCAGAGACCTTGGTTCACGACTGATGAACTAATCTAAAAATTAAGGAGATACTTGAT
>MHBF01000118.1 GCA_001803225.1 Lentisphaerae bacterium GWF2_44_16 | reverse complement strand
TCCCTCTTGATGGTATTCCTTCCCTCTCCATATTTTCAGTTCGACCACTTCTTTCTGTTTGCTTCCGTAGGTGACAACAATATCCATGCGTCGCTCATCTCCAATTACCGGCTCTTTCCACATAAAACCTTTGCCATTGATAAGCGGTTTCAAGAAAGACATAAATACAAGACGTCCTTCCCGTTCAATGAATGCCATATCCTTATTGGAATAATGTTCTTTCATGAAAAGCTGGAATTTTTCAAGAATAAAATTCAAGACAAGTCTGCCGTTTTCCAGATAGCCATAATCATGGAAGATGGAACAATCTTTTAATTCACTGGTCTCTTGTTTGGATTGCATGTAAGTGGCAATTCGCTGTTCATATACACGGTTTGAAACCACTATTTTATCTTCACTTGCAGACAAAATTCCATAGGTAATCCCAAGATTCACAACGGGATTATCTGCAGCGGCACTGACTTCCTTGCCCTCGACTGAAACTGCACGTACCAGGGCAAAAAGATCCTTATTATTTTCAAGATTTTTGATCATGTCATCAAAGTTGGTTGTGGTATACATCGGTCTTGTCAGCCATCGGAATGACCAGTTGATATCGTCAAGTGTCCAGTGTTTGGGATTGTAATTCGGGGTTTGTTCCGCTTCCTCTTCATCAATGTTTTTACAGATTTTGCTGACAAGAAACGGGTGTCCGTTCGTATAGTAGTGAATGCGTTCGGCAATTGCATCAAAGTCCATTTTAACTTTTTTATCTTTGGCATAGGAAACCAACATGGTTTTAATCTCAGCCGGGTTGAAGCTCATATCAACATTAAAATCCGCCGCGATGTTCCAGGGGCTGTTGAGCTTGGTCTCAGTATCCTTTCTGATTTTCAGTTTCAAAGATTTAACATCGTGAACCCCAGCAAGAATAACGGACTTGAATGTAGCTTCACGCTTGCGCTTGAGATATTTGTCTCTTAGCATCCCGAGAAAGCTCAGGAATAACTGATTATTGCTGGACTTGTCAATCTCATCAACCAGAACAACGATGTCTTTGCTTATTTCTTTTGTAAAGACGCTTATAGATGATGAAAGGTCTTCCAGATTTTTAACGTTTGAAGTTGCGTTCAGAAATAATTCGGCAATACCGGAATGCTTTATCTGCAACTCTTTTGAAAACATTCTTGCGAATGCGGGAGCGAAGCTGGCTTCACTTTTAAAAAGTTCATCCCCTACACCTTCAAACGAAAGAAAGACAGGCAAATATTTCCTGGGGGATAAATTGTTGAAAAGCATCTCAAGTATTGTAGTTTTGCCATACTGGCGCGGGCGATTTATAGTAAAATATTCCCCCTGTTCAATCAGTTTCATTGCCTGATTGAGTTTGCCGGAGATATCCACCATATAATGTTCATCAGGGAAACAACACCCATTGACATTGAATTTTTTAGCCATACGAACCGCTCCAAACTTAACCGTGCCTCGAATATACAAATTGGGGGGGGCGTTTTCAAGCTGACATGTCCAAATATCCTGCAATGCCCCTATAATCCTTGTGGATAGTCTCTCTCTGTTTTAAACTTGCTTGCAAAAGTACTTTCTGTCAAAAAGTCGATTCCAAAAATGAAAATGCACGCCTCAAATCATCTGTCAGTACCCCCGGATCGAATATTTGAATAGGCCGAGTCTTTTCGCCCTGAGAAAATCCTGGAAGACCTGAATGTCAATTTTCTTTTTCATTTTACAGCTTCAGAAGATTTCTTTTCCATTTTAAATTTGCAGAATAAAAACCACAGAACAAAAATGAAAACCAGTGTCAGCAGCGAGAGAAAAAATTTATTTTCAAGCATCCTGTGGTATTCCGCAGAGGCTTCATTAAAACTGAACGAAGGCGAAATCCACCATATCATCTGCGTAAGCCCGGCAATAACAAAGCTCAGGCCAAACCACGTCCATTTGACGAAAAGAACAGAACCGACTATGGCGATAACCAAACCGCAAGTCCAGAAAAACCGTGTTTTCCGGATTTCTTCTGAACGCCGCTCCCAATTCTGGATAGCTGTCTTCAATTCCCTTTCAGTCTTAAAAGGCTCTTCTGTGACGCGGTTGACTTTGCGGTTCGATTCTTTAATCTCTTTCTCAGCCTTTTTCACTTCCTCCTGTGCCTTGGCGTATTCTTTGTCGAGAGCCTCAATTGAAGTAGCTTTTTTGATTTTATCCTTGAAGGAAGGATTGTACTTTTCAAGCGCCGAATCCTGCGGCTGTATCCAGCGAAGATACGCATGCCTGAGCGTTTGTGCGGTCAGTGCGGAAACGGCGCAATAAGCATGACGATGACTGTAGCTTTCATAAGAACACCACTTTTTATTCATCGCTATTTTACCATAAACGATTTATCAATCAAGGGATAATGAGGAATCTTATATGGTGTGAAGCATAAACTTTTTCCAAAACAAAAAACTTGTATTGATATCCCCATCTCATTTTTTTAAGCCAAGAGCTTTCTGCGTTTTGTTGAATTTGGTGTCCAAGTTGGGAATATGGATTTTTTCTCTCCATCGGTCACGGCGAGAGAATTTTAGTTTGAAAATTTATTAGACAGTATGAATTTGGTACTCCAAACACGTCAAAAAACAAACCTCGGTCACGGGGAACATTGAAACGCAAAATTGAGGTTAAAATGCTGTTCGCCGTAACTTCCGGTTTAAATCCTTTTCGTGTTTTGGGACACCAAATTCATTAAAAAACAAATCGTTACCAAAAACGCTTTTTTCAGCCACGGAGGGTTAAACAGTTAATGATAAACTCTATATGCAAATTTTTCATGTGCGTAACCGGTTACGTTAAAACGGAGAAACGGAGAGCAAAGACCGGAAAAACAGGGTTTTTAAGTGGGTTGCAGGGCGTTCTCCGGAGGAACATAGAATTTGTTAAACCCTTTGGTACAAAGGGATATAGAAGATTTTTAAAAAGCGTAACTTTGGGCGCGGGAAAAAAGAAATGGTCGGGGCGAAAGGAGTTGAACCTTCGACCTCTGCGTCCCGAACGCAGCGCTCTAAACCAGGCTGAGCTACGCCCCGACTTCGCTAAAACTATAAAATTATAACAGTACAGCGAATTTACAACTTCAGGAGCCTTTTATTTAGGCTGTTTTAATGAAATAATGACTTTCTTCAGGGAACCTTCGCCTTCACTGGTAGTTTGAAGTTCAGTGTCGTCCTGAAGGGTTACATGGATAATTCTTCTGTCGTGTGAATTCATTGGAGGAAGGACTACCGACTCTCCCCAGCGCTTGACTTCTTTAGCTGCATCAAGTGCCTGCTGAGTGAGCATTTCCTCATTCTCTCCATTTTCTTCGTCCCTGTCCCAGTCTCTGCTTCTGCTGTCTCTGCTGGAATATTCATCAGAGTCTCTCTCATCTCTTCTCGGGCCTTTTCTGGAATACCCGTCTATGTCGATTAATATTCGGGGGAATTCGGTATTGCCTTTGAACATCATTCTGTTCAGTATCAGCTGGAGATTGGAAAGGGTTTGTCCCTTGCGTCCGATGATTCTCCCAGCATCGTCAGAAGTGACGAGAATTGAGATTTTTTCACCTTTGTCTTCAACTTTGAGAGAGGCTTCCAGTCCGAGGTAGTCGAGCATGGTAGCGAGTGTCTGAGACACTCTGTTTTTCTGTTCTTCGCGCTGTTCGTTTGTGCTCATTTCTGTTTTTTCTCCTTTTTTTCTTAGCGATTTGAGAAGTTCTTTTAGAGTGCTGCTGCCTTTTCCTGTTCATTTTGGGCAGCGCGTTTATTTATATAAAGCTGAATGATGCTTATAATCTGACTGACAGTCCAGTATAAAGTTAGACCTGAAGGCAGATTGTATAAAAAGACAAGCATTATCAGCGGCATAAACATCATCATTTTCTGCTGCATCGGATCTGGGGATGCAGGAGTTATTTTCTGTTGGACAACCATAAGGAGGGTCATTGCGATGATTAGAGGATGTATGCCCAAACCGAAAATACTTGCTATTGTATCAGGCATGGACAGGTCATGACACCAGAGGAAAGATGTCTGCCTCAGTTCAACCGCGCCGTCAAGAGTTGAGTAGAGCGCGAAGAATACAGGAAGTTGGAGGAGGATTGGGAGGCATCCGCCCAGAGGATTGACTTTCTGTTCTTTGTAGAGTCCCATGATCTTTGAGTTTAATATCTGGGGATTATCTTTATATTTGGTTCTTATTTCCTGAACCATGGGCTGAATCTTCTGCATTTTCTGCATTGATTTATTTGCCCGTTGCGTAACCGGCCAAAAAGCGGCCCTTACGATAATTGTCAGTATTATTATGGAAATGCCGTATGAACCAAAAATATTTTTAAGATAAACCAAGGCAACCAGAAGCCACTGGGAAATCATTTCCAGTGGATACCAGAAAGAGAGATGCATGATAAGAGGAGTTGAGGGGGAAAGTTTTTTCAGGAGGGCCAGTTCCTTTGGGCCTGTGAAATATTTAAGGTTGAAATTTTCCGAACTGCCGGGAGGCAGTGAAAGATTATTGAAACGTCCTGAGGAGGATATTGTATATAAGTCTGACGGTGTACCGTTTATTGGAGGAAGCATTTTTCTGAATACGGAGTTGCCTTTAGTGAAAGTTTCATCTGCCAGGAGTATGGACGCAAAGTATTTATTGCTGATGGATATCCATGAAAGAGGTTGTTCTGTAGCACTGGCGTTGAATGCCTGTTCTTTTGCGGCGGCGTCAATCCGGGTCAGTTTATCAGTCGCGGTATTGCACCATTCTATGCAATGAGTTTCAGAGCGAACAATATCGCCAGTCATTGAATGAAGAGGCGCGATGCCGCCGGCATTTACGAGAATATCATTCAGAGACAGTGTCTTAGCCCCGGTGTTTCTGACGGTTATCCTATATTTTGCGATATAATCATCCAATGGCAGTTTCCATTCCTGAATCAACTGGAAACTTTCATCGCCTTTTGTGAATGTCCGGGTCAGGTGGTATTCATCCTTTGATATGGCATCTGTTTTTATATTGGTCAATGTCCAGCCTGAAGGCGTCCATGAAATTTCCAGTGCTCCTCTATCAATATTCTTATCCAGAACAATATTGTCTTTTCTGTCGGCTTTGAAGAATTTTTTAAGGCGGACTGAACTTACACTTCCCATGTTCGGGTTAATAGTAATTTCAATACAATTATTGGAGAGAACATATTCGGGAAGCTGTTTTACGCCGGAGGCTGAACTGATATTTTCAGGCTTGAGAGGGGAGGGGGCGGCTTCTTTTGCGTCTTTGTCCGTATCTGGCGATGGAACGGCGGATGAAACTGTCTCCTTGGATTTCTCGATTTTATTCTTGACTGTCTCAGTGGCGGGAGCTTTTATCCAACCCATGTGCTCGCATATAGGCTGCCAAGCCATAAGCACTATAAAACATATTGCCAGAACTATTATAGTTTCCTTATCGAATTTCATTTGCTACCTTTAGTTTTGGGGATGATGTTGTGAGCGTCAGTCTTTCGGTATGGTCGCTGCGCTTTAGTGTAAAAGTATCAGGTACGGGATCATATCCGTTTTTGCAGAAAGGCTGACATCGCAGGAGCCGCCATACTGCCAGGATTGAGCCTTTCAGAACGCCATGTTTTTCCAGCGCTTCAACGGTGTAGCGGGAACAGCTTGGCGTAAAGCGGCAACATGGATATATCCACGGAGATATGATTTTCTGGTATAAGCGTATTATAAGGATAAAAGGGAGTGTCATGTTCAATCTTCCATGAGACCCGCTTGTTTCAGCAGTCTCAGAATGAATGTTTCGACTTCCGGCTGTTTCTTTCCCGCAATTCCTTTTCTCGTGATAAAGAGTATGTGAGCAGGGGAGATTCTCTGTTTCAGAAGGCGGAACGATTCCCATATTATTCTGCGTGCCCGATTTCTCAAGACAGCTTTGTTGCTGTATTTTTTCCCGCATATTACTCCACACCGGAGTTTCCCATCCCTGGCCGGTGCTGCAACCAACAGGCAGATGCCTGAAACGTACTTTTTTCCGTATTCGCGAACGTAATCAAATTCCGACTTCAACCTAAGTTTATCATTTGAATCGAGTGAATGTTTCAAAATAATGTATGAATTTGATTTTTCATTTCGTAAGCTTACGTCAATTTCCGCGGTGCAGATAAAACAGCGCCTTGCCGGGAAAAGAGAGACCCTTTCATTGCGTTTCCCTGATTATGCCGCTGTAAGTCTGGCACGGCCTTTGGCACGGCGACGCCTTATTACAGCTCTGCCTGTGCGCGTTGCCATTTTTGCTCTGAAACCATGTTTACGTTTACGCCTTCTTACCGATGGCTGAAATGTTCTCTTCATTTACAGATAGCCTTTCTTTAAAATTAACGATTAACGGGGGCTGTCATAAGTTCCGCCTCCCTGAACTGTTTATAATAAAACCCCTGTCAACGGGTTTTTCGTAAAATCCAAAGGTTTGAAAATACAGTCATTTTGAATTTATTCAAGCCGAAATCAAGCTTATTTGCTTAAAAATCACGCAAAATAGCCTTTTAAATTGATTTTTCATGAGACTGCTCTGTTGTTAGTTGTTGCAGGCAATGCTATTACTATAGATTTCACTGCAATGCGTTTTCTGATATTTGCCTGACTTTTCCGGAGTCTTTTTCCATCATCAGATAAACTCCGGCTATTACTCCCGTCAAGGCAAGGAAAAAAGAAAAAGTGAATTTTTCATGCAGCAGCGTGAATGACAATATAACTGTCAGTATGGCGCTTATATAGCCGAACGCTCCAAGTTCCCCGGCTTTCAGGTATTTCAATGCGGCGTACCAGCAGAGATAGGCTACGGCGTTCGTCATGAGCCCCAGATATATTGTGGCAATCCAGAGCTTTGCCGGAAAGTTCCACAGCATAGGCCTCCCTGTGAGCAGTACTACGGCGAAGAGCATTATTGAACCGAATATTATGACTATCGAAGCGCTTATGAAGCTTCCGTATCTGCTTGAAACCCCCGTTCCCCATACTGTGTATGCCGCCCAGCATATCCCGGAACCCATCGCCAGAAGATCGCCGAGTATCCCGGAAGAAGTCAGATACAAATCACCCTTGCTCCGGGAGACTATCGCGATGAATGTTCCGGCAAAGCCTATCAGCATTCCCAGTATTTTGCGGTGATCTGGTTTTTCGTTCAACGCAAAGATGGCTATCAGCACGGTGAAAATAGGAGATGTATTCGCAAAGAGGCTGCTTCTGGCGGCGGTCGTGTATTTCAATGACCAGAAAAGCAGGGTGCCCTCCAGTACCACACCGGTGATGCCGAGAAATACAAACATCCATAAATCCGTTTTCATGGCGCTTGCCATGGCCTTGAATTTTTTCTGATGTATTATCAGGGCGAACATGAAAATCCCCGCTATGAAATAGCGCAGAAAGGAGAAGAATACCGGGTCTATTACATCTTCGTTTTCACCGAACGCGAAACGGCTTACTATATAGAAACTGGCCCATGAGACCGTTGGTATGAATGCCAGCGAGAAACCGATAAGTTTTTTTCTTGAAAACATTTGAAAAACCTCTGTTAAAATGAAGTCGTGAGCTTTTTTGAAATATGCTCTTAAGGATACGATAAAATGAGAGAGTAACTTTTGCGGGAAAGTTATTCAGGAGAAAACGCTCTAGGAAATTGAGCGTTTTGGGCACTCAGTGCTCCGCAGAAATTAAGGAGAGAATATTCAATTTTTATTTTCATGACTTATTCGAAATCAAGTTTAAAAGTTTCTTTTATAGTTTCAAGGACAAGTGTTGTCCTCGCGTTTCTGACGCTCTTGAATGAACCCAGTTTTTTCATCAGTTCATTATGCGCGTCCGTGTCCTTTACCCTGGCTTTGACAAAATAACAGTATTTTCCGGCGATGAGATAGACTTCCTGTACTCCTTCGAGGGCCGCTATTTTGCGTCCCGTCATGTTTGTGCCGATGGCATCGTCAGTCTCCACCTGTATAAAGGTTGTGAGCGTCAGTCCCATTTTTCGGGGGCTTATCTTGACTTCGTAGCCTTCTATTACGCCGGAGGCTTCCAGCTTTTTAACTCGTTCAAGTATGCCTGACGGGGCCATTTTGAGCTGACGCGCCATCTCGACATTTGTAATTTTAGGATTGCCCTGAATAATATTCAATATTTCTTTGTCTATTCTGTCCATAGTTCACCAAATAGTTTAATGATGTGAATTATATTCTCTTTTGTAGCAAAAGGCAAGAGGCTAAGTGAAAAAAACAATGATTTTTGTTTAAATAGTATTTTACGGTTGGAAAAATAGAAAAAACGGAAACCGCTATTGCAATACTGAAGAGAATGCGTTATAATTATTTACCATAATGGTAAATATATTATGAATTAATATGGAAGAGGACTGTTTTATGAAAAGGAAAAAATTGACTCTTCAAGTTTCATGCGTTCAGATGCATTGGGCGGAGAGCTTAGAGTTGAATTTTGAAAAGGGCTGACATTAAACCGGAATGAGGAAAGGAGTTTTAAGCATGTCGCTTTCACAGGGAATTTTTGATATAATTAGAAATGAAGGGGCAATATCCAGAATTGAACTTCACCGCAGATTTAAATTGCGTGCCGCTACTGTAACAAGGATATCCGATAAACTTCTCGAACAGAATTTAATATGCGCGTGCGGAAAAGACAGCGCGGAACTGGGACGTTCCCCTGAACTTTTGCGGATAAATGACGCTGCTTTCCATGTCCTGGGGCTTCATGCCGTAAGCGGTGAAATCAGGGGAGGAATAGTATCTTCAGGCGGAAAAATTCTAAAGTATCAGGCATTGCCGATGAAGGGAAAATTAACGGCAAAATCTTTCCTGTCATGTCTTGGAAAATCCATAGAGAAAATTCTTGAAACAGCAAAAGAGGGAAAAATTGAAATTGCCGGAATAGGTCTTGCGATGCCTGGTGAACTTGACTTCAAAACAGGTGTATTGACTCAGGCGGCTGTCATACTTCCCGGACTGACGAATGTTCCCTGTAAGGCATATGTAGAAAAACTGACCGGGCTTCCGGTGATTGTTGATCATGACTCGGCGATGATAACGCAGGCGGAGGCTTTCTGGGGCAGGGCGAAAGATTGCCGTAATATGGGGACATTTTTCGCAGGGCACGGGATTGGCGGCAAATTCATTATTGACGGAAAACTTTTCAGAGGGGCAAGAAACCGTTCAGGTGAACTGGGGCATATACCCCTTAGACGGGATGGACCGCTCTGCCGCTGCGGATTGCGCGGATGTATCGAGGCGCTCGCTTCCATACCGGTGATTGAAAAGAATTATGGAGGCGGAACGAGTTTTAAAAATATTGTCATGCATGCTGAAGACGGGGAGGCGAAAGCGCTGAATGTTTTGAAAGAAGCCGCCAATTATATAGGTGAAGCTATGGCGATGATTTTTGATATCCTTGATATAGAGATGCTCGTAGTGAACGGGGATATAATAAGGGCTGAAAAAATTATAAAGCAGGATATAATCGAATCCGTGTGTGCGAACGCCCACAGCAAACATCCGGCGAACAGGGAATTTCTGACTTTCAGTAGTTTCGGCACGGAAGTGGGTGTTCTCGGCGCGGCGGCTTTCAGCGTTAAAAGCGTAATGAAATCATATGGCATAGAAGTATAACGAAAGGACGAGGGATATGAAGGTAAAAGGTTTTCTCTGCGGTTTAATGGCGCTTGCGGCCCCGTGTTTTGGAATCGATTCAAAAGATTTGCCGCCGGAAGAAAAAACAATCATGAATTCGGCTGATCACTGGAGGCTCGGTTTTTATGATCAGGTGCGCCGCTTCGAGAAGGCTGAAAAGGATTTCAAGGCCGTTTTAGGAAATGCGGCCCCTTCAAATTTCATGGTCGGCATTCAGAATTCGCTGGACAAAATCCCTCTCAATAAATATGCGTTTAAAGGCAGATACGCTAATACTGTAAAAATTTCAGCCGCGCGTAATGAGTATGAAGCTTTTCAGATTGCTGTTATACCATATATGGGGAAGGAATTGCAGGACGTAACGCTTAAAGCCGGCGAGTTAAGACAGACAGGCGGAAATTCTGTCATCGGCCCTTCCAATATAAATATTTACTCTGTAGGGCGTGTTAAAATCCTGAATTCAATCTGCCCTGCCGCGATGTCTGAGCAGTTGTGGCCCGATCCTCTTCTGATGAACAGCTCCCAGTCCGCGAAGAAAATGGGTCTTGCGTTATTCTGGATTGAAATCAAAGTCCCGAAAGACGCTCTTCCCGGAGATTACAGCGGGGAACTGAAACTTGCGGCGGACAATGAAAGCATAGCGTTTAAAGTGAATTTGCATGTTTATAATTTTACGCTTCCCGGCAGAGTGCCTTTTCCTGTCGCGGTCTGGACTAAAAATCCCGTGAAAGGTGACATGGACGCTTATCGCGAAGTATTCGCGGAATTTCTGAAACACGGGATTGATCCGTTGAATGCCGGAAGGGATACATGGAAAACGGGGAAAAGCGATTTCTCCGAGTTTGACAAGACTGTTTCCTTCTGCCTTGCACGGGGACAGCGGGTTTTTGAAATAACAAGAGCGCCTAAAGATATCTCAGCCATAAAGCCGATTTACGAACATCTTGCTGAAAAAGGCTGGTTGGACAAAGCCATTATATACACAGACAAGGATGAAGCCGATGAAAAAGCTTATGAAACGATGAATGTTCCCTTCTATCAGGAAATGAAAAAACTCTATCCCGGATTGAGAATTTTTGCCGCGACTGAATATCATAAGGACATTGACAAAGGCACTGATATCTGGCTGAATGACCTTTCAACGGGGCCGGGCATGGATTTTGCCGCTAAGAATAAAGGCAGAGCTGTTCTCTGGAATTATTATTGCGGTCTTCCCATCAACTGTGATTTTTACGCTTCGGAAGAAGACCAGCCGCAAATGATGGTTGAACGCATAGGGATTGATCACCGTCTGCCGTTCTGGATTGCCTGGAAATACGGAGTCAAAGGTATTTTCATCTATGCCGGAAACAGCTGTGCCCCTAAGAAAATATCGGAAAATGCTATGCTCTGGGAGGAAAACCGTTCGGCAAAGTGGCCTTATTCCGGTTATCTTAACGGAGACGGTTTCATCATGTACCCGCCGTGTATTCCGAGCATACGGATGAAAATAATCAGGGACGGGCAGGAGGATTACGGCTATCTGATGGAGCTTCAGAAAGCCTTTCCGGATATTAAAGACGCGAAATTGCGCAAAAGAGCTGAAGAAATCCTTTCCGTTCCAGAGCAGGTCATGGTGGATACTCATTATTACAATCGCAATCCTGACGGCATATTGGGTGTCCGTGAAGAAATAGCCGGAATACTTGAAGCAGTCAAGAGGTAATTGAAAAGTTAGTGCGGCATTGTATTGTACTCTGGTACGTTTACTAAAACAGGGATGCCGCGTGAAAATAGTTCAGATTATAACGGAGCTTCGTCCTGCCGGAGCGGAAAGAATTGTGGCGGAACTTGCGAAGGGGCTGGTGGTAAGAGGGCATAAGCTTACCGTGATATCGCTTTTTCCTCTTCCGGCGAATTCTGGCATTGTGGACGAATTGCAGGAAAGCGGCGTTGTTATCAAGAGCCTGAATCTGACGTTTTCTTCGCTCTGGAGAATTTTCAAGCTCGGTAAAATACTTGATGAGATAAAGCCGGACATAGTTCATTCGCATCTTTTTCATGCCGGGCTTACGGTACGGCTTAACTCCGGGAATGATGATTTCAAATTTTTCAGTACTGTTCATATTTCAGAAAAACGCAAAAGCAGACAATGGTATTTTCTAGCGGACAGGCTGAGTATAAAACCCTTCGAATGTACGACGGCGGTTTCATTGGCGGTAAGAAATTATTATTCTTTGAAAACAGGAATTCCCTCTGATAAAATCCCGGTGGTTTATAATGGGATTATTCCGCCTCCGCACCTTTCTGAACATCGCGTATCCGCGTTGAGAGAGGAGTGGGGCATGTCTGACTGCGATAGAGTTATCGGCTGTGTCGGACGCCTTGACTGGCAGAAGGGATTTGATATTCTGCTTGATTTTTTTTATGCGGAGCGTCTCAGGTTTAAAGGTATTAAATTAGGGATTGTGATTTTAGGAGAGGGCAGGGAGCGGGTGAAACTTGAGAAGACGGCTTCAGCGCTTAACTCTCATAAAATAAAAACACTGCTTCCGGGTTTCAGGGCTGACGCCGCTTCATGTATAGGGGCTTTTGATTTATTTGTGATGCCGTCGAGGTATGAAGGTTTTGGCCTCAGTCTGGCGGAGGCGATGTCCCACGGAGTACCTATACTTTCCAGTGCGGCTGATTCCCTTCCCGAGCTTCTCGTTTCTTACCCGAACGGGGAATGTATCGACTTCGAACGTGACGGAGCAACCTTAATCGCGGAAAAAATAAAAGAGCTTGCCGGAAGAACGAAGATAATTTATAAAGTACCCTATACTGTCGATAATATGATTGACGGTTATATGAAATTATATTCAAAGGACAAAGACTGATGGACAAATACGCTGTTATAGGAGATCCGATAGCGCATTCGCTTTCGCCTGTTATGCAGAACGCCGGTTTCGCGGCGCTTGGCATTGACGCTGATTATTCGGCTGTTCACGTAAAAAACGAAGGACTCCCTGAGTTTGCTGAATCCGCGAGAAAAAAACTGAAGGGATTTAACATAACAGTCCCTCACAAGAACGCGATAATACCGTTTCTTGATGGCGTGAGCGAAGAAGGCAAACTTGCCGGAAGCGTCAACACTGTCAGCGTGAAGGACGGGAAATTGCATGGCGACAGTACCGACGGTTATGGACTGGCGACGGCAATAAAGGAGAGCTTTGACATTTCAGTGAGCGGAAACAGTTTCTGTTTTATAGGTTGCGGAGGCGCTGCTGCTGCGACCGCTTTTTATTTTGCGGCGAAAGGGGCCCGTTCTCTGTTTTTTATTAACAGGACACTGGCGAAAGCCGAAGCCCTGGCTGGAAAAATACGTACTTCTTTTAATAACGTGAAAGTCGAATGTTCCCCGAATGATGATTACGATAAAATCTCCGCCTTTATCAATGCTTCGGCGGTAGCGGTGCAGTGCACCAGTCTGGGGCTTAAAAACGACGATCCCACGCCTCTGCCTTTTGAATTGCTCAAAAAGGATATATGCTATTATGAGACAATTTACAGGGAAACAAAGCTCCTGACGCAGGCGCGGAAATCGGGAATGAAAACGGCGGACGGGCGTTCAATGCTTCTGCATCAGGGCGCGAAGGCTTTTTCTATATGGACAGGTGGAAACGCTCCGGTGGAGGCAATGAGAAAAGCCCTTTATGACGCAATTGATAAGAGGGACAAGAAACAGTGATTACGGAATTTTACAGGAGAATATACAGATGAACAATGCCGGGAGTGAAGGTTTCTGGTTCTGGACAGCCGTTGTTTTTATTTTCGGCTCCTGCGTCGGAAGTTTTCTGAATGTCTGTATCTGGAGAATACCGCGTGATGAGTCTTTGGTATCTCCATCGTCTCATTGCCCCAAATGCGGGCACAGCCTTTCATGGTTTGAAAACATTCCGCTTTTCAGTTGGCCCTGTCTTGGTGGAAAATGCAGGAAATGCAGGGAAAGCATTTCGTTCAGGTATTTTTTTGTTGAACTTTTTACCGCGATGCTTTTTATGCTGGTCTGGTTTAAGGTCGTGGCGTCTTATCAACCGTTTGCAATTCTTTCGGTGTATTTTGTCATGACAATGCTCGTGATAACGACTGTTTTTATAGACGCTGAACACTTTATCATTCCGAATGAGACGACATATCCGGCGGCGATTGCCGGATTGCTTTTCTCGCTGTCATTTCCTGAAATATGGAATACACAGAGCCGGATAGCGGCGCTTTCGCATTCCGCTGGCGGGCTTGTTTTCGGGGCGGGTATTTTCGCTGTTTTCGCGATTGCCGGGAAGATGATATTCAAGCGTGAGGCATTAGGCTGGGGCGATGTGAAATATCTTGGCGCGGCAGGTGCTTGTCTTGGCGCTTCGGCATGTTTTTTCATAGTGCTCTTTGCTTCTCTGATGGGGGCTGTCGCCGGGCTTCTGCTGATAGCCTGCGGCAAGGGAAAACTCAAGTCTGCTATTCCTTTCGGGCCATATCTCGCGGTGGCCACTTATTTCTGGATGGTCTGCGGAAACAAAATAGTATATTGGTATATTTCGATGCTTAATTCTTTTGCGGTAAAATAGGGAAAGATATGAAGGAAAAACTCAAGGAGCTGACAAAAGATACCGCCGTTTACGGCATCAGTACAATACTGGGGCGTTTCCTTAATTTCATTCTCGTTCCTTTTTATACCAATGTTTTTGCCACGGCCGAATACGGCGTTATTACAACTGTGTACGCGTACATAGCGTTTTTCAACATCATATATATATACGGTATGGACGCGGCATATATGAAATATGCTTTTATGAAAGACGAGAGAAATCCCCGGACAGTCTTTTCCACATCTTTTCTTTTCATATCGCTGACATCTTTCATCTTTTCAACGTTAATCGTAATTTTCGGGCGCAATATATCCTCAGCGCTTGATATTCCGGCTGAAGATTTCCCGATTATGACTTATGTCTCTCTTATACTTCTTTTCGACGCGCTGGCTATAATTCCATTCAATTATCTGAGACTGAAAAGAAACGCCAGAAAATTCGCTCTGATTAAAACTTTAAATATAATGGTAAATGTGTTTCTGAATCTGATTTTGATTCTGAAATTCAAGATGGGGATAGAGGCTGTTTTCATAAGCAATCTTGTGGCGTCAATGCTGACTCTCGTGGCTCTTCTGCCGGAATTCGCGGGGAATCTTTCTTCAAAAATAAATTTATCATATCTTGGGGAACTTCTGAAATTCGGCATACCTTATCTGCCTGCCGGAATGGCTTCGATGGTAGTGCAGGTGATAGACAGGCCCATACTTCAGAGAATGACCGATGAAAGCGCGGTCGGCATTTATCAGGCTAATTATAAACTTGGCATTTTCATGATGCTCTATGTGTCAATGTTTCAATACGCATGGCAGCCGTTCTTCCTGAGCAGCTCAAAAGATAAAAACGCAAAGGAGCTTTTTTCAAAAGTCCTTACATATTTTCTCATTGTGGGAAGTATTATTCTTGTTGTAATATCCCTCTTCGTTGAGGATATAGTGAAAATCCCGTTACTGCACAACCGGACGCTTATTGCCGCCGCTTACTGGGGGGGGGTAAACATAATTCCGGTGGTATTGCTGGCCTACCTTTTCAATGGCATGTATGTAAATTTCACGGCAGGTATTTTTATAGAGGGCAAGACAAAATATCTGCCTTACATAACCGGGCTCGGAGCGTTAGCGAACATAGTAGTGAACATTCTTCTTATTCCATATATGGGGATAATGGGTGCCGCCATTGCGACGCTGGCAAGTTACATTGCCATGGCGTTTGCGCTTTATTTTGTGTCGAGACGCTTTTACAGAGTTGATTACGAGTACTGGAAAATATTCAGGATATTTATCGCGCTGGGTTTGGTAATGGCGGCATATTATCTTGGCTTTGCCGGAAATATAATATCCAAAACAGTCCTCCTGATTTTATTTTTCATACTTCTCTGTCTCCTCAAAATTATCAGTTTAGACGATATATCCTCAATCTATAATATGCTGATTGTCCGAAGAAAAAAATACTGACCGTAAGAGTTGTGTTATTTGTCCGTCAAGAAAAACTTTCCGCCGTTCTCATCGCGATATCGGCCCAATCCCAGAGGCGTTGCGGCTGATATCTGACCGTGCTTATGTCTTTCATTATTATTTCCACGGAACAGCCTTTTGATTTTTCCAGAGCGTCTCTGATTTCTTTTTCTGCCTGTTCCGGGTCCCATTCATCTCCTGCGAAAATGGCGGGGTTCGGCTTGATTGAAAGCACATATCTGCCGTTGCTTTTTTCTGCCATCTTATCTATTTTCGCTTTTGGCGCGGCAGATATTTTGCGCAGGTTAGGTATGCTTGAGAGGATATCCATTTTAGTATGAAGCGGTTCACAGCATCCGTAATAGGTCAGGCCGAAAAATTTCATCCACTGCCTGTCATATTTCAAGGCGAATTCCTCGTGCATTTCAGGGGAGACTTCAGAAAATATCTGGGCGTTGGCGCATCCCCACTGGTCAATCGGACGGACATGCGAGGGATTGAAATCCTTTTGCGGAAGTTCATCAGTATAGCCGGGGCCTCCCGAGCCTACGCGGTTATTGCCGTTGTCCAGATGGAGAAGGTTTAATTGTTGCTGTTGTTTTAGCTTGTGCAGGTATGCCTTGAGGAGCCTGTCCATGGCGGCGTGAACGAGTTCAGGCTTTAATATCAAATCCATCATGGCGTTTTCTACACCGTACCATCTTATGAGATTGTCCCAAAGGGCAAACCACTGGTGGCCGATACCTTTTTTTCTTACTTTCAGTATGTCTCCGAAAATTTCATTTAACGTGTTAAAATTCTTTTCAGTTCTTTCAGTATCAAGTGATATTTCAGGGAATTTAATTTTTTCTATGTCAGCTTCGCGTTTAATCTGAGGATGAAACTCACGGGAGACAACAGAACTGCTTTCATCAGTTTTTACTATCTCGACATCCTCATTTATTCCCAAGCCGCTGTCATTTATAACAAGAGGGGAATAAAAGACATTTTCAACTATCATGTCGGCGGGCAGATGTTTCCACTGATAGATTGTCATCCTCAATTGTTTCTCAATATTTCTGCAGAAATCATCTTTGCATAAGAGCGTCAATTCGTCATCTACATTCATTTCATGCCACGGGAGTTCGGTTATCCATACAAGGGGCCTTGTTTTTTTTAGCTCGTTCAGCTTTGTCCACAAAGCGATTTTCTCCTTCTGCGCCGGGAGCTCTGCTGTTTCAGCCTGTTTTTCTGCAAGTTTTCTGAGGATAGTTTTGTCATTACCGTTTATTTTCATGGATAAGCTCCTTTTATTTTTCAGTATACGTATATATTAAATGACATTTTGTTTTATAATGCCATGGATGAATATTAAAAAAGAATGTATATTTGTTTGATATGAAAAATATTCTCTCGACATTGCGTGTTGATATCCAGATTGCCATGCGTTCAAAGCTTGGTACTTCATGGCGCGCGAGAAATGAAAATATGTCCTGTGCCAAAATCTATTATATTGTCGCGGGGAAAGGCTATCTCTCCCATAATGGAGGGCGTTTTGAGCTTGTTCCTGGAAATCTTTATCTCATTCCTCCGCGTTCAGGGCTTTTCTATGGGACGCACTCGAAAATTGAGATATGGTGGGCCCATTTTAGCGCTGATATATTTTCATGCCTGGATATTTTTGATGTTATTCCCTGCGTTTATGAAATTTCATCGGCGGATAGAAAGAACCTGAAAAAAGACATAGGCGGGATGATCGATTGTTTCGGAAGCGGCATTACAGGGCGGCAGATAAAAGCCAAAGCGTTGTTATTATCTGTTCTCAGTTCTTTTTTTGACGGGACGGAACTTGCTTCCCTGAAACTCATTGAAGACAGCCTTTCACGTTTTCAGCCCGTTTTTGAGTACATACATAAAAATCAGGGGGAGAGGATGCCTGTTGACAGGCTCGCGCGGCTGGCGAAGCTCGAAAGAGCGTATTTTTCTTCATTGTTCACGAAAACCTTTAAAATTTCTCCTTCGGCTTATGTCCGGCAGAGAAAAATAGAAAGAGCGGAATTCATGCTCTTGAATACAGGCACGAAATTAAGCTCCATCGCCGGGGACTTGGGCTTCAGCGATGCCTTTCATTTTTCGCGTGTATTCAAGGCGGTCAAGGGGATTTCCCCTGTGGAATTCCGCAGACGGGGCATCCCTCTTTCCCCCTGAATATTTTTACTCGCCGATGACTTCGAAAGAGCCGTTGCCTTTTCCTGAAAAAGTAACTTTTTCAGGGCTTGTATTTTCGATTTCCGCGCGGAGTTCTCCGTTTGATATAATCATTGGACGCGCTTTGAACGGAAGTGAAAATGTCAGCGTTTCACCGGCTGACGCGAGACCCGTGAGACGGCGTTCGAAGTCTCTGTTCGGCCTGGAGTCATAGGTAAAAAGCCCCAGGACTGTTACAGGGGCTTTAACAGCTTCGATTCGAATAGTATGCATTCCGTAGGGAAGGCCGCGTATGCCCTTGCGGTTTTCGATGAACTGCGTTTTCTTCTCAATATCCGTAAATGGAATATTTGTGGGCTGAAGAAGTTTTTCTTTTCCATCCACAAGCACTTTCATGTCTCCGCCGTCCTGAGAGTCAAGATAGGCCGCTGATATATCTGTGCAGACGGCGTTTATTTCGATGCTCTCTCCGGGTTTCAGTACAAGCTGTTTTGAGCCGTAGGGAGCGCCCCATTCGGATTTGAAATCCGCTATCGGGGTGTCCGGTTTTTTCCATAACGGGTTGTCGATGCCGAAGAAACGTCTGTCCGGGCATATCTTGGCGTCAACAGCAGTCAGTTTCGCGCCTTTGCCGAGGACTTCGAGGATGTGCCTGTCACCAAACGAACAGCGTCCGTATCTGATGAAGGAATTTCTTATGTCCCTCTTCATAAATGTTCTTCTCATCGGGAGTTTGATACCGTCAACATAGACTTCCGGAGTTACGCCTTCGTCGGTTCCGCCCCATGCGTTTACCGCGGTGTCGTCAAAGATGAATTTAGCGTCTTTTATTCTGGGGCTTTTTTCGTTGTAAGTCAACATTTCGCCCTCCCATCCGTAACTGTTGACATGCACACGTTCCGGGAGCTGGAGCTGTGCCTGTCCGGGGACTATAGGGTCCCAGCATTCAAAGGCTTTTTCGAGTTGTTTGGACCATATGTAATGAGCTACGGCCTGCGGGTGTCCGTCTTTCGGTACGAGTGTTGTTTTATTGCACCATCTGGCAATGTCGTCTCCGACTTTGCCGTAATCCATGAATGGTATCTGATAGCGCAACGCGAGTGCCTGGAGATCGCCGGGGTTTGGAGTATAGCCTCCGTTGTTCTGGAACTGACAGAAGATAAATTCGGTATTCGGATAATGTCTCTGTATCCAGCGTATCATGCCTTCAAAAACGGCGACTTCATCGGGAGTGTCTGTCTTTTCATTCGCGCCGCTTCCGAATATCACCAGATCGGGCCGCGGGCCTTCGGGGCGCGAGAAAAGCCCGGGATATAATTCATCCCACTTCGCACCTTTTTTGTGCCCGTTTACGCCTTCTTCAGGAGGGAGCGAGAGCGAACAGTATTCTTCAAGTCCGGAATGTGCTTCGCCTACGCATGAGCCGTCGCAGGCCATTATATTCAGGCATATTTTACTTGCGGGCAGATTGAATTTGCGCATGAGTTCCATTTTGAGGCGTCCGCCGTAGCTGAAATAATGCTGCCACCAGCCGAAATATCCATCCAGGTCCGGCCTGTTAACCTGTTTCGCGTCAAAAATCCTTTCATTTGAACCGATGGGCTTTTTGAAATCAGGGGAATTCGGGTCTTCATTGTAGAGGTACATAGGTGGATTTGCGCTTCCCCTGTCGATGCTGGAGCCCATGAGAATAATATGGATGGGTTCACCCTTCCAGAGTTTCTGAATTGTCCGCGGTATGTACCTGTAGTATGGAGCCATCTGACGTGCGGGCTGGAGGCCGGAAAGCGCTACAGTTCCTTTATTCAGGCAGGGAGAGTATATCCAGGCATTGCCGTCTTTGGCTGTGTTTTCAAATTCCACGCATATTCCTATAGTATTAATGTCGGCGGAATGTGATTCTGCTCCGATGGTGAATTTTCCGGGTATTTTAGCGTCATTTATTTTCAGTTCAATATTTCCGGTTTTATCAGTGGTCGCGTCATATTGTTTTGCCGTTACGAGTTCTCCCCTGGCGTGTTTCGGGAAGCTGCGTTTATCGCTGAGTTTGAAGTCCTGCGGTTTCCATTCACCATCCTCGCTCTCTATTTTCAGATATTTTATGGATGCTTTCAGCGCGTTGGCGCTGTTCTGGTATCCATAGACGGAAAGGCTGAGTGTTTCACCATGCGCGAGCCCTGCTTCGGGAAGGGAGAAAAACTGCCAGAACTTTTTTCCAGGGGCTATTGAAACCATGTTATGTACCGAAAAATCCGGACGTATCTTAGGATCGGCATGGGATTCGCGAAGTACCGTTATATCTTTCCACGCGTCGGTATTCCAAAATGCCACATTGTTGGATGTATAGCTTTCGGCTTTGCCGTCACGATGGTTTGTGAAAGAGTGAAAGTCAAAATCCGGGTTAAGCAGTAAATTCATTTTTCCATCCTCTGCCGTTAAATTAAAAACAGATAATATTCCCGCCAGTATGAGAGTCTTTTTCAACATTAATTTCTCCTGTTTTGTAAATAGAAGTATCCGGTATTGTAAAAACAGTAATATAGGATGCGATTAGAGCTTTAGCAATCTTCAAAGAGAATCAAAATCATCATTGATTTCCTATGGAAATGCCATATCTTTTATCCTTGAATACAAGAGGATGCCCTGATGAAGTTGCAAAGTATAGTTGTTGTGGTTCTGCGCCTGATGGCATTATCTTTGGTCTTCAAGCTGATCATTGTTTTAGTGCCGGTTATTGTCTGGTTCCCCCAAATGTTCCATGGGAATTTTAAGTTGTTTTTTTTCAATATGTGGACATCTCTGCTAGTATTTTTAGTATTTGTCGGTTGCATAGTTGTTATGTGGATGTTTGCTTATCCTCTTGCTCGTCTGATAACACGGCAAACGTCCGTTGATTTAGCCCCGATTAATCTTGATTTGCCCGATTGTTATACTATTGCACTTGTCGTACTTGGTCTTTTAGGCATTATGGATAATCTTTCTGATGTGATAGACATCGTGTATTACGTTATTGTTGCTATTATGGAGTATGGACTTTATTGGAAGGGGCAAATTGATATCAATAAGGTTTTACGTGCGCTTGGTCCATTTATCTTTGGGGTGATTTTGCTTGTGAAGAGCCGCACATGGGCTTTGGCGCTTGCGAAAAGACAGGGAAAAGACGAAGGCACAGACTGACTGAATTCCGCCGCAAAAAAAAGCGGCGTTTCAAGAAACGCCGCCATGAGTTTCAGAAGATAAACCTCTCTTACTTCGTTGTCGAAGCCGCGGTCTGTCCTTTATTGGAGATTTCGACAATGTCCGCGGTAATAGCTACTCTGGTAAGCGAAAAGAGTATGAAGTACATTGCGGAATCCTCAACAGTGACATTTGTTATGCTTATATTTCTGTTGCCTGCTGCTCCCTCCTGTGTATAGAGATTGCTTAAAGCGTCAGAGTACGATACCGGATCGAAATCCATGAAACCCAGGAATTTAAAGCCTCTGTCAAAGCCTCTTGCTTTGGTTTTCAGAAGTTTGACGTTGTTTTTGCTCAAGTCGATTTTTTCAGCTTCGACAGTGAGTTTGGGCAGGGAAAAGAGGAGAAAATACATATTGGATGGTTCAGCATAATAGTTAGCTAAAACATATTTGCTGTTGTCTTTTATGTCGGCGTTTTTGTAGAGATCCGCAAGGGCGTCTGAATAATTAACAGGCATTATGGTCATGAAGCCGAGAAAATTAAATCCCTGCGTTTCGCCGCGAACATAGCTGTCCCCGGTATGGAGCCCGCTGTGGCATCCAGTCAGAATTCCGGCACAGATGAGGGATGAAGCCAATAAGAGAGAAATTTTTTTCATCAGATTTTCCTTTCCCAAATTTTTGATTTAATGGAGCTTATGTCTATATAAGATAACTATTTTGAACTAAAAATCAAGAAAAAACGGCTGTGAAAATTGAAAAAGTAAACGCACCCCCCTCCAAGTCTCTAAGAGCATTTAGTCTGACAAAAGGGGTGGGGTGCAATAAGTTTG
>MHBF01000117.1 GCA_001803225.1 Lentisphaerae bacterium GWF2_44_16 | reverse complement strand
AGTCGAAAAAATAGTTTATGCGAGTGAGCCTTTTTCTGATGTTCCAGCGTATATCTGTCTGCCCGGAAACGTGAAGCCTCCATATTCTGTCGCGATATGTCTTCAGGGGCATTCTACCGGGATGCATAATTCGATAGGCGTTGACCGTGATGACGAAAAGAAAAAAATACAAGTAGAGGGAGACCGTGATTTTGCCATAGGCTGCATGAAACGCGGAATTGCGGCATTATGCATAGAACAGCGTTCTTTCGGATTGCGCCGTGAATTGAAACAGAAAAAGATTTCGCCTCATGGATGTCATGACGCCGTGATGCATTCTCTGGAACTTGGCCGTACCCTTCTCGGAGAACGTGTTTATGATGTTGACAGGGGCATCGATTATCTGTCGGGCAGGAAAGACATTGACATGAAGTCCATCTGCGTGATGGGAAATTCAGGAGGGGGAACTGTCAGCGTTTATGCGGCGGCGTTGCTTCCGCGTATTTCCTTTGCCATGCCGTCTTGCAGTTTCTGTACATTCAGGGATTCAATCATGTCCATATATCACTGTTCGGACAATTACGTTCCTGGAATAATGAAATATGCTGAAATGGCGGACGTCATGGGGCTTTTCGCTCCAAAACCTCTTGTGATAGTATGTGGAAAGGATGATGAGATTTTTCCTGTAAACGCAGTCAAAAAAGCTTTTGGTGATTTGAAACGCATTTACAAAGCGGCGGGCGCGGAAAAAAATTGTCATCTCGTTATTGGTGAAGGCGGGCATCGCTTTTACGCGGATGATTCATGGCCCTTTATGCTCAGGGAAATGAAAAAGCGTTGAGGGTGAATGTTCCGGCATCCGGGGAATTTATATGTCAATGTTATTTCTATTGGAACGGCGGCTTGTCTATATGGAAGTCATCCCAGTTTTCTTCGTAAAAGACTTTGACCAGAAACAAGCCGTGCGGAGGGGCGGTAGGAGCTCCGAGGGAACGGTTTTTTGATGCCAGAAGCTCTTTCAGGCTTTCAGGACTTGCCGTGTCCATGCCGGTTTTGACAAGTGAACCCATTATGCTCCTTATCATTTTATAAAGAAAACCGTCTCCCAGAAATGTTATGCAGAGAAAGTTTTCGAAGAACTTCGTTTCAATCCGGTATATGGTCCTTACCGGGTCGTCTATTTCGCTTCTTGATACCGTGAATGCTGAAAAATCATGAGTGCCGGTCAAAAAAGACGCGGCCTGTTTTATGTTTTCGATATTACCACATTTGGGGAGATGCCAGCTCCATTTTGCCGAAAAAGGATTTTCATCACCTGTATTTATCACGTAAGTATAGGCTTTTGCCAGTGCCGAAAAACGCGCGTGAAAATCTTCATCAGCGTAATTCACGTCAAGTATCCTGACATCCCGTGGAAGCAGTTTATTCAACGCTCTTTTTATTTTCCAGTCGGGTATGTAAGGGCTTTCCGGGGCTTTGAAAGAAGCGGCGAAACCCAGCGCGTGCACCCCGGCGTCTGTCCGGCTGCTGCCGTGGAGTTTTATCGGGTAGTTCCCGAAAAGTTTAGAGAGCTTGCCCTGCACGAGTTCCTGAACGCTGATGCCGTTCGGCTGTATCTGCCATCCGTGAAAAGATGAGCCGTCAAAACTCAGTTCCATCCTGAAGTTACGCAGAACACTGTTTTCTGCCGGAGCGTTATTATTTTTTAATGAAATGTTATCGTCGCTCATGACGGTTTATTCGCCTTTTGTGTCGTCCACATAAAGCATGTGAGAGCAGTTGTCGCATCTGATCATAACGCCTTTTTTTGCTGTATTGATTGTCTGGGGGGTTAGTTTCAGATGGCAGTTGCCGCAGTTTTCCTGATTTACTTTTACGAGAGGAGTACCTCTTTTACCGTTCAGCAGTCTTGTATAGTCGGATAGCATTTCAGGGTCGATTTTCATTTCCAGCGCGGAGCGTCCGGATTTTACTTTCGCGATTTCCTCTTTGAGGTCCGTTCCCAGTTGATCGAGTTCCTTCAGTTCGCTCTGAACGCTCTTGGAGCGCTCATTGAAATTTTTCTCGCATTCCTTGAAAATACTTTTTTCTTTTTCGAGCTGGTCCCAAGCTTCGATTTGTTTGCTCTCGACGTCGCCTATTTTTGATTTGCACTTTTCGATTTCCGACATGAGGGCTTTGTATTCTTCGTTCTTTTTTACCATGATGGACTGTCCTTGAAAACGGAGTATTTCTGAATTCTCTTTCTGGATTGCCGCTTCGAGTTGTTTTATTTCAAGTTCGGTTTTCTGCATTTTTGTCTTTGCTTCTTTCATCGCTTCCTGTTCCCTGACGTTTTCGGAACTCAGTTTTTCTTTTTCCACAGGCAGCATGGAGAGGCGCAGTTTAAGGTTTCTTATCCGCATGTCCAGTTCCTGAAGCGCGAGCATGTCCAAAATCCATTTTCTCATCTGATTGTCCCTTTCCTGATTTTATATTATAAACACATAATTAACGCCTATAAAAAAAAAACGGGCAAAAGCCCGTTTAACTAAAAAAGCTCCGGATGGTCGGACGCTTTCCTTTTTCCTTTGGACATTCTGTCCGCGGGGGGAAGGCCGAAGCGTTCCCGCGCCTTATCCGTAACCGTTCTTCCCTGGGGGGTCCTCATCAGATATCCCTCCTGTATGAGGAACGGTTCATAAACTTCCTCGATGGTATCTTCCTCTTCGCCTATGGCTACGGCTATGCTTTTCACGCCGACGGGGCCGGAATCAAATTTAAAAATAATTGTTTCGAGTATGCGATTGTCCCATTCATCCAGTCCGGTGTCGTCAATGCCTATCATTTTTAACGCGGCGGAAGCGACATCCGCCGTTATATGATTGTCGGCTTTTACCTGAGCGTAGTCGCGCGCCCAGGCCAGAAGGTTATTTGCAATTCTGGGTGTGCCCCTGCTGCGCCGCGCTATTTCAAATGCGCCGTCGGGGTTTATTTCAATTTTGAGTATTCCGGCTGAACGCAGAAGTATATGTTTCAGTTCGTCGGCGCTGTAGAAATCCAGTCTGCATGAAAGGGCGAAACGAGAGCGGAGCGGTGAAGAAAGCAGGCCCTGTCTTGTGGTGGCCCCTATGAGGGTGAAGCGTGGTATATTGAGCCGTACAGACCTGGCCCCCGGGCCCTGATCTATCATTATGTCTATGAAAAAATCCTCCATCGCGCTGTAGAGGTATTCTTCAACTACCGTGTTCAGCCTGTGTATTTCGTCGATGAAAAGTATGTCTCCGTCCTGAAGCGACGTCAGGAGTCCGGCGAGGTCTCCGGGTTTTTCTATTACGGGGCCGCTGGCTGATTTTATATTTGCGCCTTTTTCGTTTGCTATTATGTAGGCGAGGGTGGTTTTGCCGAGTCCGGGAGGTCCGCTTAGGAGCATATGGCCCAGTGCTTCGCCGCGGTTTTTGGCCGCCTGCACATAGAGCTGTATGCGTTCTTTGACCTTATCCTGTCCAGGAAAGAAGTCGAAGCTTGACGGGCGCAGTTTGGCGTCCTGAGTTTCATCTTTCCTGTTGAGGGTGGATGTTATAAATCTTTCCTGTGTCATTGTCCGGATTTTCTCTCAATCAAAAATTAAAAAGCTTCTTATTTCAGAGTTTGAAATAATATATAATGAAAGTATCGTATTTGCCCGATATTTCCAACTGTAAAATCTAAAAAGAATAAAAATAAGAGGAACTCTGATATGACAGATGTGAAACTCCTGAAACTGACCGCCGATACTGTAAGGGTATTGTCCGCCGAGGCTGTGGAAAAAGCAAAATCAGGCCATCCCGGCATGCCTATGGGCTGTGCTGATTTTGCCGTTGTTCTCTGGCAGAAATACCTTAAACATAATCCTAAGAACCCTCATTGGCTCGGACGTGACAGATTTGTGCTTTCGGCCGGACACGGTTCCATGCTTATCTATTCTCTCCTTCACATTTACGGTTACGGACTTACAATGGAGGAACTCAAGAGTTTCAGGCAATGGGAAAGCCTTACGCCGGGCCATCCTGAATTCGGTCATACAGCCGGGGTTGAAGTTACCACCGGCCCTCTCGGAAGCGGTTTTGCCAGCGCGGTCGGAATGGCTATTGCCGGAAAATCTTTTGCCGCCAGAACGGGGCTTGACGCTACGGGGCTGCTTGACGGCAAAATCTATGCTCTTTCAAGCGACGGCTGTATGATGGAAGGCACAACCCATGAAGCCGCTTCTCTTGCCGGACACCTGAAGCTTGATAACCTGATATGTTTCTATGATGACAATTCCATTACTATTGAAGGCCCGACTTCACTTGCCTTTTCCGAAGATGTCTGCGCCCGCTTCTCCGCTTACAACTGGAGAGTTATAAAAGTTGATGACGCCAATGATATCGAAAAAATAGACAAGGCCATTGCCGAAGCGCGGAATTCCGATGGAAGGCCTACTCTTATCGCGGGTAAAACCAAAATAGGTTTCGGTTCCCCCAATAAAGGCGGCACGTCCAAGAGTCACGGCGAACCTCTCGGCGCGGATGAAGTCATAGCGACTAAAAAAGCTCTCGGGATTACTACTGAACCTTTTACAATCTCAGAAGACGTTAAGAGTTTCTGTGAAAAAAGAATTGAGGAGCTTGTCTCAACAGCCGCGGAATGGAATATGAAATTTCAGAAATTCATTGACTCCAACCCTGATAAGGCGGCAATCATATCCAAACTGCTCCATAAGGAAGTTCCGTCAAACATTCTGGAAGAACTCCTCAAAGTCGCGCCTAAAGACAAACCCGTTGCCACCAGGGCTTCCGGCGGAACTATAATGCAGAAAGCTTCGGAGCTTGTCCCCGCCCTTTGCGGAGGCGCCGCCGACCTGTCGCCGTCAACCAAAACAGATATAAAAGGGGCAGGGAGTTTTTCCGCCACTGACCGCGCCGGTAAAAATTTCCATTTTGGCGTAAGGGAACTGGGCATGGGCCTCGTGGGAAATGGCCTTGCGCTCTACGGCGCTGCTATTCCTTATGTTTCCACGTTCTTTGTTTTCTCCGACTACATGAAACCGGCCATGAGGCTTGCCGCAATTCAGAAACTCCACATAATATATGTCTTCACGCATGACAGCTTTTATGTAGGCGAAGATGGCCCGACACATGAGCCGATCGAACAGATTGCCATGCTCAGGACTATTCCCGGATTTACCGTCATACGTCCTGGCGAAGCAAGTGAAACTGCCCACGCCTGGGCTGCCGCCCTCAAGGCGGACGGCCCCGTCGCGATACTTCTCACAAGGCAGGATTTGAGGCCTCTTTCACCTGAAACAGCTTCAAAAATAGCCCTCGATAAAGGCGCTTATATCGTCAATGAAGACAAAGACTTTGAATACATCCTTATAGCGTCCGGTTCGGAACTTAATCTTGCCATTGACAGCGCGGAACTTCTCAGGAAGAGCGGAAAGAAAGTAAGGGTTGTTTCCATGCCGTCTCAGGAATTTTTTCTGAAGCAGGATAAAAATTACCGTGAAGCAATTATCCCGTCCTCATGTAAAAAGCGTGTTTCGATTGAAGCCGCCTCTACATTCGGCTGGGAACGCTTTACCGGCGATGAAGGGCTCTGTATCGGGATTGACCATTTCGGAGCTTCCGCCCCGTATAAGGTACTTGCGGAAAAGTTCGGTTTCACTCCTGAAGCCGTCTGTGCTAAAATCAACGCCAAATTCTAAGATTGGCATAGATAAGTCCTGTAAAAAAGGAAAGGTTTAAACGCCTTTCCTTTTTTTTACATCCACTTCAGAATTAGAAAAACTTGCCGATATGGATATCGGGTTGTAAGCACTGTACCATTTCTCTGCTGTCAGAGATGCTTGTTGTTTTCAATTTTCTGCGCTCGACAAGCATAATGTCATATTCGTAAAAAAAGCGTAAACGCTCTGGCGGATTTGCCGTCAGGGCGTTATAATAAATGATATTTTAGATTTAGACAGACGGGTCAGTTTATGGATGTAATGAAAAGGCTTCTGAAAGATAAAATCGCGGCAGTTTCACTTGTGACGGCAATTTTATATATTCTCCTTGCGGGGGTATGCGAAGTTTACAGTTTTTATTGTTCGGGCAGGGGGATTACGCCTGTTTATGACAGGGGGAGCATGGAGGAACGCTATCTTCCGCCGTCTTCCTCTCACTGGATGGGGACGGATTACCGTGGCAGGGATGTTTTTATGAGAGCGGCGGCGGGGGCGTCGACGGCCGTAAAAATAGGAGTGCTGGCCTCTCTGATTTCTGTTTTTATCGGCGTAACTCTCGGTGCGCTTGCCGGATATTTCGGTGGCTGGATAGACGATTTAGTTGTATGGATATACAGCACTTTCGCGTCAATGCCTACGTTGCTTTTCATACTTGCGTTCGCTCTGCTGGTGACGAAAGGTTTTCTTTTCGCGCCGCTGGCGGAGCTTTTCAACAGATTTTCTGCGCTTTGCAACACCGAACCGGGGATGATGGCGGTATATCTGGGCATCGGCATAACAGGCTGGGTAAGTCTCTGCCGGGTGGTCAGGGCCGAAACATTGAGACTGAGGGAACTCGGTTATGTCCAGGCCGCTAAAACCATCGGCTACGGATGGCCCAGAATTATATTCAAACACATATTTCCGAATCTTTCGCATCTTGTAATCATTTATTTTACAATGCGTTTCGCTTATGCCGTCATGACAGAGATAATAGTGAGCTATCTGGGTATCGGCGTACAGCTCGCGCCCAGCTGGGGAGTGATGATAGCGGACGGGCAGGAACGGCTCTGGAGGGGTATCTGGTGGGAAGTGGGAGCGGCTACGGTTTTTATGTTCTTCCTGGTATTGGCCCTCAATATGCTCGGCGATGCGCTGAGGGACGTTCTTGATCCCCGGCTTAAATCCTGATTTGATATTGCAAAAACACTATATTACAATAGATTAGAACAGAAGGGAAAAAGTGATAATTATGGAAAAAGTAAAACCGGAGCTGCTTGAAATACTTGTATGTCCAGTTGACAAGGCGGGATTGAAGGAGATTGAAGGTGGAAATAAACTGGAATGCGGTGTTTGCGGAAGGCGTTATCCTGTCAGGGAAGGCATTCCTGTAATGCTCCAGGATGAGGCCGAATTGCCCGAAAAAAAGGGAAATGGAAAATAAACGATGGCTGGAAAGAAAAAATCTATATCCGCGCTGAAATCTGAACTCGAAGCAAAAAAAACAGAGTTGCAGAAAAAATTCCCGTCGAAAAATAAAACAGGGAAATCCACAGTATTCCACGGCGCGAGACAAAGCAGTACTGACCCTTTCACAAACATAATAACACAGCATAATCAGAGCCGGATGAGAAGCTTTAAAACCATCCTTATAATATTTGTTGTCGCTCTTGTCTTTGTCGCCGCTTCTTTCCTTTATCATGAATGGAAAAAGACAGAAAAGCGTTTGAGCAGGCTTAACAAAATCACCGAAGAACTCAAATATCTGGACGGAAAAATACAGCAGAGTTCGGGGTATGAAAAAGCCCTTGCCGCTATAAAGGCGATATATTGCACGGAGAACGCGTCTTCCTTTGATATTAAGAATTTCAGGAAATGGTTTCTTGAAAGGGAAAAATACAGGAATTTTATATTTGAGAGCAACCAGGGGGAAGTAAAGTCCGGGGAAAATTTTGTCAATCCCATGTCGCTGATAGACATGGTTTATATCCCCAAAGGGCGTTTTTATATGGGCCGCGGCGCGATGGAGGCGGGAAGGCCGGAGGAACTGCCGCGCCATGCCGTAATAATCAGTTCCGAATTCTGGATTTCAAGAACGGAAATAAGCAACTATCAGCTCAGAACGCTTTTTCCAAACCATATTAATGAAAAATGGAACAACTATGTCCTGGACGCCTCTTTGCAGCCTGCTGTGAAAGTAAACTGGCACGTTGCTTCGGGCTTCTGCCGGATGCTGACGGACGCCGGGAGAAAATCCGGCATGATACCAGCGGGCTACGAATACCGCCTTCCGACAGAGGCTGAATGGGAATACGCGTGCAGGGCCGGCACCGAAACAATATATTTCTGGGGAAACGGCTTCGGCAGAACTGGCGCGGAATTCGCGAATTCCCTGGACAAGTATTCCGCGAGACTTTTCAATTGGAAGGAGGGGCCGGACATGGCGCCTTCCGATGGTTATCAGGTCAGCGCCCCGGTCGCTTCTTATAAAAGCAATGCTTTCGGTCTTTATGACATGAGCGGCAATGCCTGGGAATGGTGTCTTGACTGGTATAATCCGGATGCTTACCGTATGCTTTCGGAGACTGACCCGTATCAGAATACGCCTCTGGTTGTGCCGCTCGAAAAAAGGAAATCTTTTGACGCCGGAACATATACTATAGAATCGACATGCAAAGTGATAAGGGGTGGTTCCTGGGGGAATCTCCCGTTGGATTGCCGTTCGGCAAAACGGGATTACACCGTGCCGGAGGAGCAGGACACTGGCATAGGTTTCAGGGTTGTGCTTGCGCCAGTCTTTAAAACAAATTGAATTCAGTATATGATATCATACCTTCTAATTATTTCTGGAATCATATTTGTCATATTACAATTGCTAGAAAGAAAAAGTGTTTTTGTTAAAAATATTTTATACCCGTTTTTTTTATCTGTTTTCTTCTCTTTTTTTGCTTATGTTTGGATTTTCACGAAAGAATCCATTGGCATGGGGCTAAAAGGGGGAAGAATGAAAGAAGAAGCATATGTACCAGATTGGCAAAATTATGTAGATAACTATTCTATTTTTATAGGGTTGCTTTGCCTATTAGCCGGTTTTTTTTATTTAATCAAATTTTTTAAAAATGTTACAAGTAAAAAATCTTTTAAAAAGAAGAAACAGGAAAACAAATCTGTAACTAATAGAAAAAAACAAGAAAAAGATTCGGAAGAAAAGATGATTCCGTATTATCCAGGATTGTACGCCTGCCTGAAGGAACATCAAAACGATGACAAGGCTTCCCTCAGAGAAAAAAATAAAATTAATGGAAATAATGAAGAGTAACTTATTAATTTTAAGTAGCAATTATAACAAAAAAGACAAAAGGATAATGCAATATAATTGTTTAAATAAATTTTACTGTTATAAAATAAACATGGTGGAGGACATTCCCCCTAAGCAAGGGGCATGGAGAGAGCATATTTCAGACGAGATGATGTTTTCGTTTCCGAAAAAGGATTGTCCAATTATATGACTGTTTCATAGTTCTGCTTTGAGTGAGATTGAAATATGGATAGAAAACAATTGCTCAGGATGATACCGCGCGATAGGGATGACGTGACGGCGGCCAATGAACTACTTGAACTCGGTTTTCCGGAAATAGCTCCAATACTTCGAGAAATGTTATATTGCCTGCGTGTAAGTAAATCACCTGTCGCGGATATATTTTGTAATTTTTTTGCCATCTTGGGTTCTTCTGACAAATCAAAATTAACCATACCTGTTCAACAGGGAAGGCGGAGGCTGGCAGATTGCAGCGTAGTTGACGCTATAGCCAGTGCTCTTTCGTGCCATAATACTCAGGAAAGCATCAGAAATAGAATTGTAACGGATATTTTGCCATACTGGACAAAAGAGAATATCGTGCCTCTTACATCCAATCTGTCAATGATAGCGACATGGCCGGATTGTCTTAATTCAGACCTTCTTAGTCTCAAACTTCTCCTTCGCCATAATCTTGTTGATATGAATTGGATAAGGCAATGGTTGCAGTTCAAGATTGACCATTTGAAGAAAAGGGGCGAGCTCATAGCAGAAATCCAATCAGAGCTTGAAATATGAATCACTACGAGAGACTTGGAACGCAACTAGGTGCGGATTTTCAGACCTTGAAAAAGTGTTACTATGCAAAAGTCAAGGAATGCCATCCCGACCTTTTCAATAATTCAAAAGCCAAAGAAGAGGAATTCAAGAAGCTTGTCGCCGCTTTCGATATTCTCTCAGATCCGGAAAAGAGACGCAATTACGACAGAGCTATAAATGTCGCGGAAGAATATCATGAGGACGACGTTCCGCTTAAGACAGAGGTGCCGTCGCGCAATTCCATAATGGACACTGATGCCGATGACACTCTTGAGGAGCTTTTTGTTGGAAATAATCCGCCTTCCGATACAAGTCTTGCCACATTGTTTCTGGATTTGGCAAGGACACAGGTTTTCATTACTTTCAGAGAAGGAAAAAACCTTTATTACGGGAAAAAGTATAAAGACGCTCAGCTTTTTTTCTCGCAGGCCGTTTCAATGTCTCCCGGCAATATTCTTTACCGTTATTTTCTGGGAATGTCATACGCGTGGATTGGACAGTATTCAAAGGCGCGCTTTCACTTGAAGGCGGCCGTCAACATAGGGGACAGGCGCGTTCCGCCACAGGCCCTTGACAGAATTCATGAACAGCTTGAAATGGTAAAACGCAAAAGTATGCCGTTGTGGCATTCAGTGGCTTCATTTTTCAGCCCTTCGCGGGAGCGTCCGCAGATTCCTGTGGATGAGCAGATGATAGCCGAAACAAACAAAGCGCTTGCCAGGCTTATGGCCTCCGATAAAAAGAGAAAGCGTAAAATGCTGAAATGACAGCAATTCCGAATGGAAAATAGTTCGCGCTGCGGCAGAGAATCATCGATAACATGATTTCCGCCCTGAAGCGGAAGAAAATTTTTGACTTTCTGAATTGCTGGTTTTGCCGATAGATTTCAATTGAAATTCATCCCTGGAACGTTGCTTTAGCCCATAGGAGGATTATATTGCAGAGGTGAAAAAGAACGGAATAAAAATGAAAAATCTTACGACAAGCGTATATACTTTTGAGAAGCTGATTGAGGGCGATTATTTTTATGTTGACAAGACCGGCTACATATGGGATTTGATAAAAGGGCCCTATGGTATCTTCTTTTTGTCCCGCCCCCGCCGCTTTGGCAAGTCACTGACCTTGTCCACTCTGAAGGCTGTTTTCCAGAATAAAAAACGTTTGTTCAAGGGGCTTGCGCTGGAGAAAAAGCCTTACGACTGGAAGGAATATCCGGTAATACATATTGATCTCGGTGATCGGCCGTCGGCAACTGCGGAACTACTGAATAAAAGCCTTTGCACCGCCATTGACGAATCCGCAAACATCCTGAGTATTAAACTTAATTCTCAAAATGCCTCAGAGAGGTTTAGGGAACTTGTATTGAAGGCATCAGAGCAGGAAAAAGTTGTCATCCTCATAGACGAATATGACAAACCCATCCTCGACAATGCCACGGCAAAGAATGTAGATGAAATCCGGCGGGTGCTGGAAGATTTCTATTCGGTAATCAAGGCAACGGAGCCCTATCAGCGCTTTGTGCTTCTCACCGGAGTGAGCAAGTTCTCAAAGGTGTCTGTCTTCTCCAAGCTGAACAACCTTACCGACATTACGATGGATGCCCGTTATGCCACGATGCTGGGTTACACTCAGAAGGAACTTGAAAGCAATTTTGCTGAATACATTGAGCATGTCGTCAAGGAACAGGAAATAGGCAAAAAAGCCCTGCTTGGCAAGCTCAGGGAGTGGTACAACGGCTATAAATTCCATCAGAAGGCGGAAACCGTTTATAATCCTGTCTCCATAGGGAAATTCTTCGAGTCCGGCGGAGAGTTCAGGAATTACTGGTTTGAGACGGGGACGCCGAGTTTTCTTCTGAAACTGGCGAAACAGCAGCAGTTTGACTTTGAGAAGGAATTGACACAGAGGGTAAGTCAGCTCGCGTTTGCCTCGTATGAAATAGACCGGTTAAGCACGTTGCCCTTGCTTTTTCAAACCGGATATCTGACAATAAAAAGCTTTGTGCAGGATGAGGACGATACATTCTATTATCTTAATTTTCCCAACCGTGAAGTCGAGGCGGCATTTGAATCGTATTTGCTTGACGAATACTCCGGCGTCAACAAGGAACGTGTCGAGGTCTATGCCGCGGACATGGTGAAAATGCTGAGGGACGGCGAAATTGATGTTTTCATGGAGAAGATGAAGCTGTTTTTTACAAACATTCCGAATGATATACATATTGGCCAAGAAAAATATTATCAGACGATTTTCTTCATTGTTTTCCGGCTGATCGGGCTTCGTATTGAAGCGGAATGTAGCACTAACATCGGATATATCGACGCAGTTGCCCAGACGGATAAATATATCTACATATTCGAATTCAAGCTCAATAAGTCTCCTGAAGAAGCTTTGAAGCAGATACACGAAAAAGGATATTTCCAGAAGTTCATAAATTCCGGCAAGAAAGTAATCCTCATCGGGGCTAATTTCAGCACTACTGAGCGTAACATTGAGTCGTGGAAGGTAGAAAAGCTGGATGCATGACAACTTGCGGTTCTATTATTGTGAGTGATGATTGTATTTGCCAAATCAAATCTTGCGCGATTACTTGAGATACAATGATGAAAAACAGGGATTTAATCGCGATCCTTTCATTTTCCGCGGCTTCCCGGATGGTTCGAAGCCATTCCTGATTTCCGCCCTGAATCGGAAGAAAATTTTTGACTTTCTGAAAACGGATGACAATTATATTCTGCTCGGAGTGGACGGCGTTCAGACTTTTTCCTCATCGCGCCCGTTGGAGCATTCCACGCATAGGACACATGGAGACGGCAAAACTACTTTTCATCAATACTTTCTGTCTGAAATGAGTGGGATTGAAGAAAGTTTTCAGGCATTGTTGATTTTTTATCTTCCCCGCCTTATCTTAATGCGAATTTTTTTTCTTACTTTTCTAAAGACGGATAATAAATGAACTTTTTTATAAAGAGACCGATATTTGCCGCGGCCATAGCGCTTATCACTGTACTGGCTGGAGCTATCTGCATGTTGGTGTTGCCTGTCGCGCAGTTTCCGCCTCTTGTTCCGCCTCAGGTACAGGTTACGACCCAGTACATCGGCGCCAGTTCGGACGTTGTCGCCAACACTGTTACAACCCCGCTTGAGGAACAGGTCAACGGCGCAGCCGGAATGATTTACATGACCTCGAACAGCACCAATAACGGAGATTCACTCATAACCATTACTTTTGACGTCGGCTACAGTGAAGATATCGGGCAGATGGAAATCCTCACGCAGAGCAACCAGGCGCTCTCGCAGTTGCCTAGCGATGTAAAACAGGTCGGCCTGACTATTCAGAAACATTCAACGAACATGCTCATGGCTGTTAATCTGATTTCCCCGAAAGGCACCTATGATGCCCGCTTTCTGCAGAATTACGCGGACATCCATATAACAGACGCTTTAAGCCGGATACCGGGGGTTGCTTCAGTTACCAATTTCGGCTTGAGCCAGTATGCCATGAGAATATGGCTTGACCCGCAGAAACTGAATAATATGGGATTGACCGCGACTGATGTTCAGTCCGCCGTCCAGGAACAGAACCAGCAGGTTGCCGCCGGGGCCCTCGGACAATCTCCCGCGCCGAAATCGCAGGTTTTTCAGTATCAGTTGAACACACTTGGCCGCTTGGACCAGGTTTCACAGTTTGAAGACATAATCGTAAAAGCGATGTCGGACGGGAGAATTGTCCGGGTCAGGGATATCGCGAGAGTTGAACTGGGCGCTGAAGAATATGACTGGGATACCAAGGTTGACGGCAGGCCGACAGCTACCATTATCGTCTTCCAGCTTCCTAACGCCAACGGCCTCCAGATAAAAAAGGACGTTGTTAAAACAATGAACAGTCTTCAGAAGCATTTTCCTGAAGATGTTCAATGGCGGATATTCCATGATACCACCGAATTCATACGCGATTCCATTAATGAAGTCGTAATAACCCTGATTGAGGCCATAATCCTCGTTATTCTGGTGGTCTATATTTTCCTCCAAAACTTCAGGGCTACTCTTATTCCTACAATAGCTGTGCCTGTTTCGCTTATAGGCGCTTTTATATTTATGGCCGTCCTCAGGTTTTCAATCAATACCCTGAGCCTTCTCGGTCTGGTGCTGGCCGTGGCGCTTGTGGTTGACGACGCTATTGTCGTAGTTGAGAACGTTATGCGCAAAGTCAATGAAACCCCGGATAAAGATCTGAAGGAAATTACAGCCGACGCGATTCGTGAGGTGAGGGGGCCTATTATTGCCACTACTCTGGTGCTGATGGCTGTTTTCGTGCCGGTGGCTTTCATTCCCGGCATGACGGGTATGCTCTACAACCAGTTCTCGCTGACAATTGCTATTTCAGTCGGCCTTTCCGGTATAAATTCCCTTACCCTGAGTCCCGCGCTCTGCGGCGTATTCCTGAAAGTTAACAAAGAAAAGTCCAACATTTTTTTCAAAGCTTTCAACAAATCATTTCATCATCTTACGGAATTTTACGCGGCGACAGTCAGGAAAATGGCGCGTTTCTGGTATCTGAGCATGGCTGTTTTTCTGGGGCTTTGCGTGTTTACCGGATTTTGCTTCACATCCATTCCCACGGGCTTTGTTCCCAGCGAAGACCAGGGCTATTTCTTCGTAATGGCCGGACTGCCGGAAGGACAGACTATCGACCGGACTAAGGATGTCATGGCACAGATAAGAAAATTGGTGGAGAAAGAGCCGGGTGTCGATCATGTTCTTGAAATCTCCGGATATAATATTATCGATTCAATCAAACAACCATATACCGGGTTTTCCATTATAATTCTAAAACCATGGAAAGAGCGCAAAAGCAAGGAAATGCAACTTGACGCCATTATGGGGGGCATACAGAAAAAAGTCAGCGTCATACCGGATGCCAGGATTCTTGTAACCAACGCTCCGGCTATCCCGGGACTGGGTTCTACAGGCGGTTTCACTTTTGCCATAGAGGACTTGAACGGGCAGGGCATTCAGGCGCTTTCAAATGTCGCCAACAATTTTATAGCGGCAACGCGTAAAGAGCCTGAACTCACAGGAGTTTACACCACATTCAATGCCGCTACGCCGCAGAGATATCTGGATATCGACCGCACGAAAGCAAAAACATTGCAGGTTTCCCTTAACGACCTTTTTTCCACTCTTCAGATAAACCTCGGTTCCCTATACGTCAATCAGTTCAATAAGTTCGGGCGTGTTTACCGCGTTTACCTCCAGGCCGAAGAAAATTCGCGTTCTGACGAAAGAGATATAGGGCGTCTGAAAGTCCGGAATTCCAAAGGTGAAATGATAGATATAAGCGCCCTTATCAAAATCAAGCCGATGGTGGGCCCTTACAACATTTCGCACTATAACGAATATAATTCCATTTCACTTAACGGCGCCAATGCTCCGGGCTTCAGTACCGGACAGGCTATAAACGCCATGGAAAAACTGGCCGCCAAAATCCTCCCGGAAGGCTTCGGTTATGAATGGACAAATATTACTTATCAGCAATTGAAGGCCGGAGACCTCGCGCCGATAATTTTCGCCCTTTCGCTTGTTTTTGTTTTCCTGGTGCTTGCGGCACAGTATGAAAGCTGGTCAATGCCGATCATGGTACTGCTTGGAGTTCCTCTCGGCCTCATGGGGGCGGTACTCGCGCTGCTCCTTAGAAGAATGGACTTGGATGTTTACGGACAGATAGGGCTTGTAATGCTGATTGGCCTTACCGCTAAAAATGGAATACTGATTGTTGAATTCGCCAGTGATTTGCGCCGTAAGGGAAGTTCCGTAATGGATGCTACAATCCAGGCGGCTAAAATCCGTCTGCGTCCGATTTTGATGACCGCGCTGGCTTTTGTTATCGGCCTGATACCGCTGGTTGTCGCTTCCGGGGCGGGAGCACGCTCCAGGCAGTCTCTGGGGACTTCTGTTGTCGGCGGCCTCGCTGTAGCCACCGCGCTTATTATTTTTGTTCCCGTGTTTTACTATGTCATTGAGAGAATCAGGGAGAGAAAAGAGGAAAAATCTTCTCCCGCTGAAAATATTCAGGCGGCCGATGGATTAAAGGGTATTGAAAAATAAAGGAATAAAATATGACTTCTAAAATCAGTTTTTTTAATTTCTGCCGGATACTTATGCTGCTTATATCCGTTTTGTTTTTTGCTGAAGGTTGCGGGCGTTCCAGCGCTCTTAAAGAACTGCCTCCTCCCGAAGTGGTCGTCACAAAAGTTGTAAAACAGGCAATTCCTTTCTATGACGAATTCAGCGGCACTGTTCAGTCCGTCAGAGTCGTGAACATTGTTCCCAGGGTTTCGGGATATATCCAGAAATGCTATTTCACTGAAGGTACTTTGGTGAAGGAGGGAGACCCGCTCTACCTTATAGATCCCCGTCCTTTTCAGGCAAAACTGGACGCGGTTCAGGCCCAGTTGAAACTGGATGACTCAAAACTGGCCTTTCAGGAAACGCAGGTTTCCAGATATGATCTGCTCGTTAAAAATCAGGCGACGTCAGTTGAAAAATATCAGGATATCGTTTCCCAGAGGGACCAGCTTTTAGCGGCTGTCGCAAAAGATAAGGCAGATATAGCCAGCGCGCAGTTGGATTTGAGTTTCACCGCCATTACCGCCCCCTTTACAGGACGGATACAGAAAACGAATATCGATGTGGGCAATCTTGTTGAACAGCAGCGGGATGTCCTGACCACACTCATAAAGATGGACCCCGTTTATGTCTATTTCAGTTTAAGCAGAGCTAAATCTTTTGATTTCCAACTCCTGAAACGTCAGAATAAACTGTTCCCTACTGATAAAATGAAGATGCAGCTCTATCTTCCCAACGGTTCTATTTATCGCAGTGACGGAAAAATTGATTATATAAGTTATCTTATAGACCAGACGACTGACTGTGTGACTGTACGCGGAGTTATTGCCAATCTTTGCACGGGCAACACTCATGATTATGACCTGATACCCGGGCAGTATGTGCCGGTTAAACTGATTTTCGGCGAAAAGCCCGACGCTCTGATTGTCCCGGAAACGGCGATTGTCGAGAGTCAGATAGGCGAGCAGATCTATGTTGTGGAAAAAGGCAACAAGGTCAGTATCCGCAATGTTGTTACCGGCTCAAAAGTCAATGCGTTCCGTGAAATTACAAAAGGCGTTTCAGAAGGTGAAATGGTCGTAACGCAGGGCGTTCAGAAAATAAAAGCCGGAATGACAGTCAAACCCATGCAGGCCCCGCCTGTACAAGCAGCGGTAACGTCCGCGCAGACCAAATAATAATAGTGAACTGTTCACAAGTCCATAATACATGATGCTCCGTCTTTCAGTATTTTCCTGACTTTTTCATGACAGACTTTTGTGATTTCAATATTTTCCTGAAGTGCGATATAAGCGGCGACTCCAGCGGCTTCTCCTGTCTGATTGAGATTTACCATGACCCTTGCTGCGGCAAAAGCTTCCTTATCGGCGTCCAGCATCCGTCCGGCACAGATTACATTTTTCGATTTCACTGGAATCAGTGAGCGAAGCGGTATCTGATAAAATTTTGGATTGTCCGGGTGTTCCTCTCTCCATCTGCTTTCAACGGCTTTTTTGCCGGGACGGGAATAACGCTCTCTGCCGTCAAGATATCTGAATGTTATTCCGCCTTTTTCCTGATGGTGTATGTCAACAGGATATGTTCCGTTTGCTATGGCATCATCGAACTTCTTGCCGTTAAGAATATCTTCGCCTTTCAAATGGTAAAGAGAATGAATATGCCTGCTTTCCCTTATGCCGATGTATGAGGGAAGCGCATTGAGTTGCGGCGTCCTGCCTTTTAAGTTTTTTCTGAAAATATCCGTAATGGCCCTTAGTTGCCTGCGTCCCTCTATTTCACAATATGTCAGAGCATCCGCGTCAGCCGGATTTTTGCCTTTTACTCGTGTGCCGTTGAGCATGTAAACATCATTGTGCGGCGGAACAAAAGCGCCCCACAGAATGCCTTCGGGAAGTCCGTATTCTTCCGCGTGTTCCATGATAAGCTCATACGGATTGATGTCGCCGAAATCCCATGCGCTGAATTTCGCGCACGTGGTTGGCGGCTGGATGTGTTCCGGAATATACGTTCCGAGACCGGAGCTGACGCAGAGGTCGGCGTCTCCTGACGCGTCTATGAACATTTTTGCACTTATCGCTTTTCTTCCTGTTTTGTCCTGTATTATTACGGCTGACATCTTTCCGCCTTCCATGACGGCGGATGAAAAGAAAGTGTGGAAATGAATTTTTACGCCTGCTTCCAATGCCATTTCATCAAGCTCTATTGTCAGTTCTTCAGAGTTCAGCGGTATCCCGTAAACTTTTGAATTCATGAATGGTGCCACGGCGTTTCTTTTCGCCAGACGCTCCATTGTTTCCAGCGTAAGTCCCGCAATTATCTGCTCTTTGTAATCTGTATCATAAAGACTGTGCCACATGTTGACGAGAGAGCTTGTAGCGACGCCTCCGAAGCGATTCTGTTTTTCCACAATGACCACTTTTGCGCCCAGTCTTGCCGCCCTTATCGCGGCGAAAACACCTGTGCAGCTTCCGCCTATGACGCAGATGTCGCATTCTTCCGTTACTGGTATCTTTTCGGATGGAATAATAATTTCATTCATTGGAAACTCCTTGTTTTCTCAATATTATAAATGAAAATTGGAAAATAATCTATATGCGCTTATGCTGTAAAATTATAAATATTATGCTATATTAAGAACTTAATATGAATAAATATATAAAAATATACAAAAGGCATATCACTGAAATAAGCAGGATGCTGGATGCAATCAGCAATCTGACAGGGCTTTCAGCCGTATGGAAAAGTACAAACGGCAAAGCCGCTGATGCTTCTTTGCCTTCTCATCAGTCTTTGCACTGCAATCCATTCTGCCGTAAAGTCAAAGCTCATGAAAAACTGATAAAGAGATGTTCACACAACGATTGTGTTTCTGTCATCAGAAAGGCTGAAAAACAGCGCAGGCCCTTTTTGAACAGATGCCATGCCGGAGTTACGGAACTTATCGTGCCGCTTTTCATAGACGATGCCTTGGATAGTGTTATTTTCATTGGTCCCTTCAGGCGTGGAAACGCAAAACAGATATTCGGGGCCCTGGAATACGAAAGTCTTGAAAAGTATGACGCTAAAAAAATCGAAGCCGCAAGAAGTATTATATCGACACTTTCATCCTTTATATTGGAGAACAGGGAAAATTTTATAAGGAGTGAAATAGCCGGGAAAGTGAAGAACAGAAAAATGCAGACGGCCCTTGGATTTATAAATGCCAATTATAGAAAAGCGCTTCAAGCCTCAGATGTGGCGGAATTCTGTGGATTGAGTGTTTCAAGATTTGTCCATCTGTTCAAGGATGAATGCGGAATCGGCTTTTCTGATTTTCTGAAGGAACGCAGAATTGAAGAGGCAAAAAAACTTCTTGAAGCCACCGATATGAAAATATATGATGTCGCGTCCAGATGCGGTTTTTCAGGTCAATGTTACTTCGGCCTTGTCTTCCGTAAGCAGACAGGTATTTCTCCTTTCTGCTACCGTAAAAAGCATGGAAAAAACATCGCCCCGTAATTTTTCAGCCGCTTACTTGTCTTTGGCTGTTACTATAAAATAGCTGCAATTTTCCGGCAGGTAAATCGTAACAGTGTCTTTTTCCTCCAGTACTCTGGCTTCTGAGTTTTCAAATGGCATGAAAACCTTTATTTCTTTGAATTTGGCGTTCAGCGAGAAATCCACTTTTCTGGAGGCGTTCAAGGGTTTGACTCCGGTGATAAGATTTACTCTGCTTCTATGCTTGCGCTGTGCTTCAAGCTTTTGATCTGCTTCGACTTCGTATTCCGCTGAAAGCATGTGCATAATACAAGTCCGGGAAGCGTCGCTGGAACTGTGCAGTAAACTCAGCCATCCTTCGGCATTGACGATTTCCAATGGAGGATTTCCAAGAAACGGCCTGACTTTTTCAGAAAGGGTTAGGGTATTATTCTTTTCTTGTATGCGGGCCGGATGCCAGAAGAAATTTGATGTCAGCTCATACCATTGTTTCTGATTTTTGCAGGAAGCGCTTTCTTCAAACAGCCACTTTTTCCCCCAGAAATCTGTTGGTTTCTGTGGTTCTGTAAAATCGATATTTATACCGTATTCAGATAACAACGGGCTTGGTGAAGCATCTCCATTCCCGTCATATAAGCCGAAGGGACCTGTAGCAAAAATTGTTCCTCCATTTGCAATATATTTCCCGATATTCTCTCTTTCAATATCAGATAAACAGAGTGCTGACGGCAGGATTATGGCCCGGCATGAATTTATATCTGTCGGAATTTCCAGTATGGTTCTGGGTGTTAATCCAGAGGAAAAGAAGTGTTCGAGAGTATCAAAATAATCGTGTGCGTAACCATGTTCCGTACTCCCGAAAAAGGAATTGTTTCTTGTATTATAAGAAAAGTAAACTCCGAGTTCGGAATTTATTGAGCTTTTGAATAATTCAGGGTGTTCTTTTTCAAAAGTGAACGCTTTTGCCGCCGCTTCCGCGTCATCCGGCAAGTGAGATATTTTCGAGACCGGAAGTCCCAGTCTGGCTTTCAGGGTAGAGAACCAGCAGTTCGCGCCGAGCATTTTATTTGCCGCCCATATAATATTAGCGCCGGCTTCGGTAAAGCCATAGCCTTGTCCAACACAGGGTAAGTTTTTTTGCATGGCGGCTGCCAGATGGTGCGAGGCCGATACCAGTCTGTGAGAAACGGGCGGATTTGATGTACCGGGATCGTTGAAAGGCGGAGTGTTTCCGCACATTTCCAGATGTACCATATTGCAGCTGCGGTTGAATTGACGCACATCCTGCCCTGTACAGTTATATCCCGCGTTACTGCTTCCCGAACAGCAGCTCATGAGAGGGAAATCCTCCGGCAATACGCTTTTTACAAGTGAAAGAAAATCGCCATTGCTCTGATAACGCATCTGAAGCCAGTTTTTCCATGCCGGATTTTTCCAGTTACCCCAGAAAGAGGACTCAGCCGCTTCCGGGAGTTCATGTCCGTAAAGTTTCTGGAATTTATCTTTGCAGTGCTTGCATCCGCAGGAGCTGTAACCGCTGAAGAATATGGCATCGTCGCACATGAGGCCGTCTATCTTTGTTTCCTTAAGAAGAAGTTTCACGTATTCGAGATATGATCTTGTGAAGTCGGGATTGTTAAAACAGAATTCTTCTGCCGTATAAGCTGGAAGATAAACAGGTTTGCCGGTTGTGACGTCAATCATCCGCCAATCATCCAGTTTATGTCCGTTAAATTCCCAGGATGCCGCTGCCTGGTAACTTGGAGAGAAAGGCAGGTGTGGTCCGGAGTGCATTTTCACATTTCGCATTTCTTTGCGGTTGGAATAACGATGTACGAGCACGCTTGAATGATGGTCAATCAATTTCAGATCGCGTTGATGCAGTTCATCCGCTATTGTCGCCATGAGATCATGTAAACAATCCCATATAGGCATGAAGTCCCATCTGAAATGCGCCCCGAAGATGACGGCTGTGTCCGTGTTTGATGCTTTCATCAAATCCGCGCGTCGCTTTATCTTATCATATACGTCATCATCGGGCCATTTCAAATCATCCCAGACAATCCACCAGCTGACAGCTCTCATTGTAAGTATCCTTATTTGGTATCAGGTTTAATTACATAATTGACTTCGATTTCGCCGCCTTTCGCGGGAAGCTCGAAATCCCATATTGGCAGATCGGTTTTCTCGCCGCTTTGCTCTGCTATTCCCTTCATGAAGACTGACCATTTGGAATCTTTTGCCGCCAGATCTGAATTACCGAAGGGTTGGGACGCAAAATATATTACGGAACCTTTTCCGACGGTCTTTTCAAAAGCCGCCGCTTTGCCGTCCGGGTAATTAGCGATAACTTTTGCGTCGGAAGGAGGCGTGATTTCAAATGCCTGAATTTTTCCGGCATCAGCTCTATGCATCAATGGAGTTAAAGGCAGTTCATCCCCTTTTTTCAATCCGTAAGAGTCGTTGGCGGCAATCATATTTTTCTGATCTAATTCTTTACCGATTGGACAGCCTATCAACTCGTTGCGGATTTTATCAAGAGGCGTACCGTCAATATTCCACGTGAAGGCTTCGGGATCGAATATGATGAGCCGACCTCCGTTCCTGACATAGTTCAGCAGAGTTTTCGCAGTCGCTTCATCGCAGTATTTGAGTTGCGGAACATATACGGTTTTATATCCTGATATATCGTCAAGCTTGAGTTTCAGACCGCTGTCGCTTATGAACCTGAACCATGTCTTCAGTTGTTCCCCAAGTATCGAATATACTGTGTAATATGAATGAATAGGTTTGTCGAAATTGCCCCAGCGGGAGGTATTCGAGAGAAATATCGCAGTTTTTGTTTCATTAGGGATTTTAAGTTTATTCATTCCATGAATTATACTGCTGATTCTAAGTTTTTCCCTGTAGACATCAGGAAGTGAAATTCTTATAGGAGCTCCAGTACTGGCGTACCAGAATATAAGTTCCGCGCCGTTTTTCAAAGCCTGTGAAGCCCATTCCCTCATATTGTCAGGGGAGGGGGTACGTCCGCAATACGAAAATGCCTGAAGTATACCGCATGTCGGTTTTCCCCCTGAAAGGTCTCTCATTAATTTCATTG
>MHBF01000116.1 GCA_001803225.1 Lentisphaerae bacterium GWF2_44_16 | reverse complement strand
TGCTCCAAACAAAAAAAGACTGAATGAAGTCTTATAAATATCGTGGAAATATCACGACGTTTTTGTACCTTATTCCGGAAATCGTATCTTTCAAACGCGTGGCGAACGATGGGTATTCATACTATTGATGGGGATGCGATGGGCCCTTCTGTCTGTCGTTGGGTTCGTGAAGATGGAACGGAAGATCCGTTTCCGGAAGAGTTGAAAGACGCGGATGTAGAGTGGTTCAACACGCACACATTTTGTGGAATCGTGACACCCTTCGTACATTTCTCGCAGAACAAGAGCCGGTGGTAGTTCTTGGAGTCAGTGACAATGTATTCGACGTGCTGGATCTGTTCGACCAAGTTTATTATCTTCGTGTTCCGTATGCAGTTGCTAGGGAACGTTTAGTCAGTACTACACGCCAGGCGTTCACTGCCTTTGGTCAGCACGAGGAACAACGTGAGGCACTTGAACAGACTATTCGTAAATTTGATCAGAAAGCTAAGACACAAGGGATCAAACAGCTTGATGCCACACTCTCACCAACAGCACAATTAGAACATATTGACTTAGGTGAGTTTGTGCATTCATAGGGTAAATCTATCTTTGCTCGATTGAGCAGGAAACCCCGATTCGATTGAATTGGGTTTTTAAAAAAATATCAGCGAAGTTTAGGTGTGTACGTTTAAAACAATACAGTATTCCAAATTGTTCGAAAGCTCTATGATTCTTGTTATTTGCCATATTTAGTGATTAACTTACTCAGGTTGATCAAACAATGAGGAGATAGTGTTATGGATACAACACAAATTCAGGCGTTCTTTTTCAAAGCAATGGTAGAAGGCTGGGCTACGACTGGTGGCGGTCAGAAAATCACCATTCCTCAGATGCCAGGGTACAAAGCGATCGACTTTAAAGATGGGGATTTCCGTTTACTCGATTGTTATTGTGTAAATCCTCATTCGCCGATGTCTGCCGGTACAACAGCCATTTGGTATCAAGGAAATCCGGTTTGGATGATGAGCTACGGTGGTTTCTATACAGATAGCGTGATTGCATTTTTGAAACGCGCGCTTCTCAAAACCTATAAAGCAAGTCAATTCGTCGGTGGTCGTGGTCCTTATGTTTATACAGAGAATGATCTGGTTTATACAAATCGTTCTTCTGGAGACTTCAATCGCTTCAGTGGACGTGAGGAAGTTTTGAACACTCAGACCGGGGTATTGCTCGGCTTCCACGAATATTCAGGTATAGATCTTTCAAAGATTCCTCAATAGAGTCTCTCGAATCCTCAACGATTTATGAGACTCTTTTTTTAAATACCAAACCACGATGTTTATTCAATATCATTAGAGTTCTAACCTCCCTTACTAGCCCTGCTCTGTTTGGTTAAGTCATAAAAAACGTTAGAACAAAAAAGCACCCAATTGCTGGTCTTGTCTTTTGTTGATAGGGTAGTTGCGCATGCAAATTTTTATCATTTGCGGTTACGGAATTCCGACAAGCATTGAAACAGATAGAAGTTATCAGACCTATCTGGCTATTGTTTTTAATACGATATACGAAATCGCCAGGAATAAATCTGCGATGATCATTCCCTGTGGCGGACCTACAAAATGTGATCCTCCATTCACAGGAACAGAGGCGGAACTCATTGCTGGGCATTTGAGCCATCTCGTTGCTCGCAACGAGGTTAAGAGACATACCTTGGAATGGAAAATTCTCTCCGAAGATCAATCTCTGTCTACCTTGGAGAATCTGTTATTTTCAGAGCAATTAATCCAGGCACATAATCTGACGGGAACAGTGACAATTTTTTGCGAGAAAACCCGTGAGGTGCGGCTAAAAATTTTTGCAGACCATATTTTTGGCATAGGTGTGGCGGTCGTACAGGCCATTGATTTCGACCTCACCAAAAATCGATATCTGGATCAAGAAGTGTTAGCCAAAAAAGAAGGACTGGCGCTCAAAGAGGGGTTATGGACGTTAGAGGAACCGACACGCATCCAAAAACACCATGAATTCTTTCAAAAGAAGTTTGAATTTCTGCGTCGTCGTCAATCCGAAGGGTTATCCCATATTGATGCCGTCACGGAATGGTTTCAGAATGAAAAAAATATTATTCGTGAGTTAATGCCAGATCACCCTCTCCTTAAAGAATTCACAGATCACTAACGTTCTAACCTCGCTCGCGAGCCCCTGCCACGAAAAACGATCATCTAAAGGTGATCGTTTTTCGATTGCAGGATTTATTTTAGAATTATTGCTATAATATGCTTATAAATTTCTAAATGAGCTATTCATTAATTGTTTTATGAAGTTCTTTTATCTTAGATTCATAGCAGGAACAGCGGTTCTTTCTTTTGTCCTGGGTTTCATGGGTGGCGTTGTTCCTGTCATTGCAGCAACAGCACCTTCGTTAGGTCTTGCAGAGAGTTATGCGGTTTTTGGAAAAGCTGGAGCGACAAACAACTCTGCTGTCGGAACGACCCATATCTGGGGAAATGTAGGGGCTGATTCTTCTGTCACAAATCTTGATGACGCAGCCCAAGTCGACGGAAGCATAAACGTTCCAGCCTCTGGAGTAGAGGCTGCTATTTTATCTGCTTATAATGCCCTTAATGCAGAGGCGGCAACAGGATCTCTTGACCTGGCTGGAACAAATACCGTCACTCCTGGCGTCTACACGGTTGGAGCAACAACGCTTAATGGAACTCTTACTCTTAATGGGGGAGGGGTGTATATTTTTCGTAGTTCATCGAGTGTGACCGTTTCAGCCGGTGCACGAGTGCTTCTGACAAATGGAGCAACAGCATGCAACGTCTACTGGCAGATTCCAGCTGCTATGACGATCGGTGTTGGAGCGCAGATGGTTGGAACGATCATCGCAAATTCTGAGCTGATCTCGTTGGCCTCCAATGCAACATTGGAAGGAAGGGCATTCTCACGTATCGCTCAAGTGACCATGGATAGTAACCAAATAACAGAACCCGTCTGTACCGTCCCCCCATCAGGTGGATCTTCAAGCTCCCTTCTTGCGGGAACCATCACGGTGGTAAAAACAGTGATCAATGACAACGGTGGAAAAAGTACCATTAACGACTTTCCACTGTTTGTGAACGACCATGTGGTTCTTTCTGGAGTCACCTACAATTACCCAACCATTGAAGGCGGAGCTTTATTTACGGTGAGAGAAACGGCGTATTCAGGTTACACCCAAACGTTTTCAGGTGATTGTGACGCCAATGGCGAACTGACTCTAAGTTCCAGAGAGCAGCTGACCTGTGTGATTACAAACGACGATATTGGCGAGCCCGTATCCGTTCCACTTGTTCCACCGCTTATTGATGTGATAAAAGTTCCAAATCCTTTAGCTCTTCCAGATGGTTCTGGATTAGTACAATACACGTACACACTTCGAAATATCGGAACCGTTCCTGTCACAGACATTACAATGGTAGGCGATACATGCAGCCCCATTGGTTTTGAATCTGGAGACATAAATAACGATGAAGCTCTTGATGTAAACGAAACTTGGGTCTATCAATGTGCCATCATCCTTTCAGAAACACATACGAACATCGTTGTTGCTACTGGATGGGCCAACGGCATTAGCGCGTCAGACATTGCAAGCGCAACCGTTGTTGTCGGTGAAGAACTCGTACCGCCATTGATCCACGTCACAAAAGTCCCAGATCCACTCGCACTCTTGGCTGGAGGTGGAACGATCACCTACACAGAAACCATCACAAATCCAGGAACTGAACCTCTGAATAATGTCACGCTTATGGATGACAAATGTTCGCCAATGAACTTTGTTTCTGGTGACACAAATGGCAATGAACTTCTGGATCCATCCGAGTCGTGGATTTATACGTGTGAGTCGACGCTTACCAAAACCACAACAAATACCGCAACAGCAACCGGTGAAGCCAATGGTTTTACAGTGCGAGATCTCGCCATCGCGACGGTCATTGTCACAACAACATCTGTTCCTTCCCTCCCTAATGCCGGATTTTTGCCTGCCTACAGTGGATTTTTTGGGTGGATCATTAGTCTTTCTTTTTTCTTAATTTTGAGTCTGTTCGTTTTTTACACGCTTCAGAAAAAGTCGGTAAAATAATCGATTATTGAAATAATTTTTATTAACAAACAAGGGCGTCACTACAAAAAAATCCAAACTACGGCAGTATTCAGTGTCTTAATTTGGCATAATCTCAGTGGTAATCCTGTACCGGGCGTCCTGGAAAAATTCACAGAAATTCCATCGCAACTCGCGGTCTCTCAAGAGAGGGTGGTTTCTCAGACGAGTTCTCAAGTTCTCGTTGTTGTTCCCGAATCAGACCAAGTTGTAACACCAGCGCAAGAAGTTGAACTTCCTATGCGTTTGCAAATAAGTCGTATTGGCGTGGATGCACCAATACAAAACGTAGGGTTGGCAGCAGACGGGTCGATGGACGTGCCTAAAAATCCTTTCGATACTGGTTGGTATGAACTAGGTCCCCGTCCAGGTGAAATGGGAAGTGCCGTCATTGCGGGACATGTCGATTCCCCCACAGGTGATGCTGGTGTGTTCGCTGACCTGGATAATTTAACGATCGGTGACATAATCATTGTTGAAAATGAAGGGATGTCTCTTTCGTTTCGAGTGCGTGAAATTCGTATATATCCAGCTGGAGCAGATGCAACCGAGATTTTTACTTCAATCGACGACAAGGCCCATTTGAACCTTATTACTTGTAATGGAACGTGGGACACAAACACGAATCAATATACCGACCGATTAGTTATCTTTACGGATAAAGAGTAATTTTCTGACTGGAAGATTGTGAAGCATTTTAAGTGCAAAAAGTTCGCACGTTGCGCGTGATGACATATCACGAACAATGATCATCGCAAGGTGGAAGATGGCGTTGGGCAACGAATTTGAAGAGTAGGTTGGTTATTTTTGGCATTTCATGGAATTACTCCATTTATTGAAAGCCTTGTGGTTGGACGTCGAGTTAAATTTGATAAAAGATTTATCATTAAAAATGTCGTATGTCTTACATGACAAATATTCTTCGTATTGCAACTGAAAATAAAAATTTTCGTACCGTTCTACACACTACTCATAAAAGTCAGCTTGTTGTGATGAATATTCCTGTCGGAGAAGATATTGGTGAGGAAACGCATTCGTATGTAGAACAAATTTTATATTTCCAATCAGGAAGAGGAAAAACCATTTTGGATGGAGAGGAATCTGTTGTCGGTTCAGGAGATGTGCTAATTGTTTCTCCTGGGATCAAGCATAATGTGATAAATACAGGAAGTGAACCATTGATTATTGCGACTGTCTATGTACCGCCTAACCATATTGACGGGACTATTCACAAGACGAAAGCCGATGCTATCAATGATACAAAAGATGAACTCTTTGGAGAGTCGGTGTGGTAATATACTAATTTACAATCATAACGTTTAGAAAAATATCCAAATCCGCTGCTTGGTTTCTGATGTCTTATTTGGCTTGGCTAAGTTTTGCCGTGTATCTTAATTATTTTTTTTGGTTCTCAATTAAGTGTCAACCGATTTAATAATCTAACCAGAGCAAGCTTTTAAAGGATTCACTTTTAAAGGATTCATTGACAAAAAAGTCGGTTTTATTGTATATTCCTTCGTCATTACGACGACCTTTCGACAGGTATCCTATTTTGGGAAAATGTCGGATTTATTCAAACATGGAGAAGTAACTCGATGGATATCATTTCGACTTACTGGTATCTTTGGCTCATCGTCACAATGGTGGGTTATGGTTACGTCATCACAAATCAGCTCAAACGAATAAAGGGAATGATGAACGCAGATGCTTTCTCGGACGTAGAGAAGGATTTCTTTTCTGGGATGGGTCCACTGCTCATCGCAGCATTCGTCGGTACTGGAGGGATGATCATTCTGGTCATTTCTATCATTCTTCATATCATTAGTTACGCAAAGTAGCGATGCACGAGTCGCGACCTCGTCTACGACGAGATTTACCACTTCGGTGGTTCATTGGGTGTATGCCTTTGTCGTGAATCTTAATCATTGAGATTTAGACGTTTGACTCCTGCGTCAGTAGAGGAGTCTTTTGCTCACGAGGTGTTGTATGACTCCACGTCAGATTGTGAATGGTCCCAACAAGTACGATCTCATGCTGGCTCTTTTTGATCGAACGTTCGACAAGCCTCGTCCTGTGACGTTCATCGTTTAAAATGATGGACATCCTGCTCGACTGGAGATGAATGTTCACGTCGCCTCTGTTAGTATCGAGGATGGATCGGGTGATGGTTGGGAGATTCGGGCTCGATCCGGTACACTCGGTACACATTTTAGGATTTATTACCGCACGGATAAACGAACCGGAGTGATGACTCCTGTAAGGTGACTCCTGTAAATAAATCTCCGTTTTTCTCTAAACGTTTTCACGTCTGTTGTGGAAACGTTTTTTTAAATTAAACGGACCATCAAAACAAAAAACAGCATTGAGCTGTTTTTTGTTTGACGATTCATTAACCATTAGTCATCACACTTATACGAGCCAGTAAGATGAATGCGATGGTAAATACTGAGGTCATGACAATCGGAGCAAAGGTGGAAATCCAATTACGATGATTTGGACGGAACCGACGCAAGAGCAGGGAATTGGAAACGACCGAGACGGAACTCAGTGCCATGGCAAGACCCGCAAGCTCAGGCCGAAGAACGATTCCAAGACCGATGAAGACACGCGCGGCAATCGGTATACCGATGACATTATAGAACAACGAGAAGAATAAGTTTTGTTTTATTTTTGTGAGAGTTTCTCGACTTAACTCAATAGCCGACACGACATCCTGAATATCGCTTTTCATCAGCACGATGCCACCGGCTTCCATAGCTACGTCTGTACCGCTACCCATCGCAATTCCGATATCCGCTTGAGCAAGGGCTGGGGCATCGTTGAGTCCGTCGCCAACCATCGCGACTCGAACTCCTGTTGCTTGAATTTTTTTCACTTCGTTTGCTTTATCCTCAGGCAAGACTTCTGCCAGAACATATTGTTCTTCAATACCTGCCTGTCGCGCGATGGCTGAAGCGGTTCGCGTATTGTCTCCGGTGATCATGTAAATGGTGAGTCCCATCCCTTTGAGAGAGGCGATCGCATTGGGCGTTGAGGTTTTGATGGCGTCTGCCACGGCAATGATTCCCAGTATTTCTTTATTATTGGCAAACAGCATCGCGGTTTTGCCTTCTTCTTCAAGACGGCGCATTTTTCTCTCCAAACGACTCATGTCGATCGTGAGTGTACTGATGAGTTTTCGGTTGCCAAAGTAGTATGTAGCACCTTTCACGTCGCCCTTGACGCCGTGGCCTGGAATCGCTTGGAAGTTTGTGACTTGGGCATTAACGAGGGATTCTTCTTGCGCATAACGACAGATCGCTTCGGCAAGAGGGTGTTCGGATTTGGCTTCGAGTCCCGAGGCGATTTCCATCACTTCATCCTCATCACAGGAACCGGTTACCAGAACATCTGTGACTTCCGGCTTGCCCTTTGTGAGCGTTCCTGTCTTATCAAAAATAATAGATCGTACGTTACAGGCTGCCTCAAGAGGTTCTCCGCCTTTGATGAGAATTCCATTTTGTGCGCCTTTGCCGGTTGCGACCATGATGGCGGTTGGTGTTGCCAAACCCAGCGCGCAGGGACAGGCGATGACGATGACGGCCGTGAACGCCATGAGTGCGAAGCTCAGTGTTGAACCTAGAATAAAGAACCACACGAGGAACGTTGCTATCGCAATCAAGATGACCGCTGGGACAAATCGTGCAGAAATGCGATCCGCGAACGCCTGAATTGGTGCGCGAGATCCCTGAGCTTCCTCAACCAAACGAATAATTTGCGCCAGTACGGTTTCCGATCCTACGTTGGTAGCACGCAGTTCAAAGCCGCCATTTTTGTTCATGGTGGCTCCAATCACTTTAGCGCCCGGATGTTTTTCCACGGGAATGCTTTCTCCGGTGAGCATGGATTCATCAACAGAAGAATCTCCTGTCATGATCACTCCATCAACCGGAATTTTTTCTCCAGGACGAACAATGACGATATCACCCTCCACAACCTCCCCAATAGGAATGTCTATTGGTTTTCCTTGGCGCATCACACGTGCCGTTTTTGCTTGCAGATCCATGAGTTTGCGCACGGCGTCGGACGTTTGGCCTTTGGCTTTGCTTTCAAGCCATTTGCCCATGAGAACGAAAGTGATGAGGAACGCCGCTGTTTCAAAATACAGTTCTGGAATTTTCTCGCCGCCTATTCCCAATATCGAATTTTTTGTGAAAGCATAGATAAGAATATTTACAACGCTGTAAATGAACGCAGCGCTTGTGCCGATGGCGATGAGACTATCCATGTTGAACGTCTTCATCCTCAGGCTTGACCACATGCCTTTGTAAAATCCAGCACCAAGAAAAATTTGGACAGGAGTTGCCAACACAAAGGAGACGATACCCACCCAAGGTAGAAGGAGCGCTCGGCCGGGAAGGAAGAAAAAGAAATCCAGGAACATGAAATAGAGCATTGGAAGGGAGGCAACGGTGCCGATCACGAATTTGCGCCAGTAGGAGCGAATTTCTTGATGTCGACGGACGCGATCTTCCTCTGGATTGGCGGTATTGGCGACTTGGACCCGGTAGCCAGCCTTTTTTATCTGCGCGATGATGGCTGATTCATCGGTTTGTTTTGGGTCAAACGTGACCCGCGCTTTTTCTGTAGCAAAGCTGACTTGAGCCTCCACCACGCCCGTTAATTTTTTAAGGCTTTTCGTGATAACGCCTGCGCAGGAGGTGCAGTGCATGCCAGAGAGGTGCAGCGTTGTTTTTTGCTCTTGTTGGGATTGCACGAGACGTTTGTCTGTTAAAGACATGTCCGACAACCGTTCTGTAAGAGGCTGTGGCGATGCGATTGTTTTATCCTGAATAAGCGTCTCAAACGATCGTGCAATTTCTTGCGCGTTCTCTTTTAGATTGGCAGGGAATTTTAATGTTCCGCTTTTTTCTTTGGTGATCGTGCCGTGGAAAGCCGGACGGCCATTTTGATCCAGATCGATCGTTCCCTCACCGCGTGTTTGGGTGAGATATTGGAAGCGAATATTTTGGCCTTCCTGTTCCACAAGCTTTACCGATTTTTCAGGAGGAACCGATGTCTGTATTTCAGACGGTTTTTTTTCCGCAGTCGCTTCGTAACCTGCTGTTTTGATCGCTTGTACAATCGTCTCATCAGGAATATCCGTGTCCATTGAGACACGGCATGTTCCGTCTTGAGCGTTTGTCAGAACATTGGTTACGCCGGGGATATCTGAAACCTCTTCATTAATAAGCGTTTCGCAGGAGACGCAATGCATTCCAGAAACGCGAAAGAGTTTATCCATACGAGTAGGATTAGAATGCGACAATGTAGCCTTTGGCTTTTAATGCATTTGCGACATCATCTGGATTTATGGGTTCCTCCGAAGTGATATGTGTAGAGCCGGTCTGCAAATCAACGGATACGCTCTTAACTCCAGGTAATGTTTGAAGAGTTTTCGTCGATACCTTGATACAGGCTTCACAAGTTAAATTGGTGATCTTGAATGTAAGTTCAGTCATATATTTTATTTAGACCTTTCTCAAAATTCGATGAGATTGCGGTGCACGGGCTGCCGAGCTCTACGAACCCTATTCCTATAGGGAGAGTGGAGTCGGCGGGCGCCCGTAAGCCGCAAGATCGCGAGTTTTGAGAGAGGTTTTATTCAACGATAATGGTTCCGCGATACATCCCCATCGAGCAGGAAAAGGGGATGGAACCTGTTTTTGTCGGAGTGAATTCAATCACATTTTCTCCTTTTTTGAGATTCGTGCTTATTCCCAAAGAGGGAACGACAAGACTCGAAGCGCAGGTAAACGAAGATTCAGATGTGATGACCCATTGCACAGGAAGCCCTGCCTTTACGCGCAGAATTTCTGGGGAATATCCGGAAGCAGATTGGATCATATTGATGGTTTGAACATTTTCTTGCGTGACATCGTTATTGACCGGCGTGTAATTAAGCTCGTTTTCAGAAGACGATTGCGCAGGCAAAATGGCCATAGCGCTTTGAATGTTGTATATCCCAAAAGCGATGACGAGGATTCCTACGAACACATAGAATATTCGAGCTTTTGTCCCTTTCATAATCGAAGAGAGACCGCCAATTCCAAGAAGGGCAGGGGCCGTGCCCAAAGCAAAAGCTCCCATAATGAGCGCGCCTGTTTTGAAGTCTCCCGTACTAACCGCGTAAAGCTGCATAGCTTGAGTGAACCCACAAGGAAGAAAAAATGTCAGAGCTCCCGTCAAGAGAGATGTTTTATGGCTGTATTCTTTTTGATGTTCCGAGATACCAAAGAAACGCGCGATAGAAGAGGGGAGAGTTAGTGAACTTGCAGAAATGCGTGGAGAGAGATTTGTGAGCTTGATGCCCAACACAATCATGACCACTCCTACGATCAGTGTCAGCAGTGCCAAGAAACCGATAGAAAGCTGTAGAAATCCCCCAAGCAGTCCCAGAAGTCCCCCTAAGAAGGCGTAACCCAACACGCGTCCTGTATTAAAAAACAGATGTGGTCGGAATTTTTCCCAAGCTGTGGACTCTGGGTGAAGCTCAGCGTGTCGAGCCGCAACGCCTAGAATAAGTCCGCCTACAAGCGCCATGCAGGTGGACACGCCGGCAACAAGACCAAGAAGCAGAGCGAAACCTAGGGTTACTTCCTTTTCATCTAGCGCAACATCCAAGAGTCCTGTGCCGCGCAAAACATAATAAACAACAGCAAGCAGGAAGAGTCCCAGGAATATGTAACGCCAGTCTGTAGGGTCTTTGGTGATCCATGGCAGTAGACCTGGCTCTCCGACTTCATATCCAGCCTGTTTCACCGCGTTTGCGATTTCATTTTCGCTGGGAATGTCTGCATCGTGTTCAATCGTCGCGCGACCTTTGCGAAAATCTACTTTAACTTTTTTGACTCCTTGAATCTCACCTAGGCTGTCTTCCAGAAGAAGTTCACAAGAATGGCAGTGCATGCCGCGGATAGGAATAATTTTTTGATGCATAAAACGAAATTTAAGTATTTAACGACGTTTGAGCTTATAGACCTTGATGATTTCTTGGACAGCTTTTTCCTCATCGCCTTTTTTGATCTGATTGATCGCACAGGTTCCCAGATGATTTTCAAGAAGAATATCTTCAACCCCTGAAAGAGCTTGTTTTACTGCCGATGTCTGTGTGATGATATCGATACAATAGGCGCCTTGGACAATCAATTCTCGTAGACCCCGAATTTGTCCTTCAATGATACTCAGGCGACGAATAAGATTTTTATTCATTTTTATTTCCATATAAGAAAATCATATACCCCCTATGGGTATATTGCAATGGATGATTAACTTCGTTTTTTACTGATCTCTTGATATCATTTATAAATATAAGAGTTTTTATGTCCAAATCAATATTTCGTTTGATTATTGCTTTTATTGTCATCGCTCTTGTGGCGATGATTATTTATTTGTTGTTTTTTGTGACAAATCAATCAACCCCTCGCTCTGAAAAAATAGAAATTACTACGAGTTTTTATCCTCTGGCTGAATTTTCACGTCAAGTGGGCGGGGAGTTTGTTCATGTTCAATCCTTAACTCCCACAGGTGTTGAACCTCATGATTTTGAACCAGCTCCTCGCCAGATTCAAACTATCTATGAGTCGGATCTTTTTGTCTTCAATGGAGGCGGTGTTGATGCCTGGGCTTCTGATTTGGCTTCTTCAATAGAACAAAACGGAGTGAAGATCTTAGAAATGAGTGATTTTATGACAAATCTTTTACCTGCAACAAAAAATGAAGAAGAAAGTGAAGATCATGAAGAAGAGTTATTTGATGAACATTTTTGGTTAAGTCCAAAACGTGCCCAATATCAAGTAGAAGCCATTGCCGACGCGTTGACCGTCATTGATCCAGAACATGCCGTACAATATCAGTTGAACGCTGACTCTTTTATTGACGAACTTGAGAAACTCGATCAAGAGTATAAACAAGGACTTGCTCAATGTGATATTCGTGTAGCCGTCACTTCTCATGCTGCTTTTGCGTATCTTGCACATGATTACGATTTTCAGCAGCTTTCTCTCACGGGTCTTTCTCCAGATGAAGAACCTTCGGCGGGTTCGCTTGCCAAGCTTTCAGAAGTTGCCAAAGAGTTGGGAGTAAAATATATTTTTTTTGAAACGTTAGTAGATCCTAAACTTACACAAACTCTTGCTCGTGAGATCGGCGCACAAACGCTCGTTTTTAATCCTCTTGAAGGATTGACCCAAGAAGAGTTTAGTTTAGGAAAAAATTATTTAAGTATTATGCGCGATAATCTTAATAATCTGCGTACAGCGATGTTATGTCAGTAATGTCTACACCAGCGATAGAAGCCATCGGACTTTCTTATGTTCGCAATGGCGAACATTTGTTTGAGAATTTTTCTTTTTCCGTAAAGAAAGGATCCTACACAGCTGTTATTGGACCAAATGGAGGAGGAAAAACGACTCTCATGAGAGTTCTGTTGGGTCTGCTTCCATCCACATCCGGCTCTGTACAGATTTTTGGTCGTTCAAACACAACTCGCGATGTCCGACGTCGTATAGGTTATGTGCCACAGCGCGGAGGGCTCATTGAACCAACCTTTCCAGCGACCTCTCAAGAGATTGTTATGGCTGGACGAACACAAATACTTAAATTCTGGAATCGTTTGGGTCCATCTGATCAGCAAGCCGTAAATACAGCTTTTGAAATAATGTCTATCTCTCATCTGCGTAATCGAACATTCGCTTCTCTTTCGGGTGGTGAACGACAACGGGTGTTATTAGCTCGCGCTCTGGCCGCTGAACCCGATATTTTGATTTTGGATGAACCAGTTGATGGATTAGATCCAGACTCGCGTGAAGAATTTTATGAAGCCCTTCGTCATGTCAATGCACAAGGGAAAACGATTTTGTTTGTTTCTCACGATGTGCATCGGCTTGCTAAAGAGGCTGACTCCGCGATTTGTTTGCGTCACGAGCTTGTCTGTCACGGGTCCAAAGCTTGTATGTTAACAGGGACGCAATTACACGATCTGTATCATCCGACTAAGTCGGAGCTTATCCAACATCACGGAATCTAATATGCCAACAATTCTTCAGTATGATTTCATGATCCGAGCTTTTGAAGCCGGGCTTATTCTCGCGGTTGTCGCTCCGACGATCGGCATTTTTTTTGTGGTACGACGTTATTCGGCTATTGCCGATACATTGGCTCATGTCTCTCTTGCAGGAGTAGCAGGAGGACTTTTTTTGGGAATTTCCACTGTGTGGTCGGCGTTGATTGCCTGCTTGCTCGCGATCCTGGGCATGGAACGCATTCGGGAACAGCGGACTCTTTCTTCTGATACCGTTGTTTCATTGTTTCTCTTTGGGGGCTTGGCTTTGGGAGTCGTTCTTATTGGTTTGCGTCCTGCAGGAGGCGTCAATGTTGCTAACTATCTTTTTGGGAGTGTTCTCACTGTCAGTCAAGAGACAATTAGGCAGATTGCATTTATGGGAGCTGTTGTCTGTCTTCTTGCAGGAATTTTCTGGCGTTCTTTTTTTGCGGTTTCATTAGATGAGGACGTGGCAGCATCCGGCGGCCTTCCGGTTCGTTTTCTTAATCGCACACTTGCGGTACTTGGAGCTACTGTCATTGCGATCTCTATTAATGTGGTAGGAGTTCTACTTATTGGAGCATTGATGGTTATCCCTGTTCTTGCGGCTGAACAATTTCGTCTGGGTTTTCGTTCAACATGGATGATCTCTTTATCTCTTTCCATTTTTTCTGTTGTTTTTGGGTTAATAGGGTCTTATTATTTAAATTTGGCAAGTGGGGCCAGCATCGTGTTGTGTTCGGTTGTTCTGTTTTTAGTGATGATGGGACTGAGCAAAATTTCCTTTTCAAATAAACGTGCTTCATAGTTCTTTTACCCGTGTCTTCCTTTTGGAGGGTTTTTTGTTGATCAACCTTTAGACCTTATGTTAGAGCGATTAAAGACCTATTTTGGATACGATGCGTTTCGACCTTATCAACAGGAGATTATTGAAACCGTGTTGAACGGGGAGGATGTGCTTGTGCTTCTTCCAACAGGTGGAGGAAAGTCTTTGTGTTATCAATTACCCTCACTCATGCGAGATGGAATCACTTTAGTTATTTCACCCCTTATTGCCCTGATGAAAGATCAAGTGGATGGACTTAATGCAAACGGTATTCCTGCAAGCTATCTCAATAGCAGTTTAAGCGCGCAAGAAATCCAGATCGTTCAAGAACAAGCCGTATCAGGAAAATTAAAACTTCTCTATCTGGCCCCTGAGCGTTTGGGAACTTTAGGATTTGAATCGTTTCTTTTGCAATTGAATGTTAGATTGATTGCCATTGATGAGGCTCATTGTGTATCTGAATGGGGTCATGATTTTCGACCAGATTATCGACGATTAGTTCAATTACGCACACTGTTTCCTCACGTGAATATCATTGCGTTAACAGCGACAGCGACGACGCGTGTTCGTCAGGATATTGTCCGTTATTTAGCCATGCCTCAACCTCGTGTCTTTCTTTCCAGTTTTAATCGTTCCAATCTTTTTTATTGCGTACAGCCAAAACAGCAAGCGTTCCAGCAGCTCGTAACGCTTTTATCTCGCCATAAAAATGAATCCGTCATTATTTATTGTTTTTCTCGACAAGATACGGAAGGTCTCGTATCTGATTTACATACGCAAGGGTTTAAAGCTCTTGCCTATCATGCCGGACTTGAGAAACAACAGCGGACGCGTGCACAAGAAGCGTTTATTCGTGATGAGGTGAATATTATTGTGGCAACCATTGCGTTTGGAATGGGGATTGATAAGCCTGATGTGCGATTGATCGTCCATATGGACTTGCCAAAAACGATTGAAGGATATTATCAAGAGACCGGTCGTGCCGGACGCGACGGTCTGCCAAGTGAGTGTGTGTTGTTTTATACCTATGCAGACAAACGCAAACAGGATTATTTTATTGCACAAATCCAAGACGAATTAGAACAAGCCCAAGCGCAAAAGAAGTTATCTGACATGATTGGGTACTGTGAATCTGTTGCCTGTCGACGACAATACGTATTGCGTTATTTTGGAGAAGAATGGGGAGAATCGTTTTGTGGAACCTGCGACGTATGTCAGGCGCCATCTGTTGAACTTCAGGACGCCACGATCCTTTCTCAAAAAATTCTTTCAGGGGTTTTGCGCACAGGAGAACGGTTTGGAGCAGGATACGTGTGCGATGTCCTTCGCGGATCTGCCAGGGATCGCGTTGTTGAGAATAAACATAATCAATTGTCTGTGTATGGCATTGCTAAAGACGCTTCTCGTCAGGAGATAATGCTTTGTATCGATTCACTATTGAGATATGGATTTTTAGAAAAACAGCTTGGGGAATATCCTACCCTGCGAGTCAGCGATAAAGGAAAATTCGTTTTAAAACAACGGGAACCTATCTTGTTGCCGAAAATGGAAACGCTTGCTGTTTTGAAACGCACCAAAAAAGAAAAAGAGACAGACTACGATTTCGACCTCTTTACCCGTTTGCGTCAATTAAGAAAAAGCCTTGCTGATGAGCAAGGTGTTCCTCCGTTTGTCGTGTTTGGAGACAGAAGTCTTCAAGAAATGTCACGAGTATTTCCTCAAGACACACATTCATTTTCAATGATTTTTGGAGTTGGAGAGACAAAATTAAAGCAGTATGGAGAGATATTTGTGAATTGTATCGTACAATACGTCCAAGAGAAGGGGATTACGGTAACCACACCAAAGAAAAAAGTTGTTTTGTTAAAAAAAGAACGAGTCGGGTCTACTGTACAAAAAACAAAAGAACTCGTTGAGAAGAAATATTCTTTGGAAAAAATAATGAAGGAACGCAAATTGGCTCGTTCAACGATTGTTCAGCACCTAGAACAGCTTGTTCAGACAGGAGAGTTTATTGATATAGAACATCTCAAACCCGAATTTAAGCGTTTCCAAAAAATAAAACACGCGTTTCTTCAAACGCATTCCAACGCGCTCACACCAGTCAGAGCATTGCTTGGAGAAGAGTATTCTTACGACGAGTTGCGGTTAGTACGATTATTTTTGTAAAATCTTTCTTGTTCCATTTGTTATACTGCTGTATACGACTATGTCTAAAAAAATAACGATTGGAAAGGAATTTAAAGCGGCGTATAAAGCAATGAATGAAACAGATGACCATCTATTTCTGACAGGTCGTGCTGGAACGGGAAAATCGACCCTTCTTGAATATTTTCGCAAACAGACACAGAAAAAACATGTGGTGTTGGCGCCTACAGGTGTAGCAGCCCTTCACGTAAAGGGACAAACTATTCATTCCTTTTTTGGTTTTCATCCAGCAATTCGTCCTGAATTGGTTCAAAGAGCGTTTCCCGATGCGTTGCCTCTTTTTAAAACAATCGAGACGATTATTATTGATGAAATTTCCATGGTGCGTGCGGATCTTTTAGATTGTATTGATCGCGCGCTGCGCTTAAATCGCGGGCGACCGAAAGAACCTTTCGGAGGAGTTCAAATGATTTTTATCGGAGATTTATTCCAGCTTCCTCCTGTTGTTACGCGCGATGAAACAGTTCGTTTTGAAACAGAGTATGTCTCTCCCTATTTTTTTTCTGCCAATGTCATGCACGAGGTAAACATACAGTTGATCGAGTTGAAAAAAGTGTATCGTCAAAAAGAACAATCGTTTATCAATTTATTGGAAAGGCTACGCACGGGAACAACGGACCAAACCGATGCCGATGCGTGGAATGAACGTCATGATCCTTATTTTGATCCGGCAGAAGAAACAGGATTTATTCATCTCACGACAACCAATAAGATGGCTCAGCAACGCAATGAATATGAACTAAAGCAACTTTCCGGAAAAGAATGGAAATTAAAGGCACAGTCTTCGGGCGAGCTTCCAGACCGGAGAATGCCTTCGGAGTCGATCATTTGTGTAAAAGAAGGTGCACGGATCATGTTTACCACCAATGATCCTGAAAAACGTTGGGTGAATGGAACTCTTGGAACCATTACTCGTATCAGACAAAAAGACCTTACCAAATTTCCTTTGCTTGAAGTTGAATTGGAAGATGGTTCTTCTGTAGAGGTGTGCCAACATAAATGGGAATTATTTGAATATCAACATGACGGTGATGGAGATCTTGAAGAGTCTGTGATTGGTTCTTACACACAATATCCCATTACTCTTGCTTGGGCCGTAACCATTCATAAAGGACAAGGAAAAACATTTGACCGCATTCTTGTGGATGTAGGCTGGGGAGCGTTTGCCCACGGACAGCTGTATGTTGCACTGAGCCGTTGCACGACCTTTAAAGGTTTGGTGCTCCTCAAACCTTTTCGAATCAAAGATGTGATTCTTGATCAAGCCGTTGTGGATTTTATGAGTTTGTATAAAGAAACCTCTGCAAAACTCGCAATTTCGGTCTTAACGGGTTCTCGCCCTTCCCGTTCTCCCTAAGTCTCTGAGCTCTCACAAATTTTTTGAAAAAAAAAGCCGCATCTGGAGACACGACCTTTTAGAGGTCGAGAAACCGGATGCGGCGAGAGTCCGCTTTGCTGACGAAGAACCAAGGAACAAGTTCCAAGTCTCTCCTAGCACAAAACGTTCAAGTGCCTAGTGTCTACTCTATGAGGGTAGGCACCGAATAGCGCGAGTCGTCATTATCACGCCAACCGGCAATCAGGTGCGTGCTGACAAGATTCAGGTTCACGCAGGGAACGTACATCCACGGCCCGCCGACGCTCTCGGGGATGTTGAGTTTATAGCCACCAGCAAACAAGCCGGGTTCCATCTCATAGTTGATATCCCGGATGTAATCCGGAAACAGCCACGTAAAGACGAAGAGCTCGTCTGCGACCGACTTCGGGCCACGCACTGCCGTGATCGATTTCCGCTCGCGATGCGTATCGAGATCGATCACACACCACTCCACGATCGGCTTGTGTGTGTGGTTGCCGTTCAGGAGTTGCAGACGCTCCACTGACTCGTCGTTGGATGGATGTTTTCCGGAAAGAAGTAACGGCCACCGCGAGAACTTCTCTCCGAAGACAGCGTTTATCCGGTCGACGTGGCGCTCGAAAGTGAGCGCGACGCCCTCGTCCCCCTCGCCGAAGCGAATGCGGAAGGAGAGAAACACGAGACCGCCTTTGGGCAACACAGGAACGTTCTCGGCGAGACCATTGATGGTTTCAACCGGGATACCCCAACCCTCCTCGTCGTTGGCGCGCCGCAGGGCCGCGAGCTTGACTTCGACAGGGAGCTCGTAGGGGTTATTGTCGACGTGGGGTTGGACAGGAACGACTGTCTCGATGGGGAAGAATTCCCGATGCAGGGCACAAAGTGCTCGGTCCACTCCTCCCTTGGCGCGAATTGCGTCACCGAGTTTGACAGTGAAATTAGAGTGGAAGATGAGGAGGCGAAGGGTCTCGAAGCCCTTGGAAAAGACATCGTCGAGAAGGCGTGTCGTCATGGACGTACCTCTTTCTATTGAAGCCGCTGGCGTACCGATTACGAAGTGATTCCTCGTCCCGGCGTACCTGTTTTGTTAAAAGCGGCGTTCTAACGCTTATAGTAGCGACAAAACGCCACTTTCAACATTGAAAAAGTATGGTGACCATACCTATAAATGGTTTGATTTGTCAACCAATC
>MHBF01000115.1 GCA_001803225.1 Lentisphaerae bacterium GWF2_44_16 | reverse complement strand
AGTCTGGAACAGCCCCCTGATGACGGTAGGCAGGAAATCCTTCATCAATGATTTTATAAGTTATGCGGGCGGGAAAAATGTCGCCGGAAATGAGGCAAAAGATTATTTCACCTGTTCCGAGGAATGGGTTATTATTTCCAACCCCGACATCATCATAAGCCCCGCGATGGGAAAGGAACAGATGAAGGATATTCTGAAAAGATCAGGATGGGCCGGAATAACGGCCATAAAAAATAAAAGGGTTTATCTGGCGCTTAATCAGGACCTGATATACAGGCTCGGCCCCAGAATTCTCGAAGGAATTGAAATCATAAATAAATGTATTTACCCCGAAAAGGAAGGTGATAAAAAAGGCGTTTGCGCCAATTGATAAAATTACAGATTTAATATTTTCAGTATAAGGGAACACGGTTTAAATCCGTGGCGGGCCCGCCGCTGTAACCGGGGACTTGTATTCAAAGAGGCGAAAGCCCGGCCACTATATCTCATAACAGGGATATGGGAAGGCCGTTGAAATCAGGAACGATCCGGTAGCCAGAAGACCTGCTGGAAATATTCAGTTCTGAAATCCGATGGAAAAGGGTTTCGACATACGCTCAGGCGTTGTGTCGAAACCCTTTTTTTCTTGGGACGGAGTCCCGTTTCTTATCTTCGCTCAACTTCGTTTGCGAAGGAAGAGAATAAACAAAAAACATGAGAGGAGGTGAAAATGAAGAAAAAGAGCGTAAAGAAGACAGAAAGCGTCATCGGACGCAGAAAGGTATGTTCCGCTTCGGGAACAGGTCTTTCACATTATATCCTTATACAGGGTAAGTAATTGAAAACATGAGGCGCGGAGCTTTTTGTTCCGCGCCTCTCTTTAACTGATTTTGGGAAAATATTATGCAGACTATCAAAAAAGATACGTATAAACATCATAACACGGGCTACGGTCCGGTTTTTCAGACAATAGATATTGAACACAAGGATTATCTCGCTCTCGTGGAACCCGATACCGCGTTCTGGCTGCTCGTCAAAAAAAATAAGCTCGGTAATCTGATTTCCGATAAAAAATTCATAGAGTATTTCAAAGAAAAATCATCCAGTCTCAAAAAAGACATCAACGCGTTGCGTTTCGAAATTAAGCCTTCAGCCGTATATCTCAATCCCACTGAAAAGTGCAATTTCAACTGCACTTACTGTTATATACCCGAAGAAATGCGCAAAAACGGTTCCGAGATGTCTTCCGTCAAAATGTTGGAATGTTTTAAAATACTGAAAGGCTATTTTGAGAAAATTCTTCCTGCAGGGCGCAAAGCTCAGATTATTTTTCACGGTTCGGAACCGATGATGAACAGAGAGGCCATGTTCAATGCCATAGAAAAATATTCCGACAGTTTTGACTTCGGAGTGCAGACAAACGCCAGTATGCTGGATGAGAGCGCGATATCTTTTCTGCGTTCGCATGAAGTCGGGATAGGCATATCGATAGACGGGCCCTCCTCCGAAAGTGCCGATAAAAACAGGCGCAACTGGAACGGAGAAGGCTTTTTCGACAAAATAACGCCGCTCCTTGGCAAACTTAACGATTATTCCAAATTCAATGTCATCTGCACAATTACCGCGGACAATATGGAATACCTTTCCGAAACCGTTGACTTTTTTCATGAAAACAAAGTCAGGGTGTGCATGCTTAACATTCTGCGCTGCACTCAGGAAAGGTCGAGAAAGGTTAAACCCGATGAGGAAAAAGCCGCGAAACATTATATAGCCGCTCTGGAAAGGACACACGAGCTTTACAAAAAAACAGGCAGAAAAATTATTGTGGCCAATTTTGCGAATATCCTGATAGCGCTGATGGCGCCTGGGGCGAGAAAACTGATGTGCGACATATCGCCGTGCGGGGGAGGGCGTTGTTTCTTTTCCGTATCCGCTAACGGCGATATTTTCCCATGCAGTGAATTTGTAGGCGTTCCGGAATACAGGGGAGGAAATATATTCAGCGACGCGATAGATTCCGTTCTCAGTTCAGCTGTTTTCAGATCAATGACAGGGAGAATGGTTGAAGACATCTACCCCTGTAAAACCTGCGCGATAAGGCATTTCTGCGGTTCGCCGTGTCCTGCCGAGGCACATACGATGAACGGCGGAATGGACAGGCCGGGAGCGTTTTGCGCATTTTATGAAGCCCAGGTGCGTTATGCGCTGCGGCTCATAGCGGACAAAAGAGAAAGTGATTTTCTCTGGGAAAAATGGGATGCTGGAACTGAAACGCTGTTTGATGCGGAAACGCTTAATTTTTAGTCTTGACGCAGTCGGGAATAAACGGCTTGAAAGTATTGATATCCTCTCCGGGATTTGCCGTTTTCAGATAGACGACAGGTTTGCCGTTTTCCGGTATATGGATTATCCAGGTGGCAAGGGTGCGCGAAAGCTTCGGAGAGCTCCCTGTCCTCCATATACTGTTGTCGGGACCGGCATTCCTGTCTTCGCTGAAACGGATGAAATCCTGAAGCGTAAACTTACCATTGCGGGTATTGAGAAGTTCTTCTATCCGTTTAAGTCTTTCAAGGCTGCTCCTGCCGATCTTCTTTTCATTTGCCCATTTCATTCCGTCAAGTATGTAATGGTTCGTCTGGCAGAGTGTCCCGTTCTGAATTATCTTTGACTCAAATTTACCTTCAGGGCCTATTTCAACAAGGGCGATTTTATTTTTATCGGCAAGCATGAAATTAAAGGGTTTCGCGTTTGAAAAAATGTCCTTTTTTCCAAGCGCGGCATCAACGGAATCACAGCTTGCGAGAATTCCTGCGCAAACGTTTTTAACGGTGTGTACATCATTATCATCTTCGACGCTGGAGGCCGTGGAACTTACTATGGCAAGGCCTTTTTCATTCACTCCGGCCTTTACATATTTTTTTTCTTTGTGAGTCCGTATAAGGGCCGTGTATTCGTAAGCTTGGGAGGGCTTTACGGTTTCAAGTGTACAGACCTGATCAGGGGCGGGCCTGTAATCCCGGTTTTTGGCAAGTAGAGATCCGCCGCCCTCCACTTTGTCCCCGGAAGCCGCCCAAAGCGTACATGCTGAAAGCTTTCCGGAAAAGGATAAAAAGCAGAAAAATACCGGCAATATGAATAATTTCTTTTTGAGTAAGCGCATTAAATAAATCCTTTCCAGTGGATTTTATAGTAAACGGCTGTTTTTTCAAGCCGCTTCAGGCAGTAAATAAAAAAAATAACTTACTATTGGATTATTTACGTGGACACAATAACTTAATATGATGCGATGTGCATGTTTTAACTGAAGTTTCTAGCTTAAAAGCCTGAAAATCTTTTGCGCATGGCATAATATAGTTATTATGCGGAGAATAAAATACAGGAAAAATAACAAATGAAATATGTTGTATATTGTGATGAAAGACGGCAAATGGAAGTTTTCCACCGCATATACAGTAAATGCCTCAGATATAAGACGCTATACTGCAAGAGGAAGAAAAATATGGGAAGTAAATAACAATGCCCCGTGATTAACTGGTACACGGGACCAGAAACCCTATCCACTGCCATAAGGAATGGAGTTCACTATATTATAATGTTAATTTAAATGAAAAACAAGTATACAGAGGAGTTTTTGTGAAAATAACGGTTGCGCACAGCACTAAGGAAGGTTTAAAGGCGGAGTATCTGAAACATTTCAGCGGAAAAGAAGCGTCAGAAGATTTTTTTGCCGAGGGAGACAGCCCCGAAACAATTAATGCCGTTCTCAACGCGCTCAGGGAAAAAGGGCACGAAGTTTCAGGCATTGAAGCCGATGACGAGGCTTTGACAAAACTTGAAAAAAACAGGCCGGACATTGTTTTCAATGTAGCCGAAGGGCTTTTCGGGGATTTCCGCGAGTCCTATATGCCGATGATTTGCGAAAGGCTCGGCCTGCCGTATACAGGTTCAGGCCCCGTGGAGCTGGCCGTCTGTCTGAACAAGGCCCGCGCCAAGGAAATTCTCAGCTATTATTCCGTTCCAAACGCTTCATTTAAGGTTTTTTCTTCGGCTGACCGCAGGGAGCTTGAAGGAATGAAATATCCGCTGATAGTAAAACCAGTAGCCGAGGGAAGCAGTAAAGGAGTTTTTGATAATTCAGTTGTCGAGAACCCTGAAGAAGCTTATAAACTCGTAAAGGAATGCCTGAAAAAATACAATCAGCAGATAATTGTCGAAAATTTTCTTGAAGGTGATGAATTTACTGTGGCTGTCTGGGGCAATGGCGATGAAATAGAAGTCCTGCCGATTGTTTCAATCAACTATGACGACCTGCCCGAAACAGCCCACAAAATATATTCCTATGAGGCCAAATGGATATGGGACACCCCTGAAAACCCCCTCGATATTTTCAAATGTCCCGCCGATATCAGTTCTTCGACAAAAAAGGGAATAGAAGAAACTGTCAAAAAAACCTATAGAGTACTAGGCATAAGGGACTGGTGCCGTATTGACGTAAGGCTGGACGCAAAAGGCGTTCCTCACATCATAGAGCTGAACCCGTTACCGGGAATTCTGCCGAAGCCGGAAGACAATTCCTGTTTTCCGAAAGCCGCCAGGACAGCCGGTTATTCCTACGGCGAAATGCTGAATAAAATAATCAGCATAGCTTCCAGGAGATACGGCATCTGATATTTGAATTATGCCAAGCTTTGAGAGAACTCAAATCTGGTGATTTTTGAAAGTTCTTTTTTGATGGAATACTCAGCTTTTCGCAGGTCGTATTCTTCCTGAAGATTCATCCAGAAGGCGGCTGTTGTCCCGAAGAATTTGGCAAGTCTCAGCGCCGTATCGGCTGTAAGTCCGCGCCTGCCATGCACTATTTCGTTTATCCGGTGTACGGGTACGCGGATTTCTATTGAAAGCCTGTTCTGGCTTATGTTCATTGGTTGCAGAAATTCCTCCAGCAGGATTTCCCCGGGATGAATGTTTATAGGTGTTCTCATAAGTGAGCCTCCATATATTTTCAGTGATAATCTGTTATTTCAACGTTTTCCGAACCGTCATTCCAGTTAAAACAAAGCCGGTACTGATCGTTAATGCGTATTGAATATTGGTTTATCCTGTTTCCTTTTAATGCTTCCAGTCGGTTGCCGGGAGGAACACGCAAATCATTCAGTTTTTCCGCACTTGCCAGCATAAAGAGCTTCTTCATTGCCTGCCGTTCTATTGTTTTAAAGTATTGGCTGCATCCTTTTCTGTAAAGTTCTTCTGTCTTTTTGCATTTGAAACTTTTTATCATTTACGCCGTCACCGCTTTGTGCTTAATCCGTTTAATTATATTATATAACTTTTTTGGTTAAATGCAAAAGGTTAGATATTATTTTATGTAAAATGTGAGAACATTTGAGGCTGAACCTTGTAAAAATAATGTAATGATATATTGTTTTATATAAACAGATGGGAGGTATAAACATGACGACAGTTATTATTTTGTTTTTTGTTGCCGTTATAGTGGTCGCGGTGATACTTGTGGCCTGGTTTTTCCTTACTTACAATGAGTTGGTATCTCTTAAAAATCAGGTAAAAAACGCCTGGTCGCAAATAGACGTTCAGTTAAAAAGAAGGCATGACCTTATACCAAATCTTATGGAATCGGTCAAAGGTTACGCTAAACATGAAAAGGAAACTTTTGACGCTATTACAAGAGCGAGAGCGGCGGCAGTACAGGCCAGCGGAATACAGGCACAGGCAAAGGCGGAAGGAGAACTCTCCGGCGTACTGCAGCGCCTTATGGCAGTAGTGGAAGCGTATCCCGAATTGAAAGCCAACCAGAATTTCATGATGCTGCAGGAAGAACTTTCGTCAACGGAAAACAGGATAGCTTTTTCCCGCCAGGCATATAACGATCAGGTACTTCAATACA
>MHBF01000114.1:31558-34667 GCA_001803225.1 Lentisphaerae bacterium GWF2_44_16 | reverse complement strand
CATATCTCTGCTCGCCATTTTCATAACATTTTAAAAATGGGGCCGCTCCTTCCACCTCCTGCTCCATCAGCCAGTCGCAATACAATTTTAACGCTTCAGAAGGACTTAATTGTCTATATGAAATCTCCATGATAAACACCTTTCTCCTAATTCTGTTTATTTAAATAGAGTGAAATTTTATTTGTATATTCTTTTATAAGTTTAATAAAACTATTTCTGCGCGCCGGGGCAAATCTGTACAGAGGCAGAAAGAGGCCTATAGCAAGCGGGGCGTATTTTTCAGGGGCGTCAATTATCGCGCCTATGGCCACTACTTCACGTTCCTCTGAAATTACTGTTATTATTTTTTCGTTCCTGATTTTCTCAAGCTCTTTTTCCAGTGCCGTCCTGCTTGATATATTATTCCAAGAGTCTTCAGGAAAACCGTAAATATCAACTATCCCATCTATTTCCGTTTTGGGAAGCTGAGCAAGAATACAACGTCCCGATGCGGTGGCATATAGGGGTTTGATATTATTCGGCGCGGCATTAACGGCCTTGTCGGAAAGAACACGGCATATTATTTTCAATTCCGCGGAAGCGTAAGTAACTATCGAAACACTTTCATCAGTTTTTTCTCTTATTTCCATGCAGAAAGGCATGAGTTTTTCATCAAGCATGGCGGCGTTCAGATTACCGCTGGTTAAACGGAGAAGCTCGGGGCCGAGGGAATATTTTTCGCCCTGTTTCACCTGAACTACAAAACCTCTGGCTTTCAATGTTTTTATAAGGTTGAAAACCGTGGATTTTTCAAGATTAAGGGCTTTAGCAATCTCGACAAGTCCGGCGGAGCCGTCAGGCTTCCCGTGAATTACCCCAAGTATATCTATTGCTCTCTCAACTGATTGAATCATTATGCTTTTCCTTATTTTTTCAGAACATAAGTCTCTGATATTTTCAACGCCGGTATATTAAAAACACGGCGTCCATTTTCGCTATGAAGTTTCATCTTCCTGGAATTTCTCAGACAGGTGATTTCAGAAGCTGTTGACAATTTTCCGGAGAACGAAACGTTCAAGTCATAAAGAGGAACAATACAGTCAGTGGAAAAAGATTTCTCATGCATTGTACCGCAGTAATTCAGGAGATGCAGATAGATGTTTTCCCTGTCTTCCGTAACATTCATAACAACTCCGGCTGGAGCGTCAATATCAACGGAGAAATCATTGTCCAGAAGAATAGAAAAAATATTTCTGTAGAGTTTACGGGTTTCCGTCAGTCCTCTGATAAAATAATGCTTTTCAATAGGGGCCGCGACATAAATTACCTTGCCTTTTCCAAGCCTGTTCAGGATGATTCCCGGAGGCGTCCCCAGCGGGAATTCAAGAGGCGCGCCGAAAGCACCGCCGGAAGGCAGATACAAATCAGCCAGCACTTCACTTGTTCCATGTGTTTTGACAACGCAGTATTCTATCATCCGTTCCAAACCTGGAAGGCCTACAACGGCATCGCTTACCGGGAGAAGATGATTTTCATTGAAAAATCCTCCTCTGATTTTTTCGTCTTTCAAGTTAAGGTATGCTTCCGGGATAAGCGAATATCCATAGAGAGGACCGGCCTGTCTGTATTCCCTGCCTCTGTAAACATCGGAAGGTTCTTCGGAAATAAAATCGCATCCGCAAAGTTCCGGCGAAACAAAATTATTCCTATGCTTTCCGTTTTCATCAATCAAGCCGAATTTGCCGGTCAGAAGGAGAGAGCCTCCATCACGAACAAACTTTTCAAGAACAGTGGTTTTTTCTCCGGTAAAAGTAAATCCGCCCGGGATATACAATGCTTTATATCCCTCAAGCCTTTCTTCAGAAATCTGAGTATCAAAAAGGCAGTCGAAATGTATATGCTCCTGAAGCATCGCCCTGAACGCGCCGTTGAAATAATCCTTGTATTTTGACGCTTCGCTTTCAGCAAAATTCTCAATGCCCATGCGGCTGTAAACAAGTCCTGTTTCCTTAAGCGGAGCGGCCTTGTAATAGACATTTTTATGTTTATCTGAAAACTTGATATAGTCGGACATCTTTTTAGAAGCGGTCTTGTCATGAATGAATGTCGAGACAGTGCCAAGTTTGGGAGTGGAACCATGCATGAGACAGGCGAAACCCATCACATCGATTTCCAGATTATCGAAGTTGCGCAGTGTTTCATAGGGCCCTGGCGGAAGATAAGAAAAAGAGACTCCTTTAATCGCTTCGCCGAGCCTGATGCTTTCATATATCTGCCAGAAGGAACCCGGCCTGTGAACTTCCGCGGTGTTCGCTCCGTCACCATAAATTCTGTTGCGTTCGGTCTGGCCTACTGGAGAATACGGGTGATAACTTATAGTCGTATTGAAGAAAACAGGAAGCTCAGGCCATTGCCCAAGCCGTTCCTTTAAATCCTCAAGAATACCGGCAATAACATTTTCTCTCATACGGTTGTATTTCTGTCTTGAACCGTCTTCAAACGAAAGCGCCTCCGGCAAATCCTCTCCGTGCAGGGCTTTGTATTTTTCTCTGCATGCTTCGCAGAAACATTCTTCGCAATACCATGTCGGACCGTCCAGATAGAGAGCGTCGATGCTGTACTTTGAACAAAGCTCATACATCGCCTCACGCATCGCATAGATGAAACTGTCGACAGAAAGACACGCCTTGTAATGATTACCGTTCCAGTCAAGCGGTTTTCCGTCACGGTCCCTGGCGGTCCAGTCCTCGTGATGTTCCATCACCGCGCTGTGCAGGACACCGTAATGGCAATAGGCCGTTATCTTGAGACCTTTCTTTTTGAAAAGAGAAAATACCTCGCCGAAAAGGTCTCTATCAGCAAGTCCCGGATACTTGGGCAGGTGAGCGGATGCATCAAAGGAATGAACGCCCCAGCGTATGGCAGGATACCTTATCATGGAAGCGCCCATCGCCTTGACGGCATCAAACACTTCACGCGCGTCTTTCCAGACAGGCATTTCGTTTTCTTCAAGAACGGCAAGAGGGGTTTCCTTTGCCCATTGCCAGAAGCTTTCACTCCCAATCTCAGGCCATCTGCACGCTATATCTTTATTGCTGATCATTTTCAAAGCCACCTTATAAGCTTTCTG
>MHBF01000114.1:0-31549 GCA_001803225.1 Lentisphaerae bacterium GWF2_44_16 | reverse complement strand
CTGTATTTTTTGTAGAGGTGTTCATTTTTTTCTTTTCCGCCAACTACGTTTATACTGTTTATAATAGGCGGTTCTATTTTTTCTTCAAGCAGAAGCCTGCATGTTTCGATAACAAGGCAATTACATATAAAAGCGTTAGCATAAGTCGAATAGGCGCCTGTAGGACTGTCCAATCCGTCCATCCTGACGATTGCATCCCCATAAGGAACATGCGTGTAAAGAACCATTTCAAACATTTCATGCAGGTTCTGTCCGCTCGCATGCCTTCCCGGAAAATTTTTCGGCAGTGTGTTCGCGTAATCAGTGGAAGTTACGGCAATCACGTTCACGCCCCTTTTTTTGCATTCAATGGCTGTTTCTATTGTTACCGGATTTATGCCGTAGCCGTTCACAAGTATCAGCAGGTCATCCTTTCCTATCCCATAATAATCGAGAATATAAGGGGCGAGCGCCGCACACCTTTCGCCAAGCGGGATATGAGGGATGCGGATACTGTCGGCAAAAACAGGACTTATGCAGGCAAGCCCTCCTGCCCTGTGAAACATTTCCTCCGCCATCATGTTTGAGTGCCCGCCACTGCCGAACACATAAATAAGGCCGTCCTCTTTTATTTTATCCGTCATCATTCGCGCGGCTTTGCTTATCATTTCCTTTTGTTCATTGTAAATCTTTTCGAGTTTTTCCTCTATCTCGTCCAAATAGCCTCTCAGGTAATCCTTCATTACGCGCTCCTTGATTAGTTGTACAATGTAATACTGTTATTATATTATAATACCATCAGAATAAAAAGGCAATAAGGATTCATTAAAATTCATGAATTTAGTGAAGATTGAAATATATTAAGCTGTAATTAAATATGGAGACTTATTATGGATTACAGGATATTTCCACAGCCATTCAAAATAAAATACGAGAGAGAAACAGCAAGTTTTGAAAACGCGGAATGGATACTGATACAATTCAACGCCGGGCATAATATCAGAAAACATATCTGCGAATTTGCCTCGAAAACTTCTCTCAAAGTCAGCGCAGGGGTGCCTCGAAAGGGAAAATCTTTTCTCATGACAGAATTGAAAAAAGGTTTTCCCCCTGATGGCTATGAGATATGTATAAACAGAAATGGTATTTCTCTCACGGCGTCAGATGAACGCGGTATTTTTTACGGTCTTCAGGCCCTTTCACAGATAATAATAAAATATGGCATGAAACTGCGCTGCTGTGTAATCACCGATCGACCCGATTTCAAAAAGCGCGGCGTAATGCTTGACGTCAGCCGCTGTAAAGTTCCTTCAATGCAAACTATGCAAAATTATATCGACACGCTGGCAAAATTAAAGATAAACCAGCTTCAACTTTACATGGAGCATACGTTCGCTTTTTCTGAACATGAAACAGTATGGCATGAAGCTTCACCGTTCACGGCGGAAGAAATTATTCTACTGGACGCCTATTGCGCTGAACGTTATATCGAGCTTATTCCCAATTTCAACTCTTTCGGACATTTTGAAAGATGGCTGCGCCACCCGGAATACAAACATCTCGCCGAATGTCCGGACGGCTATGAAAGAAGCACCGGCATCCGTTCTCCCTGGGGCTCGACACTGAAACCATGCAAAAACACTCTGAAATTTCTCGGCAACCTTTACAGCGAATTTATGCCGAACTTCAGAAGCGGATATTTCAATGCCGGATGCGATGAAACCTGGGACCTGGGACTGGGCTGGAGTAAAAAAATATGCGATAAGAAAGGAAAAACAAAAGTATATCTGGATTTTCTGACGGAAATACATAAACTCGTAAGAAAACACAGAAAAAGAATGATGTTCTGGGGAGACATAATTCTGCATCAGCCGGAACTCATAAAAAAACTTCCGAAAGAGATAACGGCGCTGAACTGGGGATATGAAGCCGCGCATCCGTTTTCAAAAGAATGTCCGCAATTTGCGTCATCCGGAATTCCCTTCTATGTATGTCCCGGGACATCAAGCTGGAACTCTCTTACAGGCAGGACGGCAAACTGCACTGAGAATCTCCGCAATGCCGCGGAGAACGGACTTAAATATGGGGCGGAAGGTTTTCTGAACACCGACTGGGGCGACAACGGTCATCACCAATATTTGCCTGTAAGCTACCTTGGCGTCCTTGCCGGAGCATCTTATTCATGGTCTTATAAAACAAATAAAAATATTGATTTGCTCCAAGGCTTGAACAATATTTTCTTTGATGATGAAACGGGCCTCACAGGAAAGCTGTTCTTCAATCTCGGCAAGGTACTCGAAAATATAAAAGCCAGACCGAAAAACTGCACTGTATTCAATAAGTTTTTCTTCTGGAACATGAAGGACGGAAAAGAAGATTTTCTGAAAGATATCGATATTCCCTCTCTAAATAGATGTCTTTCGGATTTTGAAGAAATTGAATCTCAAATAAGCGCGGCCGCTCCCGGCGTAGAAGGGGAACTCGTGAAAGCGGAACTTTCCAACGCCGTCAGGATGGCAAAACTCAGCGTTCTGAAAATCGTTGCCTTAATGAAAAAGAAGAAGGATTATCTCCCGCTCAAGCACGAAATGGAAACCATAATACGGGAACATGAAAATCTCTGGCCGGCGAGAAACCGCATCGGCGGACTGCGAGAAAGTTCAGGAAAAATCCGCGAAGCACTGAGCGCACTGGAAATAATGAAATAAAAAACGCAGGACAAGCGTGGAGGCATCAGACTCCCGGATGATTCTCAAACTTCCGGATTGTTATTCTGATTATCGGAATAAGCAGCAGGAACATCACGGCGGCGGCGGCATAAACCCAGCGCACTCCCATCAAAGCTGCTATGGAACCGCCGCTCAATGCGCTCAAAGCCCAACCGAAAGATTTCGCACTGGAAGCCCAGCCGAAAAGCAGGCCCCTTTTATCGTCAGGAGTAAATTTGGCAAGCCATATCTGGAAAACCGGAGATAGTCCGCCGGCAAAAAACACCATTCCGAAACGCGCGGGTATAAGCACTCCGAGAGAGGGTGCCAAAGCTTGCGGAATCATAAAAATCCCGGCCAGCAGAGCAGACCACACAGCCACTTTCTGAGGCGAAATGCGGTCGGCGAGCCATCCAAGAATAAAACCGGAGACAAGCCCTGACACCGCTACTATACTCGCAATTATCCCTGTCCATGTCGCCGCTTTTTCCGGTCCGTTTACCTCGGCCACGAGCATGGGGAAAAATGGAGTATCAAACTGATTGGAAAAACCTATAAGCATAATAAGCAGCAGGATCAGCCAGACAGGACCGAAGCGGGGAAGACTGAATTTGAAATCACCGAGTCTCTCCCTAAGTGAAACGCTTTTCTGAAATTCTTCCTTAACCCCCAAGAGTACCAGCAGTCCGGATAAGAACAAAGTTAAACCACTGATGAAAAATGAAACCCGATACCCCAGGCTGTCCACTATAATTCCCCCGAGGCATGTACCGGTTACAGTCCCGCCGTAAACAGCCGACGTCAAAATTCCGAGAGCGATTCCTCTGTTTTTAACAGGCGCATTACTGGACACAATAATTTGGGAAGCTGTTACCGTCCCGGAAAACATACCCACAAAAAAACGAATCAGAATCAGCCATCCCACTCCGGGAACAAAAGCCATAAGAGGCACCAGCAACGCTGAAACGAAGTTTGCCCTGAGTACCATAAGCTTGCGTCCGTAGATATCAGCAAGAAATCCCCATACCGGCGCTAGAAGACAAAAACTTAAATTCCCGGAAGCCGCATAGAAAGACACCCACATGCTTCTCTCCGCAAGATCAGTGATGCCCAACGCCTGGATATAGAACGGTATAAAAGGCGTTGCGAAACTGAAACCCACACTCGAAAGAAACTGCGAAAGCCATAAAAAAAATAGATTTCTTTTCCAATTGAACATTTTAATACCAGGACTGTTTTTTAGAAAAATATAGAGTATTATATTACAGAAAATACTTTTTATGAATATCATAAAGTGGCGATTTTATGAATAATAGTGCTATCATAAGTGAATTTGACGCTGAAAACATCAAGATGGATATCATAAGGGAAGCTGTAAGCTGCCGCTTTCATTCAGGAGGCAAAACATTTCATGACAGAAAATATTCAAGCGGCTGGACGACACGGCCGTTAACGACATTTACACATCTGCTCAAGGGACGCAACAGGATTACGTTTGACAAATCTTCTTCAAACACAATACTTCGCGGTTCAGGGCACACTACTTATCTTCCTGCCGGCGTATGGAGAAAAACAGAAGGAATCTCTCAAGAAGGATTGAGTTTTATCTGGGTAAGGGTTTCGTTCACTATTTTCGGCGGAATGGACCTGCTGAGTTTTTTTAATGTTCCACATGTTTTTTCCATAAAATATGCCAATGATTTTAGAAATCTTATTTCAGGTCTTCTGGAATTTGAGAATGCCGGAGAAACGTCTCTGATAAGAAAAGCCGTAAAGATGGAAAAAATACTTTACGAACTGCTTTATCTGGTGCTGGAATTATCAGAAAACAGGGAAGACAGTTTCTATTCCCTCGGTACGGCACAAAGGCTTGCTCCGGCACTTGAATACATTAACGCGCATTTCAACAGGATAATTGAAGTGGAAAAGCTGGCGAAAATGTCCGGGCTCTCAAAATCACGCTTTCATCGTGTTTTCAAGCAGGCATTCAATGTTTCACCGACAGAATATCAACTTCGTCTGAAAATAAGAGAAACGCAGAAACTCCTGCTTTTTTCAGATCTCAATATGACGCAGATCGCGGAACGTACCGGTTACACCGACCAGTTTTATTTCAGCAGGACGTTCAAAAGCCGCTTCGGGCAGAGTCCGATGCAATACAGGAAAAACAATCTGGTTGACAGGTACAGTCTGTAATCCGGCTCAGAAAAGAAGTTCTTTTCTGATGAAACGGTAAAGCTGGAGGGGATGAGCAAAAATAAAACCGACTCTGCCGAAATCTATTGTCGCGTTAAGTTGCAGTTGCACTCTTGATCCGGGAATGACAGGTTTGAGATTAACTTTTGTGCCATTTGTGGAATTCAGGTCTGTAATGAAATACATGCCGTTGGTTATAATAATCTGGGCATGTTTATTTGAGATAACACTGTCGGTAAGAACAATGTCATTCATGCCGTTGCGCCCTATGCTTATTATATTATCGGCATCGCTGATGGAATGGGATTTTTTTCTGAGGACATAGACATGATGGGTTATATCATCCTTGTCCTTCTGTTTCTTCAATTCTTTATTCTGACTGTAATCAAATGAGTCCTGTTCAGTAGCGGTATCGATGGCTTCCGAGTCAGGGGGAATTCTTAAATCCGCGACGCTGAATTTCATAGTACTGGTATTTGAGAGAGTGCCGCCTATTTTCTTTTTCAGCTCACCTTCATAAAGCGCTTTTCCTACGAGAAACGGATGCGGAGTCTGAGCGGTAAAATCGGAAAGAGAATTTTCGGATACAAAATCTTTCAGGGCATGGTAATTCAGTTGTCCATAACCATTAATAAGGCTTTCAATTGTTACTGCCATTTCAATAATTTTCCGCTTTTAATTTCAAACCGTAATGTTTATATGCCCGCCGCCGCTCTCATGGGAACTGCCTTCATTTTCCGTTTTTTTCTGTTCCTTATTTTCAATATCCGGCGACTCAGTTTCCCGTTTCTCTCTGATTTCGGTCAGCGCGTTCGTCGAAAGGCTTAAGCTGACAGCATCGTTCTTCTGAACGTTACCCTCAAAATCAGAAGCCTCCTGATCCTGGGAGTCCCTATCCGGGATTCTATCTTCTATCTTTATGCCGGGATTTTCCGACACCTGCTGTTCCTTAATTTCCTCCAGCGCGTCTGTTGAAAGATTCACGCTGACAGCATCGCCTATCGGGGGGATGGGCTTCTTCTTTTTGCCCCCCCGGACTTTTGTTCTATCATAAAAAACGAAATTGAACCCGCCTCCGTCAGGAGAAGTTTCACCAGACGAGTCGATTATTCTTTTATGAGGCGGAATGTAAATATCATCAGACATGTTCAGGCCCCCTTATAATAATCAAACTGAATTCATCAAAGCTCTGAGCTTTAAAACTATTTTCTGGTAAATCTGGGATATTCTCCCTTCAGAAATCTCCAATACCTTAGCTATTTCTTTGACAGACATTTCCTCGTAATGGCGGAGAAAAAGTATCTTCTGTTCTCTTTCCTCAAGCTCCCTGAAGTGGTGCCTGAGCCTCTCAAGAGCGAGAGACTGATGAGCATACTCCTCCGGGGAAATAGCCTTACTATCAACAATAAGGTCCTGATAAGAAAGGCCGCCCTCCATTTCATCATCAAGGCTTACTGTTTTACTTCCTATACCAATATACTTGTCCACTTGCGCGATTGTCAAGCCGGAAGCTTCAGCGATTTCCGCATCGGTAGGCGGTCTGGAGAGTTGAGCTGTGAGCCTGTTTATGGCGGCACAGATTTCCTTGTAATAATTTCGCTGAGTTCTGGTAAGATGGTCCTGACTGCGGAGTTCATCCATAATGGCGCCACGTATGCGCTTGTAGGCAAAGGTCGAGAAGAGAACTTTTTTCTCCTCTGAAAAAGAGGAAATCGCCTCATGGAGCCCGATGACACCGGCCCCGAACAGTTCTTCAACGGGGATTTTTTGCCTTATGGAAAAAGGAAGTTTGTTCGCGACTTTCAACACCAGCAGGAGATAAGACTCAACGAGCCTCACTCGGATTTCGGAATTTCCAGGGTCCTCCATGAATTGTTTCCAGAGCGCGGCTTCCTCTTCAGCCGATATGACTTTATTCTCTGCAATTATCTGACTTAAACTCATATCAATGACCCATAAATAATCTTATTTCTTTTTGATTTCCGGTTGAGTGGCCTTCTGCAGATTTCTTTTCTCATGCAGATATTTAAAAAGCACTTTAGCTACAGTCTGAATAGCGATGAGAAAAACCGTAGACGCGGCAAAAAGTACGCATAGCGAGACAAAAGCGGAATAAAAGAGGTCCCCGCTGCTATAGAAATTCCAGATAAAGCAACAAAGAGCCACGGCAAAACCGGACATTATAACGAGCCTGTGCAGTAAAGTATTGTACATTTTAACACCTTCAGATATTCAAAAAACCATTTACAAGTTTATCCGTATTTATGTTACCTATGCTGGTGAGGGCTGTCTGCCTCTGCAATATTCCTTTCGCTGTTTTCTTTATTCTGTCAGAAACTATGTCGTCTTCATATTTTATAATCATGGGTTTTCTTGAGTGCATGGCCCTTTCGACATTTGGGGAATACGGAATTACGCCGAGGAGCTCCATTGACTTTGAAAGATATCTTTCAGAAACGAAATTTAAAGTTCTGGCGACTTTCATCCCTTCGTTATCGTCAGAAACCATATTCACTATGAGTCCGGTATTTTCGGTAAGGTTGTCCTGATGTATCAGTTTGGAGAGCGCATAGACGTCCATAATGGAAGTAGGCTGCGGATTTGCGATGATCGCGCACTGAGGCGCGGCAGCTATAAAGGAAGTTACATTGCTGTCTATTCCGGCGGCACAATCGAAGATAAGGACATCGTATTCGGAAGCAAAGCTTATAAGATCTTTTATGAATATGCCCATGCGGGCGGCCCCCATGGACACCATTTCCCTGGAACCGGAGCTTGCGGATATGAGGTCTATGCCATATTCGGTGCGGACCGTAATCTCAGTGAGGGATTTACCTTTGAAAATAGCATCCTGCATGGAGTATTCGGGATGAACACCAAGAATAATGTCGGCATTAGCAAGTCCCAAGTCAGCATCCACAAGCAGCACCCTTCTGTTCATAAGGCCGAAAGCGATAGCCAGGTTTACGGAAATAAAAGTTTTGCCTACGCCGCCTTTTCCGCTGGCAACGGAAATGCAGGAAATCGCTTTTTTTGACTGCATATCGAATTTTTTATTTTCATCGGACTGCATATTTCTCAGCGAGGCAGCCTGGTCATTCCCATTACCCATTTATATTTTCTCCTATTTTTACAGGTTCACTGCATTTTACAAAAGGCATTACCATAGATGCAATTATCCCTGGAGAGGCCACATGTATATCTTCTGGAACGCGCTGCCCGTCGGTGAGGTAAACCACGGGTAGCTTTGACACAGCGAGGAGAGTTGTTATCCCGTCACAACAGCTGGCCTCGTCTGTTTTACTTATTATCAGTGCCGAAGGGTTAAGCTCCTTATAACTTTCATAAAGCAAAATGGCATCTTCTTTTCTGATATTGGCGGGAACGACGAGAAGCACACATAGCCCGCCTATTGTTCCTATGGAATCCTTTATATTTTTAATGCCGGACTTATCGAATTGACTTCTGCCCGGGGTATCTATAAAGACAAGGTCTTTTTCATAAAACTGTTTCAACTGCTGTTTGAGTTCATCCGCGCTAAACGCAACAGCTATTTCCGCCCCTAAAAGAGTGGAGTATTCGCGCAACTGGTCAACAGCGGCGACCCTGAAAGTGTCAAGGGAAATGAGGCCGGTATTCAGTTTTTCAGTAAGTATGCACTTTGCCGCGAGCTTGGCCAGAGTAGTAGTCTTTCCAACTCCGGTGGGCCCGATAAAAACATAAACATCGGGAGCTGATGAAGGAGTTCTCCTGAACATTATTCCACCCGCCGTCGGCAGGAGTGAAGCCAGGGCTTCATGCCAGTCTTCCTCTGTGGGATTTTCGGAGTCTTTGACTATTTTATTCAGTGCCTGAATAATGAGCGGCCTCCACTCGTCATGGATGTTGGAGAGTTCCTTCAATGGAGAAGCGTTTGAACTTGCCTTGAAAGAAAAATTTTCCATTTTATCATCAACTTCAGCAAGTTTCTCGTCAATCATTTTGATTGAACTCCGTATGCCTCTGTACTGCTCTTTCTGAAGGGTCAGGATATCATCAATCATTTTAGCGGCCCCTCCGTTTTTCTCCAGAGAGACCAGATCGACATCTACAGCTTCTTCCACAGCGGCAATCACTTCAAAGCCTGATTTTTTCCCTGCGGAGAAAAATCCTCCCTTAGGGGACTGGGCCTGCTCCTTGATATTTATTATTACAGCGTTCTCACCAAGTTCCCTGACGATGACTTCTCTTATTTTTTCAAGAGAAGCGCCTATATACTTTTTTACCTTCATGCGGCGATTCTTCCTCTGCTGTCAGATTTTACCGTACCAAGTACTTTCAGCGGTATGTCGTCCGTCACTTCCGCGTATGAGAGCACAGATATATTGTCTATCTTGCGCTTGAGCATACGATACAAGTGAAGCCGTATAAGCGGAGACACCAGTAATACTATATCATGATCGGTTTCTCTTGACAGTTTCTCAAAGGTATTTTTTATTAAATCTGTTATTTCAACGGCACGCTCGGGTGAAAGGCTCATAATTCCGCCGCCGCCGCCCTGAGAAATTGAATTCTGGATTTCCTCTTCGAGTTCAGGCTCCATAGTAAAGGCATACAGAGTTCTGTCGTCGCCTACAAACCGGGCTACTATATGTCCTCTTAAAGCCTGCCTGGCAAATTCACAGAGTATAACGGGGTCCTTCGTCTGGCCTGCGAAATCACTCAATGTTTCAAATATGGACGCTATGTCATGAACAGGGACTTTCTCATCAAGAAGATGCTGAAGTACACGATGTACAACACCAATAGACAACTGTCCCGGTACAAGCTCATTTACAACTGCTTCGTTAGTTTCTTTTACGCGCTCTATCATGTTGCTTATATCCTGTCTTGAGAGAAGTTCCGAGGCATAATCCTTTACAATTTTTGTCACATGAGTAGTTATGACGCTGGAAGCGTCTACAACGGTGTAGCCCATGCTTTCGGCAGCATCAACCTTGCTTGAACTTACCCATACCGCCTCAAAACCAAATGCAGGCTCAAGAGTTCTCACTCCTTCAATCTGACCGGTTACATCACCGGGATTGATAGCAAGATGCGACGTCGGATAAACGGACCCCCTGGCCCTTTCAAGGCCGCGTACCATTATCCTGTACTCGTTGTTTGACAATTCTATGTTATCCTGAATGGATATAGGCGGAATGAGAAAACCCATTTCCTCTTTTATCTGCCGCCTGATAAGTGATATTCTGTCAACGAGGTCACCGTCCTGATTAGGGTCAACAAGCGGGACAAGACTGAAACCCAGTTCAAGAGTCATCGGGTTTATCTTTGGCATTGAAGTATCATCAGCCTTTTTCTCTCCGCCATTGGAGCCTTCAGGAAGAGCTTTTCCGCCTGGTCCCTTCAACGCGCCCGCGCTTCCGCCACCGGCCGCTGCCACCGCCAGTTTATCGCTTTCCTGAGCTTTCCTTAAAACGACCATACCGATGAAAAAAATAGCAACGGCCGGTATGGCAAACGGCATAAAAGGAAATCCGGGAAGAACAGCCAGAAGCCCCAACATAGTCGCGCTGATGAAAAGCGGCTGATAACGGCCAAAGAGCTGGCTGAAAAGATGAGAGCCCGTGCCGCCTTGGTCCGAAGCGGTTTTAGTCACAAGCATACCTGCGGCAACCGATACCATAAGCGCGGGTATCTGGCTTACAATTCCATCACCTATAGTAAGGACTGTATATACCTGAAGCGCTTCAACAATGGGCATACCCTTCTGAAACGTACCTATCAATATACCGCCAAGCACGTTAACCGCAGTAATTATTATGCCGGCCACCGCATCCCCTGTCACAAATTTACTCGCACCGTCCATCGCACCGAAAAACTCGGCCTCATCGCTCAAATCCTTACGCTTCGTTCTGGCTTCATTTTCATCAATAATTCCCGCATTCAAGTCTGAATCAATGCTCATCTGCTTACCGGGCATGGCATCCAAAGTAAACCTTGCCGCTACTTCAGCTATACGGCCTGAACCTTTTACTATGACCATGAAATTTATAATAACCAGAATTATAAATACCACACCACCGATGATGTAGTTATTTCCTACAACAAATTTTCCGAAGGCACTTATGACTGAACCCGCGTTTCCATTAAGCAGAATCAGCTTAGTGGATGCCACATTCAATGCCAGCCTGAAAAGGGTCAATACAAGCAAAATCGAAGGAAACGCGGATATTTCAAGTGATTTTTTGAGGTAAAATATCATCATCAGAAGCACAAGGCTCAAGGCCATGCTGACTACAAGCAATATAGAAAGTACGACAGGGGGAAGTGGAAAAAGCAACACAAAAAGTATAGAGCCTATAAAAAAGGCGAAAATCACATCAGCGTTAAGTATTTTATTTTTTGATATAAATGCCATATAAGATCGTCCTTTCAGCTCATTTATCTAAAAATCTGCCTTATTCTCAAGCTTCTGCTGTTTTTAGGTATGACGCAAGTTTTAAGCCACTTTTTCTCCGGCTTTTATAAAGGCGCGTTTTCCGTTTCTCTGCAGCTTTGCCAGAATAATCGCTACGGCACTGTAGAACTGTGGTTGGATATAGCCTCCCAGCTTGGTAGTCCTATAGAGACTGCGCGCAAGAGGCGGGGCCTCAACTATCGGCACATTATTTTCCCTGGCTATCTTCTTTATCAGCAAGGCCCTTTTCCTGAGACCTTTGGCAACCACTTGCGGCGCAGGCAAATCGGCATCATATTTCAAGGCCACCGCCACGTGTATGGGGTTGGCAATCACCACGTCTGCCCCGGGTATCGCCCTTGCCATTCTGTTCCTGAGCATCTGCCTCATTTTCTGACGTATTTTAGACTTTATTATCGGATCGCCTTCCGCATTTTTCCGTTCATCTTTCACCTCCTGTTTAGTCATCATCATGTCTTCAAAATACTTTCTTTTTTTGACCACATAATCAATCACGGCTATCGCCATAAACATCGCCAGTATTTTGAAGACAAGCATATATGATCGTTTTACCGCCCAGGCAAGGGATGCGTCCAAAGGCATGAATGGAAGGGTAAGAATTTCGTCAAAGTCCTTTTTTATCAGAAGATATACCAGATATGATACCACAGTAACTTTTGCGAGCGTCAGGAGAAATTTTATAAGGTTGTGCTTTGACGGCAAAAGGCTTCTTATCCCGCTCGCAGGGTTGAAAGCATTAAATTTCCATTTTATTGCTTTCAGCGAAAAATATTTTCCGACCTGTGCCCTCATTGTGATTACAGCAAAAAAACAGAGCCCGAAAGTGATAGGAGCAAGAAGCCCTCCCAGTATTTGCAGTGAAGTCCATGCCCCGTTTATTAGAGTCTGATTGTTCCAAGACTGACGGCAGTCTATGTCTGTAATCATACGCAATGAATTCTCAAACGCCCGATACATCTGCGGCACAGTAATGAACAGCAGCAATGTTCCACCCAGTATCATCACAAAAGAAAGGACATCAGGGGAAGAAAGTACATTCCCGTCTTGCCTCACTTCATTAATTTTTTTGCCTGTAGGCTTCTCTGTCCTGCTGGGATCTTTGTTTGCCATTTATCGTGCGCTTTCTTAATATTTCAATGTTCTTTACGCAGGAAGCGTACCCGCCAGGAAATGAAAAGCAACGGCAGTCCCGCAAAATCCTGTTACTCATATTCCATGCTGAAAAGTGCCGGGTACGAAATCCGCACGAATTTCCGTAATCGGTCAACCCGCCTTGTGTGAGGTTTCCAAAAGACGGATTTGACGAAGCAAATCCCTCCATGTCGAGCGTAAAAGAACGAAAATCGTGGAGGGCGGTGCTTCGTCACCGCCGTATGCGGTGAAGCCGATTACCGAATTTCCGGATTTTTTCTTTTTCTTCTATTTTCGCTATTGACAATTGAAGATTCTTATGTTAAAATATTCAAAGTTCAATAGTTAACCAGTGAGGTTTTAATGTCCGAGCTTATGGAAAACATTTTTACACCTAAATATCTTCAAATTAAGAACATACTTCTGAAAGAGATTTCGGGCGGCAGATACAAAAAGGGCGATAAAATCCCTTCTGAAAACGTCCTGCCATCAAGGTTTCAGGTCAGCAAGCTTACAGTCGTCAAGGCTATTGAAGAACTGGTGAATGAGGGAATCCTCGAAAGAATAAAAGGCAGCGGCACTTATGTCGCTGAAAACAAAAAGCAAACTGTGCTTTCCGTCGGCGCCTTTGGTGATTGTCCATGGATTTTTGAGCTTTTTGAAGAGGCCAACCCGGATATAAAGATCTCCAAAACTATTTACACGCATGAAAACTTTTATGAAATCGTGGAAAATAATAATTTCGATCTGATGTACCTCACAGAATTTTATCTGGATTACATGGTATCCAAAAACAAACTTCTTGATGTAACGGACCTCTTCCAGGACATCCTTTTTGACAAGCCGCTGATATATGAAAATGTCCTGAGGCTTTTCGAACACCGCCGGAAACAATACGCCATGCCGTTTCTTTTTTCGCCGCTCATGATTTTATATAATAAGAGACTGTTCAGGGATTGCGGAGTTGACTTACCGTCCGACAACTGGAACTGGGAAAACTTTCTAAACACAGCCCTGAAGTTCAAGTCCGCCGAAAAAGACGGGATTTCCGCTTTTATTTTCGCGCAGTACAGAAACAGGTGGCCTGTTTACATAATTCAGAACGGCGGCGAAATCATTGGCAGGGATGGGCACTGTGCTATTGGGAACAAAGAAGCCATAGAAGCGGTGAAATGGGCGCATGATCTGCTCTTCAAACACAAAGTATGCCCTCTCTATCCGAATATGACACGGGAACTTTCCCAGTTTCTTTTCCGTGAAGGCAAAGCGGCAATGATATTGGAAACGTATTATTCCATATCACAATATACTAAAAATGGGAGACTCGAAATTGGCATGACACCTCTGCCTAAAGGCAAACTCGATACCACGGGCCTTGTCGCGGACGCTTACGCGATAGGCAAAAATCCGAAAAACATCAATGCCGCCGTAAAATTCATTAAGTTCACTCTCTCAGATGAAGTTCAGAAAAGAATTAAAAAAATCACTCATGGTATCCCCTCTGTAAAAGAAATCGCGGAAACAGAGACCGATATCCCGGAAAACATATCAAAAGACGACTACATGAAATTCCGGGCAGAAATCCCGAAAGGCAGAAAGCTGATTTCAGTTACAGACCCCAGGCGTTTAAATCCCCTCTGGCACGAAATGGATAAAGTCTGGGCTGGTATGGAAACCCCAGAAACCGCCTGCAAAAACGCGGAAAAACTATTCAACAAGGAGCATTAAACGTGAGAAAACTATTGCACTTTACCCTTATCGAATTGTTAATAGTTATTTCTATTATTGCCATATTGGCCTCCCTGCTCCTGCCCGCCTTGAGAAATGTGAGAGAACTTGCAAACGGCTCAGAATGCCAGAACCATCTTAAACAATTCGGGTTGGGTGCAAGTCAATATGCTAACGATTATAATGAATACACTCTGACATATGCTTCTTCCGAAGCATCGCTCCAGCGCAAATCATGGTCTTATAAATTGGGTCCATATCTGAAATTAGGGGAAACCGATTCCGAAGTATCTATGAACTTTTGGACTAAAAATACAATTTATACCTGTATGAGCCACAGATGGCGGGAAGGAGATTACAAAAACATAAGGGGATATTATGGCAGATGTTATGGTATAAATTACCACTTTGCATCCGATCCAGCCTACGACTATTTTGCGGACGGGGCTTTTCTCCCCAAAATTTCCATGGTTCAAAATCCTTCCAGTCTGATTTATTTTCTCGAAAGCGACAGGATTCTAATCGTTGGAGGGAATACTACCAAAACTTATGGCGATACAAGCAATTCCAGTTGGAGGATGAGCGATGGAGGATATTATATCGAACCTAAATGGCATAACGGGTATCCCAATCAGCTACGCTTTGACGGACACGTTGATAAAACAAAATGGAGGACATTGCCAACAAATTCAGAAAGCAAAAAAACATGGTATCTTGGTGATACCCGTTAATTTATATTTACAAATAAATTCATAGCACAAAGGAAATAATATGAACATTTGCATGAAAAGAACTGTACCCTATTTACTTTACAGTTTTCTGGTGGCTTTTCCATTTCTTGCTAACGGAGAGAGCATAAGAAAAATTTTGATCAAATCGTCCGGTTCCGTCAACCTTTCAAGTGTTCAAGCCATTTTAAATGACGTGTTAAAACCGGACATGTCAAATAACGAGAAAGTCAGTGCGATTTTATACTTTCTGAGGACTCACAGTTACAATCATTATTACCCTACAGAATTTGTAAACAGTCGCGATCAGGGAATGTGCGGAGAAGATCCTGTAAAATTTTTCAATATTTATCCATGGGGGCCATGCACTGTTTACCAGGACATACAAGGGCATCTGTACACAGCGGCAGGGTTCACCGTGAGAAAAAAAGTCATAACGGCAATGGGGGCCCATGCAATTGTGGAATTATTTTATGATAACGCATGGCATTACGTTGACGGAAGCATGGGGCTTTATTTCTTTAAAAGAGATGGAAAGACAATTGCCTCAATGGATGACCTGCTCAATGATCATATGCTTCTGCTCAATCCAGTCTCCCGTGAGGGCTTCCTTGCAGACAGAACAGAAAAAAGCCTTGCAGAATATCTGAAACAATTAACGTCCGGCCCGATTGTTGAAAACGGAATATATATAACCGGGAGGAATTTTCATGAAATGGGAATCGATCTTTCAAAAGGAGATGAATATATTTTATCAACGGAGAAAGAGGGAAAAGACGGATTCTGGTTCCACCCCTCCGACATGAAGCCAGCTCTGGAAAATCTGATAAACAAGAAACTTAAGGCAAGAGGTTTTCCGTTACTTCCAGGAAATGGTCCCTGCCCCGATCCGGTGAAAATCAAACCTCCGAACAAAAATTATAAATTCTCTGGTTTTTCAAACAGCAAATTGATTTGTAAACTGCTTTCAAAGGATGGAATAAACCAGGATAGAATAGTTCATAAAAAAAACATTTGTCTCGAAAATTCCGTTGCCAGTTCCGTTCATCCGGGAAAAAAGACGGAAGACGCTGAAATTATTTACAAAATAGCGGTTCCTTATATAATAGTAAAAGGAACTCTTGATCTTGAGGTTTCCTCTGATAAAAGTGCTGATATCGGTATTTCCATATCGCGGGACGGGAAAATTTTTCATGAACTCCCGGAGAAAATTCCCTTCAGAGAAGGATTGAATTCTTACGATATAAGCAAACTGATTTACGGCAAATATGAGTATTTCCTGAAAGTTTCTTTCCCGGCGTCTGAAAACCCCACCAGACTTAACGCGCTGAAACTTCAAACTGTTATGCAGTCTGCGCCAGCTTCCGTGCCGGGACTCAAACAAGGAAAGAACGAGATTGCTTTCAATTGTGAAAATCCCACTGCGCTCGACAAAAGTAAACTATTTATAAGTTTTTCATGGGAAGAAAAAACAGACGGAGAAAAGAAAACAATTCAGAAAACAATAGAAAAGGAAATAAAGAAAGACAGGAGAAATTTTGAAATGGACTGTAATGGAATCCCTTCGGTGAAAAATGTAAAAATATCGGTAAAATAAGGAACTTTCATAAAATGAAATTATTCAAAGCATGTCTCAGCGGTGTTCTGTGCCTTTTTATGCATTCATATGTATTTGCGGAAAAGCACCCGCCAGTAAAATTAAACAACCTTGTTACCGAACTCCTGAATATGGAAAAACAGGACTTCTCACATGACAATAAATACACTTTTGAAGCAACCCGCAACGGGTGGATATATCTTAAAATACAGACTTCCGAAATCATAAGTGTTAACGATGTCAAAATAACAGTTTTGCAAAACAATGCGGCAAGGAATATATTTCTTTATCCTTATCATGATAAAAATACCTTCGAGGCCATGTTTCTCTGTGATAAAGGAACTAACTCACTGCAAATAAATTCGGATAAATCAAAAAGTCCTTATAATATCATTATTCGCGCCATCCCCGAGATAGTATTTGACAGCTATGGGCACAAACAGAAAATTTTTGATACTGTCTGTGATTGGGATTTCCTTGAGAAAAATAACATCTTGAATAATGTCAATGTGTTCTCCGGAAAAACAGAAGAATACAGGGACATTATTTCGAAATGGCATGCCATGGGCCGCATCTGGCTGGGATATGCAGGCTGTAACAGAAATGACAATCCAGAGAAGGAATATGAGAAATGGAAAAAGGCATTGAGCGTTCCTTTTTCAGACGGAATAATCATTGATGAATTCGACGGGTATCGTAAAGAGAATTTAATATACACAGAAACATTCAGAAGATTATTCACTGAATTCCCGGGCAAGCGGATATATCCATGGATCGGGCATGGAGGAAAATATGACCTGACATATCCTGACGGCAATATCTACCTGAAACCTTTTGCCGAAGCCGTTATTGCAGGAAAGAGTAAACCTGTTCTTGAACGTTACTTTGAAGATTATTTTCTTAATGAAGAAGAGATGCGACAAGATATCGCTTTCAAGCTTGACAAGGATATTAAAAACTGGGAAAATGCTATTCCTGGAATTGTCAAGTCTGTGATAGTATGTTTCAATTTTTATGTAAGTGGAGGCAGTTGCAGCAGAAACATAAATCCTTCAACGGACTACAGGTATCTCATGGATTTCCAGTTTAACCATATTGCAAATTCCCCCCTCTATGACGGGCTTTACGGTGTCATGGCATGGCATGCGGCAGGTGCCGACCCTGAAACAATACGCTGGCTGGGATTACTCTACAGGCATTATTGCATCAAAGGCAAAAAGGAAATGCTTTCGCCTCAATATGGGATTAAATACGCTCTTAAGCATCTCCAAAATCCTGACTTCGAATACCATGAGGATGGATGGATTTTTTCTCCCGCAGAGGATGGAAGCATATCAATAAAATTTCTGAAACCGGGCGGATGGTGGCAAGGCAGGAAGCCCGAGGGTATAAAACGGAAAATAACCGGCAATCACTTTGCATTAATGAAATACTCAGACAAAAAACCTAATAAAATTTCTCAAACTATCGAAAACCTTATTCCGAGCAGGCCATACACACTGAAAATGATATCAGGAGACCCTAATAATCTGAAAAATGAAAAACTTCTTAATATTTATGCAAAAATTACAGGAGCTAAAATAATTGAGGAATACCAGAAATCTTATCCTGGTCAGGATGAAAAGGAAAAAAATATCCATTATTTTAACTACCATTATATCGTTTTTGTGCCCGAAAAATCAACCGCTGAATTAACAATAACAGATTGGAAAGACAATACAGATAAAAAGCTTTCTCACGGAAAAGAAGTAATGATAAATTTCATAGAAGTCCAATCATATATCAAGTAGCAGAGAAAGAATATACGATGAAAAAGAAAATTTTTACTTTAACTGAATTGTTGATCGTTATAGCAATTATAATGCTATTGACTAGCATTCTCTTGCCTTCATTACAGAGAACAAGGGAAAAAAGTAAAGAAATCACATGTCTGAGTAATCTAAGGCAATGTTCTCTGAGCATGCAATTTTATTCCAACGACTTCAATGGGTGGCTTCCTATTACAACCATGACAGTCGGCGGAACAGAATATACATGGCTGAAGTTCCTTTTTGACAATGATTATGTAAAAAATTATTCTTTCGCCAGATGTCTCTCTCAAACATATAAAAGCCCAATATTATTAAAACCCAATGGAGGTTCTTTATATGAAATTTATGGGACAAGATATGAATTAGGTTCCAGTACCAATAGGTACTTTAATTCGAAAAATATTAACAGAGAGAGCTCGGTAATTATTCTTAGCGACACGATACATTTATTTACAGCAAAAGACGGAGTAACTTACTATTGGAGATAAACATCTGACTTTTTTGACAATATTTCTTCAGAAGCAACGGGAATTATGCATTTCAGACATTCTGGCCGTTCAAATTCTCTTTTTGTAGATGGGCATGGAGCATCCCTGAGACCTTCTGATGCAGGAAAGCAAAGCGAAAATGACGGTATTCATAAAATATCATACGGAAGAGATAAATACTATTTACCTATCTCATTCTGACAAGAATTTATTTCTAAATTGCGCTCATTAATTTTATTTAAAGGACAAATATGAAAAAGATTAAAAAAGTAAACAAGTATATGGTCAGGCCGTATCTCAAAAAGACGGGAGGACTTGTAGATGACAATGCGGCGGAACTTGCAAATCAGGAAGAGTTTAAGAAAGGATATTTCGCCTTTACGAGTCTGCGTTACAGGCCGCAGGATGGCTTGCTTTACTGTGGAAATACTAATTTCGGCAATGACCTGCTGAGAACTTTTAACCTCAAAACACATGAATTCACATCATTGGTTTATCAGGAGTTCGGAGAGAAATTCGAGATTAAAATTCACCGTTCACTTGAGCTTGGAGATGACGGCAAACTTTATGGCGCTACAAGCTGTCTGCATGGCGTTGACAAACGTCTTGAGGGACCGGGGGGGAAGATATTTTCTTATGACCCCGAAACCCGTAAATTTGAATGTCTCGGCATACCTGTGGAGCACGACTACATACAGACAATTTCACTGGACAGCGAAAGAGGCATGATTTACGGATTCTCTTATCCGGTGTTTGAGTTCTTCGCTTTTTCGATCAGTAAAAGAGAAGTTGTTTACAGGCAATTCATGGACAGCATAAGCCACATATCCGCAATTGACGACGAAGGAGGATATTGGGGGACATGGAGTTTCCTGCATAAGCTTTTCCGTTACTGCCCGAAGGAAAACAAAGTAAAGTTTTTCAATCACGGCTTCCCCGAAAAAGGTGGTGGTGGAATGTACAGAAACGCCGGTCCCATAGACCGCATGATAAACGGTCAAGACGGTTTTTTGTATGTCGCCACTGACTTGGGTTCTCTCTACAGGCTTGAACCGAAATCGGGGGAACTGACATTTCTAGGCAAACCGTTTTCATCAACACGTCTTCCAGGGCTCGCGCTTGGGGATGACGGGTTGCTTTATATGTCAGGAGGAGATGACGACAACTGTCAGATCGCGTCCTATGACAGAAACGCAAAGCGTTTCGATGTACTCGGAAAGATTGGCGATGATGAAGGGGAAAAATGTTTCAGAACACATGATATAGAGATTGTCGGGAACCGCATATTCGTCGGTGAAACAGACCATCCCAAGAGGACAGACTATCTCTGGGAATGTATTGTAGAATAACCACGAAATCCGCTATTGCCATTCTTTTTTTTTGCAAATAACAACGCTTTCTTTGTTTGAGATTGGCGGAAAAGCGTTTATATTAGCGGATAACTCATTAAGTAAGAGGAGGTCTGTAAATGCGCCGACTGACAGTAAAATCCGCGATGACAGCGTTTTTCGGTTTCATTATCTCTGTGTCCAGTGTTTATGCCGATTTCGATGACATGTATGAGGCAATCACTGAAAATGACCTTCAAAAAAACGCCATAAAGGATATCAATAAACTCCTTGAAGAAGGCTCTACAGTAAAAGACGCCAACAAAGACGGCTTGACCCCGCTCCACGTGGCAGCATGGTATAGCAAGAATGATGTCATCGAATACCTTATCAGCAAAGGCGCTGACGTAAACGCCGCTGATGTCAAGGGCGAGACTCCGCTTCACTGCGCCGCATGGAAAAATAAACCCATGTTATGCGCGTTTCTCATATCCAAAGGGGCAAAGCCCGAAACCGCAAATTTTTATGGACAGACTTATGCGGACATATTGAAAGAGCTGGAAAACGATACATCTACCCCGTACGGCAGCATGTTCAAAATAAACTCAAAAGAGAACAACAGCAATAATAAGAGCCTTATGCTGGTGCTTTCCGAGCGGGCAAAACGCATACATCAGGAAAAAAGAATAACTCCCGTCACCGGAAAAAACATCTCAGTCGGAGAATATGCCAACGCGACAAGAAACAAAACCCTGAAATTTGACAGCGATCCGGAAACAGGCAAGCCGCGGGTAACTATTTCCGTTCCGAAAGATGGAAATATTCAGGACGAAAGCATCGGCACATATACGCTTGAGGGTAAATACGTATATATACATGTCAAAGGCGAAAACGATATGAAACTTCAGATTATTGACCTCAATAACCTGCTCGATACCAGATACGATTTCTATTACACTCTGAAAGATCAGGTCTCCGCCATAAAAGAAGATGATGATGAGTTTCTGGACGAACCGGTACAGACTCAGCAGTCAACCGAAGTCAGAAAAACAGCCCCCCAAGCTGGTAAATAAGCACAGCGATGATGAAAGCCGCCGTTGTTGAGTAAAGCGTTGAGAATAATGCCCATTTCCAAGAGCCGCTTTCTCTTTTTATGGTAAGTACCGCTACAAAGCACGGCGCGTAAACCATGACAAAAACCATAAGCGCGAAAGCCCTCAGCGGCGACCAATTCTTATCCGCCGCAAGACGAGCCGACAGGGATCTCTGACCCTCATCATCTGACCCCAGAGAATACGCGGTCCCAAGTGTCCCGATAACAACCTCCTTGGCGGCAAAGCCTCCTATAAGCGCGATATTGTCCCTCCAGTCAAAACCAGCCAGTTTCGAAACCGGGGCAAACACAGACCCCAGCCTGCCTGCAAATGAATTTAAGAGTTGTTCCCTCGCCTCATCAATCTTTACAGCCGAAATTTTCTTTTCATATTCAAGATACGCCGGAAAGGAAGAAAACTCTTCTTGCATCTCTGAGAGTTTCTTTTCCGTGAGAGGCAGTAACGAAGTGTATTTCGTATTCACGAGCTTCTGTTCAAGTTCCCTGAGCGCCCCTGAACGGGCCGTTTCAAAATTACTGCTGTCAATTCGCGGGAAATACATCATGGCCCATAAAATGACACTGACGCCCAGAATAACAGTACCGGCCTTCTTTATATAAAGCCATGTCCGGTACCATGTATGAATAAGAACCCCTTTGAGTGTCGGTATGTGATATATGGGCAGTTCCATCACAAACGGGGTCTGCTCGCCTTTAATCACCCATTTTCTGAGAGTAAAACCCGCGACAAGCGCGAATATCCATGAAAGCAGCCACAGGATAAACATCATCAGTCCTCTGGAATGGGAAAAAAACGCGGCTATCAGAACAGCATAAACAGGAAATTTGGCGCCGCAATTCATGAGAGGAACAACAAGCATGGTAACAAGTCTGTCCTTTTCCTCTCTCAACGTGCGCGCCGCCATTATGCCGGGAACGGCGCATCCGCCGCCGCCGAGACCTCCGGAAATAATAAGCGCCAGTATTGATTTGCCCTGAAGCCCGAAAACCCTCATAACCCTGTCCAATATGAAAGCCACCCTTGCGATGTAACCGGTATCTTCAAGAACAGCGATAAAAAGAAACATGAAGAATATCAGCGGCACAAAACACATAACACCGCCCACTCCGGCAATAAACGCGTCACTTATCAGCGAATGGAGCAGTTTATTGCCGATATGCTCTTTGGCTAGAAAACCCATATATTCGAAGAAATGCTCAAAAAGCCCTACGGGACTTACCCAGTCCCCATTGAAAAGAGGTATCCATTTCAGTTCATCCGAGATTTTAAAGACAAAGGCAAAAAGCCCATAGACAATCGCAAGAAGTATCAGAGGCCCCAGATAACGACTGCATACAACAGCATCTATATGGTCTGTAAACATCTTTCCCGAAATCTGTTTCAGCTTAACCACCGCCCTGAATATGCCGGAGGCTATACCGTATCGGGCCTCCACCACGGCTGTCTGGGAGTCTTCCCCGGAATGCGCAAGGATATGTTTCTTTACATCATGAAGTATTCCCGCTACAGTATTTCTGCTTTCTACGTCGTCAAGCCGTTTAAGAATATGCTCATCGTCCTCAAGGAGTTTCAGGGCCAGCCATCTCGGGGGATAATGCCCCGTGAACTCAGAAGAAACCGCGACAACGCTTTCAAGTTTATGAAGGGCATTTTCAAGCTCATGAGGATAAGAAAGCGGTTTCGGGCGAATATGTTTATGTATAGTTTCAAAACATGCCTCTTTCAAATCCTCCATCCCGATGCCTTTCTTTGCGACCGTAGGAATTACCCTGACCCCGAGGATGGAGGAGAGGCGCAGGGCATTTATGAAAGAACCTTTTTTCTCCGCTATGTCAGTCATATTGAGTGCGATTACCACGGGCAGATTAAGCTCAAGCAGTTGAATTGTAAAGTAGAGATTTCTCTCAAAATTTCCGGCATCAATAACATTGATTATGGCATCAGGCTTTTCATTGATTATATAGTCCCGCGCGACCACTTCTTCCTGAGAATACGTCGTGAGCGAATATGTTCCCGGGAGGTCAATAAGTTTGAATTTCAGATCTCTGAAATAAGCGAAACCCTCAAAAAATTCGACTGTAACTCCCGGATAATTGCCGACATGCTGAAACTCTCCGGTAAGATTATTGAACAGAGAAGTTTTCCCTGAATTCGGATTTCCAGCTACAGCGATTCTATACATATTAAAAGTCCCGAAGTTTTAAAATACATGAAGTCAGGAGATTTCCTCAACCCGTATCAGACGCCCTTCCGAAACACGAAGGGCCAGGGAATATCCCTTGATATTTATCTGTATGGGATCTTTCAGCGGCGCGTAACGCTCAACCTTCAATACTTCTCCACGCCCTATCCCCATATCAAGAAGCCGTCTTTTTATAGCGCCAACCCCTCCGACTTTGACTATTCTGGCTTTATCGCCTTCTTCCATGTCCGCAAGGGTTTTTTCGCATATATCATTTGTCTTCATAAATACATACCCGTTCCGCCATAAATCTGATAAAAAGAAGTTTTCTACTGTTAAATTAGGTCTCCCTAATTAAATTTCAAGTATTTTTCAAATGAAAATAGAATTTATTTTATTGAGTCCCATATCTTGCGGAAGTGGATGCAGGAACGATTTTTATGTCTTATGGAAATACAGTATGAATGTCAAAAAATGAGTATTAATCTTTTCCGGAGACGGCATTTACGCCACAGTTTTGCAATATACCTGCGGCATGCCTCAATACATTGTCGTCAGGAGTACTCACATCCGGCATGGTATCATCCATTTCCAGCGCGCCATATTTGCTTCGCGCCATTGCGTAATAAGGTAGAACTTTGACCCTTTCAATATGCAGACTACCCAGAAGTTTACCTGTCGCATGGAGATTCTCGCCGGAATCATTGCATCCGGGAATCAGCGGAATCCGAATTTCGATTCTTGCGCCGCATTCGGACAGACGTTGCAGATTTGCGATAATCAACTCATTGGGCTGTCCCGTGAGTCTCCGGTGTTCATTAGTGTCGGCATGCTTGAAATCGAAAAGAAAAATATCCGTAACCGGAATGATTTTTTGCATAATGTTCCAGGCAACGCAGCCGCAGGTATCTACCGCCGTATTGATTCCGTTTTGTTTTAATGTTTTCAGCAGTTCATAACAGAATTCCGCTTGGGCCAACGGCTCTCCTCCAGACAGGGTGACTCCGCCGTCGGTACCGTAAAAATCCCGGTCTTCGACGGCAAGGCCCAGCGCTTCAGCAACAGTTATTTTTTTCCCATAGAGCCGCAAGGCGCTGCCCAGGCATACCGTTTCACAGGCGCCGCATGCAATACATTCCGTCCTGCTGAAATTATGCTTTCCGTCCTGCTGGAAATGCGCATGCCGCCGACATGCCGGAACGCATTCGCCGCAATTTACGCATTTATGCGCGTAATATGCCAGTTGCGGCTTCAGCGAAATACTTTCCGGATTATGGCACCAGCGACAACGCAGCGGACATCCCTTCAGAAACAATGTGGTGCGGACGCCGGGCCCGTCATGCACGGCAAAGCGTTTCACCTCTGACAATATCCCTGTCGTATTCATAGTATCACCCCGTAATGTTCATTGCGCGCTTGATGTATTCGTCCTGTTCCTTTTTGGCAATGTCGTTGAAACGGACATTCCAGCCGCAAACACGGACCTGCAATCCCTGATATTTATCGGGATGCTTCTGAGCGTCAATCAATACTTTCGCGTCGAATATATTGAAATGAATGGCAATGCCATGCTTGTCCATATAGGTACGGAGAAGCGTTTTCATCGCGTCAAGGCCTTCCCGGCCCTGGACAGTAGCCGGATGCATCATCACATCAAGGGGGAAGTCCCCTTGGAACAATGCCGAATCAATACTGGTCGCGGATTTGACTAATGCGGTAACCCCATTGGTATCCATGCCCATAACCGGAGAGATATTCTTCGACATTTCTTCTCCGGCAAAGCGCCCATCCGGGGTCGCCCCGGTCTTCTCTCCGAGGATGGTAAAGAATTTGGCGGAATGGGCCGAAGCGGAATAAAAACCATTACGTGAATTCCGGCGGAGATTTATTTTATTGGCTACGAAACGGGCAATCACCTCGGCATAAAAATCAACGTCTTTGATTCCATTGCCGTATTTATTTTTGCCGTGAAGGATTTTCAGGCGCAGCTTTTCATGTCCGGCCCAGTTTTTGCTTAATATTTCTTTCAATTCCGTAAGGGTAATCAACTTTTTTTCATAAACAAATTCCCTGATCGCCATCAATGCGTCAACTGACGAGCCGAAACCGGTATTCCAAATAGTTGTTACATTATATACTGAACCGTTGGAAAAAGCGTCCTTTGCGGTTTCCAGGCTGTTGGTTACAGTAGCGGAAAGAAGGACGCCCGGATTGACTTCATGAAGACAAGCTTCCAGTTCATTGGCGCATTGAATGATTTTTTCTATGATGTGGCCCAACTGTTTAATATATGCGGAATAAAAATCATCAAATGTTCTCATGTTTTCAAGGTTTCCGGTTTTAATGCCGCATTCCTTTCCGGTAAACGGATCAACCCCGTCATTGAAAACCAACTCCATAGGCTTAAGCATATTGATAATGCCGCCGAAAGTTTCATTGCACCGTCCTCTGGGCGCGAACTCGTAACACCCCTTGATGTCGCAGGTCCTGGCCTCTTCCGCAGAATAGCCTACAGCCATCATTGCCCGTTTTATTGATGGTTCGCAGACAAAAACAAGGCTGTTATGTCCGCGCCGTATCATGTCAAATGCTTTGTCCAGAAATTCCATCGGAGTATTTTCAGCGGTTTTCAACTGAATTTTCGGGGTCGGAATATCCAATTTATCAAAGACATCAAGTATCAGATATGATAATTCGTTAATTTCGCTCTCTCCGTTTGCCTTGGTTCCGCCGAGATAAAAAGGATGCCCATAATAATTATCGAGAGAAGCCCACTGCATCAGGAAATAGGCAAAGAATTCCCGGATATTCTCTTCAGTGAAACGTCCTTCTTTGATGTCTTTCTGATAATACGGATAAATTGTGCGGTCAAGGTTTCCCAGCGACCTGACCTGCATATGATCGATATGGTCTCCGAATATGAAATACAGATAAATCAACTGCAATACTTCATAGGTATTGGTTGGAGCGCCGTGAATCAATGTGTCCAGGCACTCGGCTATGGCAAGAATGCGTTTGTTGCCGGCGGCATGGTCTGAAGCATATTTACGAAAACGTCCCAGCATTTCAAGGATTGCGGAATAAACTATTTCAATACTGTCGAAGTAAGCCTGGACTTCCCGGGTCAATGTCCCCTTTCTTTCGTGTTCAGTCCGATATCTGCGCGCCCGTTCGCGCAGACCGGGAAATCCGAGGGAAAAAATCGCGTCCCAGTCAGGTACGGAATGATTAAAGTCCTTGCCGCACCTGATGATTCCATTCATGAGCTCAATGAGTTTACTGGTTTCCTCCGGATAATTTGCGTTTACCTCGTCATTCCATTTGCAAATCAACGCACTGAGCGGAAGATCTTTGCGGTTCCAGCAGCCAAACCCTACAAACCAGTCGTGAGGATTGACATCAATCCAGGCATTTCTGGTAACATATTCAAAAGCCTTTGCCTTTATAACCGGGTGCGGCTGTCCTTCAAGTTCCTTTGTCAGACGCATAATGCCGGCTTTGAGGGTTTCATTGTCAATGCCGGTTTCCGGATCAAATACCGGACATTGAAATTTTCTCAACAGATAGATTTTATCCTCTTCGAGCATACCGTATTTCATAATTTCAACACTCCCTTTCAGAAAGATGCTGGAATAACAGCACCATCATGCTATATATAACATTATAAGATATCATGATATTATAATGAATAGATTTTTTTGACAAAAACTTATACTTTTATGACAATTGAACGGAAGAAAAAATTACTTGCGCTGCATTCGTTCCTTCATCTGCGACTGGTCCATGCCGCGGTCGGCAGTTATCCCATTTATTTCAGAAAAAACTCCATGCCGGTAAACCGTCTACTCATGGTCTTTGCGGATTCCGGCTCTAACGACAGTGAAGTCCATGATTTGAATTTGGGAAACTTGCTCCCGATGCGAAGCGGTTTTCTCTACTTCATTCCATGCAATCATGAAATCGATATAAGATTGTCCGAGAAGCTTTTCTTCATCTCATTGCAATTCAACCTTGACCTTTTTTACGGATTCGATATCTTCAAGAGCTATGGCAAGTGCGTCATGCTCAGAAATCCGAAACTTGTCGCCGAAGTGAAGAAGTTAATGAACAGGGAGGATGAAACCAGGACTTTGTGCCGTATTAATGAAATCATTTTTAATTTGTGCGTTTTTTTGCTCTCAGGAGAAAGCGGCGAAACGCGGAACGAAAAGCTGAACTGGTACAAATACGAAGACATCCTTGACTTTCTCAGGAAATCAGGAGACGCGACTACTACCGTTGAAAAACTTGCTGATATGAATAAAATGCGTCAGGATGTGTTTTCCCGAAATTTCACCCGCGACATGGGCACTACCCCGAAAGATTTCATTTCCAACATTTTAATGCGCAAAGCATCGGAAATGCTCTTGTCTCCGGGAGTTTCCGTCCGTAAAGTTTCAGCAGAACTCAAGTTCAGTTCTGAATATTACTTTTCCCGTTTTTTCAAAAAACATTCCGGTATGCCGCCAAAGTCTTTCCAGAAACTCAATCATGAAATAAATGGAACATCCAAACAGTAATCAGGAACTGAAATCTTCAACTGATTCTTTTTTATTTACTTTGTCCAGGCACTGACGGCGGCATTAAGGAGGAAGAGGTCTTCTCGTCCGCCTGTCCGTTTATTGTAAGAGAAGCAAACATTATTCTGGCCGCGCCTATGTATTTATTATATTTTTCAGGGCTCGAGCTGTAACGGAAAAGGTAAAAAAACTTATTCCCCGGGGAAGCTTTTATAACATACCACTCCTGAAAATTTTTACCGTTCCTGATATAGGATGCCGAAAAAGGCTTGTATTTAACATTGTCGTGTGTGAATTCATTTTCCTTGCTGATATTGCAATCCTGAAAGGCGCGCAATTTACTCTTAGCATCGGCAAGGGCCGCGGAAATGTCCTTGTAAACGCCGCCGTTGCCGAGAGAAGCAACCCTCTGCAATACAATGTCCGCATCTCCTTCAAAATTAGTAAAAATCACAGTATCCGGGGCCGTCTGGACATATTTCCATCCGTTCTGATAACTCACGGAAAAGCTGTCGCCGTTGAAAACACCTCCGCCAGGCGAACCCTGATATTTAAGTTTTACAGTGTCGTTTTCAGCGGATTTTTGATTGACGGAATATATGCTTTGAACTTTGTCCTGACGTACGGGCAGCTCAAACTTGTCGTCCGCCTCGGGCAACGGCGATGTCAGATCAAAAACATTCCCGGCCGCCGGGTCGCTCAATTTGGAACTTTCAGAAATAGTGAAAGGAATAGAACCTATAACCCGGGACCTGGCTATAATATCAACTTTATATGTGCCGGTTTTCCATTTTGTCCCGGCGGGAATACCATGACGGAGTTCGCAGACATTTGACGCTCCGCTGAAAGGTATAGTTACCGAGTCGTCAGCTGTTTCTTCCCAGTTGCCTTTGCTTTCCGCCCTATACCAGATTGACTGTATCATTTCACCGCTTTTAAAACCGGAATAGTCAAAGCACACATAAATCACGGGAGTATCATCAGGAAATACAGATGCAATCCCATCCGCGTTATTATCAACAAAGCTTCTGGCCGTTACTATGTTTTGAATGGCAGGATTGTTTGTGTCAGATGATCTCCGCTTTTTCCGGGCCCCTGCTTTCTCTTCATCCTTTGAAGGCGATAAAGTCCCCGATATTTTCTGCAGAAAATCCACGATATTATCAGGTTCTGAAGCGTTGGCAACTGACAGATAACTCAAAAATACAAATAGAAACAGAATTTTACTTTTCATCGCCCTCTTCTTGTGAAATATTAATTAACCGGCTGTCTTATTTGCAGTCAGTTTTTTTTCTGAAATCCAGTCCTGATGAAAATAGCTTCCTGTATTTTGGTAAAAGCATTCTGATAAATTTGAGGATTTTCAACCGCCGTATCATTCACATTTCTGGCGCCCTGCTGGCTGGAAGTCTCAACGGAATCGACGAAATTAAGTCTGACTTTACTCAAGTCCGGCTTCAATTCTTCAATAAAAGCCGTTGCCCTGGTACATCTCATCGCCACACCGCGAAATTCATAAATGCTCCTCGTGGGACTTTTGGCCGTTATAAACCCGGTATCCAGGTTGGCGGACTCGATAATATAGCCAAGGTACTGAAAAACAGACATTACCGAAGCAAAGGCAAGTTTCTTAGATGTTTCAAAATCCCGCGACTGAATAACCTGCAACTGAAGACTGCTTAGTTGCGGTTTGGCAGGAGGCATAACACATCCGAAAGCAGCAGTCAGTAAAAATAACGCCGACAGGATGCAAATCCGCATAAAAAAACCTTAGTTAAAAACTGCTGGACATACTCTTGAAGTCGGCAACTTTTTTATCCTTGCCGAACTTGATTATCAGGGTCATGGCCTTTTGTGACTGCTCAAAACCCGAACTGCCGGACTGAGCGCCCAAAAGCACAATCGTAAAATATCCGCCTTTTCCGGCTTCTCTCGTAACGGTGGCATTCTTCTGGTAAGTCCATATTTCGCTTCCTGAGGCGTCAGTCGCGGCTATGTTGGGCGGACCAAATTTTTCGAGGACTTCGGCCTGTGTAGTAATCTGGGCTTTCAAATTCAACTGTACATTGCCATGAGTGAAAGGGGATGGTTTTGCGTCTTCGGGATCTGTGCTGGAGCAGCCTTCATAAACCATGACAATAAGAACAATAAAAGCCAGGGCCAGATAAAACCTCACGAATGTTCTCTTCTTCATAAATAAGCGTCATCTCCTTGTATAAATAATAAAAGTTTTTGTGTATTTTGGGGGAATGAAGCAGATATTATAGCATGATTAAGTATGAAAATCAACAATCAAATCGACTTTTCTTTGCAGAGAACAAGGTTTTCATGATGGCCCGGAATGGTTTCACAGATAACCTCTACTTTATTCTTTATTCTACTGTCCTCGATTTCGTAATCGCTTTTCGGACAGATATAATACTTATACTTGAGTTTTCCGGTTTTAAAATCCATCAGGTCGTCGGCCCTCCACGCCCTCTCATAATTCCTGTTCAGATAAAATACGGCTTCCAAATTCCATACTCTGTAATAAGCCACAATTTCATCTTTTCCAACGTGCTTTGAGGCAAGTATACAGAAATCCTTAACGCTCTTAAACCTGTCCGTATAAGGCTGTATCCACATGACGAAAACCGAATGAAATATTAGAAACGCCGCAATAATCATATAGAAGCCTCTCAACACTTTTCCCTTCTCAAACTGCTTGCCGCAGATATAAATATAAGCAAGTATAAGCGCCGCGAAAATAGACAAAACTACAAAATACGGCCTGATAAAATCGCATAATTGTATTATATTCATGGCATCGCCAACCCCTACAAATTTAACTTGATCAGAGAGTGCGGCCACCGCTAAACTCCTCAGAATTCCAGAATAAAGCAATATGAAAAAAAGAACGAAAACCGTAAAAATACCCATCCATACCATTATCCAGTATTTTGAAAAAAACTTCCCGGCATTATTGAGATATGTGAGATACTTGGCGATAAGTATTGCCAGTGCCGGATAAAGCGGAAGTATGTAATCCCCCCTCTTGATGCAGGAAAAAGAGAAAAAAACAAACACCGCGAGCACCCAGAAAATCAAAAAATAACTGGAATGCCCGAGCTGTCGAAATCTTTTTCTCAGGGAATATACAGCAAAAGGAATAAATACAGACCAGGGCAAAGCCCCGAAAAAAAGATTGGGAACATAAAATATAAAAGTCTTCCTCTGCCCGTCACAATAAGCTGTATTTATACCGAGAAAACGATTAACATTCTGATTCCATAGAAAGTCAAAAGCAAACTCCCCATGTGTTCTTATACTCTCATACAAATACCATGGAGCTGCCAGAAAAATACCGATAAGCAAACCACTCAAAGGCTTGATTTCCCATAGAATTCGCCAGTTTTTTTCCTTTATCGCGTAAAGCAGTATGATAATAGCCGCAAGCACCACCCCTACCGGGCCTTTTACAAGCACGCTCAATGCCAACACCACATAGAACAAATACAGATACCATGTTGCTTTCTTCCGCTCTATATAGCCTTTATACA
>MHBF01000113.1:272-29459 GCA_001803225.1 Lentisphaerae bacterium GWF2_44_16 | reverse complement strand
TCCTTTTTTTGATTATTTTCGCAAATATCAATTTAGTCTCGGATGCACTTTTATTAAAATCATTATTTCAGAACAACTTTTGCGACATTAACAAATTTCAATTTTATTCATGATTTTTTTGTTTTTTGTTCAAAAAGACTGATTGCTCTTATCCATATAATTTTCTTGGAACTCAGTGAAAGTCTATATCTGGTTTTGATATTTTCTCGGCTTAAGGAGTTTCTTAATTTTGAGTTTTTTATAAGTAAAAACTTGAAAATTATACCGTAGAATATAAATATGACTTTTGTATTTTATTTATTATAAAGTATTAATGATAATAAAATCATGAATGACATCAACAAATCAATAAAAACTATTTGATAAAAGTTTTCAAGAAATATCAGATGCTCAGGAAAAAAATTCAGCGGGCGTCATAGTAATACGACCGCTGTTCTCGATTTTAAAAGTTGTATTCCATCTTAACGCCTTCATCGGCAGGAAATGACCGAAGGGAAAACCCGAAAGCACCGGGCCGTTCACATAAGAGGTAAATTTGCTGAAAACAGCGTCGCGTTCTCTGCGCCTTCCGCACTTGCTGAAGCCCCCGAATATCAGCCCGGAACAGTCTTCCAATACGCCCGCAAGCCGCAACTGAGTCAGCGCCCGGTCAAGCTGGCGGACTTTTTCGCCGATATCCTCTATGAGGAGGATTTTTCCGCCGAGATTTGGGAAATATGGCGTTCCGAGAAGAGAAACAAGTATGGTCAAGTTCGCCGGAATAACGGGAGCTGAAAGTTCCGCGCTCTTTATGACTTTTATTTTAAATTTCGGGGGCGCTTCAAAGACAACAGCGGCCTCTCCGCTCAAAGCGCTGAAAATGCTTTTCACTGTATATTCATCGTTCAGCACTTCGTCAAACTTGTCCGCCATCGGGGCGGCTACCGGTATCCCGACATCATTGGCGCACATAGCCAAGTGCAGAGCTGTAATGTCGCTGTAACCGAGCACCGGGAGCTTTCTGCTTTTGAGAAGCTTCCAATCCAGATGCGGGAGTAGTTGCGCCGAGCCGTATCCGCCCCTCGCGCAAAGCAGCAAATCCACAGTTTCGTCCCGCCAGCAGGCATGGATATCTGAAACGCGGCTTTCGATGTCGGCGGAAAGATATTTTTCGTCCGCGCCCCTGAAAACATTGGGCATAACCGTTACTTTAAGGCCAAGAGAACGGAGCAGGGATGATGACTTTTTTATTTTTTCCGAACATGGCGGCCCGGCCGGAGCGGCTACGGCGATATGCCTGATGCCAGAAGTAAAGGGGCTCTTCATCATTATTTCCATATATTTATTTTAATTTTCAATTGAAAAAGATATCAACCGCGCAAATAATAAACTCAATGTAAATTGTTTTTTAAGTTTTACAAGATTTCTTGCTGAAAGGGGAAATTCCACTGATGAAAGATAAAAATGCCATTTATGACATAAGCGCCGAAATATGGGAAAAGAAATACCGCTTCAAGGGAAACGGTACTGTTCCCGCGGATAAATCCATCCAGGACACCATGGCACGCGTAGCTAAAGCATGCTCCTCTGTAGAAAAGAAGAAAAAGGAATGGGAAAAGAAATTCTTTGAAATACTTTCAGACCTGCGCTTCATTCCCGGCGGAAGGATACTCGCCAACGCCGGAACCTCCAGAAATGAAGTTACCATGTTCAACTGCTATGTGATGAACACCATCGAAGACTCAATAGAAGGAATATTCGACACGGTAAAGGATTCCGCACTCACACAGAAACAGGGTGGCGGAGTGGGTTTTGATTTTTCCACGCTTAGGCCTTCAGGGGCCCCCATACGGGGCTGTGAAGCCGAATCATCGGGCCCGGTAAGCTTCATGCAGGTGCTGGACTCCACTTGCCGGACGATAATGAGCGCCGGTCACAGACGCGGCGCGCAAATGGGCGTAATGCGTTGCGACCACCCCGATATAGAACAGTTCATAACGGCAAAACGGGTGAATTCAGCCCTCCAGATGTTCAACCTCTCCGTGGCCATAACTGACAGCTTTATAAAAGCGGTAAAAAACAATGAAGAATGGCATCTGACCTTCAAAGGCCAGGTTTACAAAACAATCCACGCGACAGATCTCTGGAATCTGATAATGCGTTCCACTTATGACTTCGCCGAACCCGGCTTCATACTTATCGACAAAATAAACGAGATGAACAATCTTTATTACTGTGAAGAAATAAGGGCCACCAACCCGTGCGGCGAACAGCCCCTGCCTCCCTACGGAGCATGTCTCCTCGGTTCCCTGAATCTTACAAAATTCGTTCAATCTCCGTTCACTCCGAAAGCATCCGTAGATTTAAAAAGTATTGAAAGCGTTACAAGGGTTGCAGTGCGGATGCTCGACAACGTCATCAATATAAGCAATTATCCCCTTGAACAGCAGAAAGAAGAAGCTAATTCAAAAAGAAGAATTGGCCTTGGAATAACGGGGCTTGCCGACCTTTTCATCTTCATGGGCATATCTTACGGTTCCCCTGAATCGCTTAAACTCGCCGAAGACATAATGCAGACTATAACTTACACCGCTTATGACGAAAGCATCAAACTCGGAAAAGAAAAAGGGGTATTCCCTCTCTTCGACGCGGAAAAATACACAAAGGGAAAATTCATATCCGCGCTTCCTAAAACAATAAGAGATTCCATCAGAAAAAACGGACTCAGAAACTCACATCTTACCTCCATCGCCCCGACAGGGACCATCAGTCTGCTGGCAGACAACATATCCAGCGGTCTTGAGCCTATATTCGCGTTCAAATACACTAGAAAAATACGCAATACCACCGAACATGACACAAAAGAAGTGGAGGTTTCGGATTACGCTTACAGAAAATATAAAGAATTCATGAAGAAGGATATCAAAGATAATGAACTTCCCCCTTATTTCATCTGTTCCGATAAAGTTACGCCTGACCAGCATATAGACATTCAGGCTGTATTGCAGAAGTATGTTGACAGTTCAATTTCCAAAACGATAAACGTTCCCGCCGAATATCAGTTCAGCAACTTTAAGGATATTTACATGAAAGCCTATGAAAAAGGCTTGAAGGGCTGCACGACGTTCAGACCGTCCGAACACATAACGGGCATACTTGTAAAAAAGGATTCCGGTTCGAAGAAAACTCGTTCCCTTGAAATAACGAAACGCCCTCTGGAACTGGAAGGCACCACATATAAGATAAAAACTCCTCTCGCCGCGGACGCGCTCTACGTCACAATAAACGACCTCATAGAAGAAAACGGCAGAAGACATCCCTATGAACTGTTCATAAATACTAAAAACCTTCAGCATTTCAGCTGGATTGTCGCCATGACCCGCCTGATATCGGCAGTGTTCAGACATGATCCCGAGCCGCTCTTCCTGGTTGAGGAACTTAAAAGCATATATGACCCGAACGGCGGTTATTTCAGCGACGGGGCCTTTGTGCCATCCTTGGCGGCTGACATAGGCAAGGTGATAGAAAAACATCTCCTCAAAATAGGAATTACCTCAAAAAAGACATCCCATCACTATCCCAAAACAGAAACAGAATCCGCTTCAAAACATAATAATTCCTCGTACATGATATGCCCGCAGTGCAATGAAAAGGCAATGATTTCACAGGAAAACTGTCTGAAGTGCATGAGTTGCGGATACAGTAAATGTTCATGATGGAATAAAAATTATAAGGATTGGTTTTTTTATATGTTATATCTTTTGGCAGAATATCAGGATATTTTCGGGCCCTTGAGACTTTTCGAATATGTAACGTTCCGCGCCGGCGGCGCCGCATTTACAGCGATGATACTCTGTTATCTTTTGGGCCCCATGACGGTAAAGTTGCTGAAAAAATTCAGGGCTACCGCGCCCTCCCGTCTGAAAGGGCTGGTTTCTGAAGAATTTATAGATAAGCAGAAAGACAAAACCCCCAGCATGGGCGGAATTCTCATAATTTCCAGCATCACCATATCGACTATTCTCTGGGCGATGCTTTCCAATCCGCTGGTAGTGGTATTTCTGGCGACGCTGCTCAGCCTGGCGGGACTGGGATTTCTGGACGACTACGCCAAAGTCGCCCATGCAAAGAGAGACGGGATATCAGGCAAACTGAAACTTTTTCTGCAGATCGCGATAGCGCTTTCAGCGGTGTTTTTCCTGAATTCTCTCCCGGCTACGGGCGACCTGCTTCAACAGTTAATGTTACCGTTCTACAAAAAGCCGGTGCTTACGGATATTCCCCTATGGGCGGCTTTCGCGTTCGCCGCGATTGTGGTTGTCGGCTCATCAAACGCGGTAAACCTGACGGACGGCAAGGACGGGCTGGCTGTAGGATGTTCGATTTTCTGTACTCTGACTTTCGCCACGCTGGCATATCTCTGCGGACATAAACTTTTTGCGGGATACCTGAACATACCTTTCATACCAGGGGCCAGCGAAGTTGTGGTTTTCGCGGCTTCGATAGCGGGGGCCTGCATAGGGTTCCTCTGGCACAACTGCCATCCGGCATCCATGTTCATGGGCGACACGGGAAGCCTTCCGCTCGGCGGTACAATCGGCCTAATAGCGGTGCTGGTAAAACAGGAACTGGTACTTGCCATAGTGGGCGGAGTTTTCGTGATGGAAGCGGTTTCCGTCATCATACAGGTGACGAGTTATAAGCTCTTCAAAAAACGCGTATTCCTCTGCACGCCGATACACCATCACTTTGAACAGAAGGGCTGGACGGAAACGCAGATAGTCACAAGGTTCTGGATACTTTCCGGCATATTCGCCCTAATAGGACTGGCAACGCTGAAACTGCGTTAAGATACCTGAATTTTTCCGAATAGGGTCATGGGGGTTGAGCGCTCTATCTTTACATTAATAAGCGAACCTGACGAGACTGAACTTTCGGGTTCAAAAATTACTATTTTATTTGAAGAACTGCGCCCGGCCCAGCGGGAACTGTTTCTTTTGCTGGGGCCTTCCGCCATAACTTCCAGTATCTTTCCGACGAGGGATGCATTATAACGCCCAGTTCGTTCGGCGAGGTCTTCCAGAAGTATTTTGTTGCGCTCCTCTTTTATTTTCTGTTCAAGCTGTTCCGGCATTTCAGCGGCGAGAGTATCCCGGCGTTTGGAATATTTGAAAATAAAAGCGTTGTCAAAGGCAACTTCGTTCATAATCCCGCGGGTTGCATTGAAATCGTCCTCCGTCTCACCGGGAAAGCCGACTATCACATCTGTCGAAAATATCATGCGTGGAGATTTAGATTTCAGTTTGTTCACGACAGACATGTAATGCGCTGAAGTATAAGGACGGTTCATCAGTTTAAGTATCCTGTCGGAACCGGACTGAAGGGGCAGATGAATGCTCTCGCAGATCTTCGGCAGGGACGTAACGGCATCAATCAGCCTGTCGTTGAAATACGCCGGATGGGGAGAGGTGAAGCGTATTCTGTAAAGGCCGTCTATATTGTTAAGTTTTTCCAGCAGTTCGGCAAAGGGTGAAAAAGCGTCTTTCGGAGGGGATTTGCCGTCAAGCCCGTAAGCCGCGATATTCTGTCCGAGCAGAAGAATTTCCCTGACCCCGGATGCAACGAGTTTTTCAGCTTCTTCAATAATTTCATCCGGCGGCCTGCTGTGCTCCCTGCCCCGGACATAGGGGACAATGCAGTAACTGCAGAATCTGTTGCATCCGGTCATGACGGCAATGGAGGCGGAAAAATTATTTTCCGTATCCGCCAGATGCGCGGCAAGGGCATTAAAATCAGGACGCGCCAACTCATCAAAAACAGTTTTATGTCTTTTTCTTATTTCAGATTTTATTATTTCCGGAAGTCTGTGAAGCTGTCCCGTGCCTATGACAAAATCCAGATGAGGTATCTCCTTCAGAAGCTCCGCGCCCCTGCTCTGCGCCATACAGCCCATTATACCTATGAAAATATGCGGCCTGCTTCTTTTCAGACGCTTGAGTATTCCTATTTTGCCAATGGCTTTGCGTTCTGCCTGGTCCCTGACGCTGCATGTATTGAATATGAGAATGTCAGCGTCTTTTTCGCTGTCCGTTATGGAAAAAGCGTCAGCTGAGAGTAACGCCGCGGCACTTTCGGAATCGCGTTCGTTCATCTGACAGCCGAAAGTCTTTATATATACCTTTAAGTCCCTGTCTGCTTTCATTCAGAGGCGTTCCCCGTTCTTTTTTGCTTCAGAGCGAAAGCCGGGCATTTTTTGCCGGTAACTTTGAAGACGGTGACGCTGGGCATGGCTACGCCTTTGAAGCCGAAAATCTTGCATGCCCGGGGCATTTTGGGCTCCCAGGTTATATAGAAATGCGCGCATTTCACGCAATTTACATATCCGTTGGGCCTGTTTTCTTCATTATCTTCCGCCATTGGGAAACTCCATGAAAATATTCTATTCTTCAGTTGTCCCGCTTGTCGCAAGATTATTTCTGTGTACAAGTTCCTCATCGCTGAAAGCAGTTTTGAGGACCGCTGACATCTGAGAGGTTTTAAGTCCGGCGACACGGGAAGCTTCGGAAGCGCTGTAGTTGGAAATGCCGATGGCCACGGTATTCCCTGCCGCATCGCAAATCTCGACGCTGTCGCCTCTTTTAAAGGAGCCCTCAACCGAAACCAGGCCGGAAGGCAAAAGGCTTCTGCCGTTTTTGAGAAGTGCTTTTACCGCGCCGGCGTCAACAAAAAGCTTTCCCGATTTTTTTGAAAATATCCTTATCCATCTTTTTTTGGATTCCATCTGTTTTCGTTTGGGCAGAAAGACAGTGCCTACATCTTCAGCGGAAATAATTTTCGAGATTATTTCGGGGTCTTTGCCGTTGGCTATCCAGAGATTTTCTCCGGCACCGTTAACTATTTCGGCGGCCCTTATCTTGGAAATCATCCCGCCTATCGAAAAAGAACTGTCGTCAGTCCCGGTAGCCAGTGATTTCACTTTATCGGTAACGCGTTCCACAATAGAAATGCGCTCTCCCTTTTTCGAGTTCTGGTATGAATAAAGCCCGTCAACCGAAGTCAGTATTATCGTAAGTTCTGAGCGAGTCATAGCGCCGAGAAACGCAGCGAGAATGTCGTTGTCACCGAACTTGAGTTCATCCACTGATACGGAGTCATTTTCATTTACAATGGGCAGAACGTTGTCTGCCCAGAGAGCGTCTATGCAGTTCATGACATTCAGGTGGCGTTCCCTGTCGCGCAAATCCTCGGCGGTAAGCAGAAGCTGGGCGGCATGAAAACCAAACTTCAGACATTCCTTTTCATAGAGCGACATAAGCTTGCTCTGCCCTATCGCGGCAAGGGCCTGCACTTCGGCAAGCCTGGACGGGCGCTTAGTCAATTTAAGCGCTTTCATGCCCAGTCCGACCGCTCCGGAAGACACAAAAGTAACCTTGAAGCCTTTTTCTTTTAACTTAGCTATCTGGGAAATAAGCACGGGGATACGGGCGGTATCCGTAAGCAGTCTTGTTCCCGCCTTGATAACCACGCGCGTGCAGTTCTTTATTATTTTTTCTCTCGTTTTTCTATTAATCTCAGTCATTCTGATACCTCTAGTGAATCATATACAATAGCCCATAAAGAGCAAAATTTGAAATCATGCGTCATTAAAAAATGTCTTTTACCCGCGTTAAGATTGACAAAAACGTTTTTTTGCTGTCTAATATCGCTTACTTCATAGCGCTTGTTTTGTCATTCTGAATTTACATGGGAATATGTTATGCTGAAATCAATATCTGATGCTGTCTCTGAACACAAGGAAGAAATAAAAAAACTCTCGGACAGGATACACGCAAATCCCGAATTGGGGTTTGAAGAAGAAAAAGCCTGCAAATGGCAGATTGAGGTACTGAAAAAATGGGGTTTCAAAGTAGAAAATCCCATGTCGGGACTTAAGACAGCCTACCGGGCGAGCTATGGAAACGGTTCACCAACAGTATGTTTCATGTCCGAATACGACGCTCTCGCCGGGCTGGGACACGCCTGCGGACACAATCTGATAATGACAAACGCCCTCACGGCCGGACTCGCGGTAAAAAAGCTGATGCAGAAAGAAAAGCTGAAAGGCCGGGTAATCATAATGGGCACCCCCGCCGAAGAAGGCAAAGGCGGCAAAGAAATAATGATACGTGAAAAAGCCTTTGAAGGAATAGACATGGTTTTGACCAGCCATCCCTATGACAAAACAAGCACAGACCCGGGCTGGATATCGCTCTCCGGTTTTACCGTGGAATTCCGAGGCCTGGCGGCGCACGCTTCCGCCGCGCCCGACCAGGGCATTAACGCGCTTGACGCCGTCAATCTTCTCTTCAGCGGCGTAAACGCATGGCGTCAGCAGCTCCCCGAATCTGTCAGAATTCACGGCATAATAAACAAGGGCGGAGAACTTACAAACGTCATTCCCGAACATACCAAATGCGAATTTTATCTCCGTGCCGACACAGCAGGCCTCGCTGAAAAAATAGAGGCCCGCTTCAGAAGGATTGTGAAGGGAGCGGCAATGATGACCGATACGAAATACCAGATAAAACCTTCGAGGATAACCTACAAGTGCAGCGTCCTGAATAAGCCGTTGAATGATGAATTCTTCAATGTCGCCGAAGAAGCGGGACTGACGCCGGAATACCAGCTAGGCGGAGGCCGCGGCTCCACGGACTTCGGAAACGTCTCCCAGATAATCCCCGGCGCGAGCTTCTTTTTTGCCATCGCCAAAGCCCCCTGCCCTCTGCATTCAATAGATTTTGAGAAAGCAGCAGGCACAGCGAAAGCCTTCAATCAGGCATTCAAGACAGGGCAGGCAATGGCGGCAATAGGATTAAAATTCATGAAGGACAAAAACTTCCGGGACGAGGTAAATAAGGATTTCAAGAAGCGGACAAAAACTTAAAGAAATCAAAACACGGAAAAATTACGCTTTAAGAGAGCTGAAAATAATCTCAGGAAAAATGAAGAAAAAGATAAAAATATTAATTATTGTTTTCACGGCCCTTGTCGCGTTCACTGTTATTTTGCCGGTCTGCCTTTACTTTATCCTGACAAGCCAGTATTTCTGCAAAAAAGTTATCCTGCCCATTGCCGGCAGTTTCAGCGGCACTGAAATAAAAGCCGCCGAATTCTCGCTCTCGCCAATGAAATCGCGTCTCAGAATAAAAGACCTTTCAGTTTCCAGCAAAGGAAAAAAGCTCCTCGCCGCCGGAGAAATAGATTTAAGCTGGGGACTTTGGGAACTTCTGAAAAAAAATATTGCCATAGAATCCCTTTCGGCAAGTAAAATCAACATATACATATATCAGGCCGATGACGGCAAATCCAATATTTCCGGCGACAGTAAAACGCGGCCCAAAAAAACAGCGCCGTCAAGTTCCATCGGACTGAACGGCTTTGTTTTCAGGAAAATCAGGATAGACGACCTCAACCTTGAGCTTCGGGAAGGCGGCAAATCAAAAGTTGATCTGAAAAAGTTCAGAATATTAATACCGGAATTGAAAAACGGAGAGGAAGCTAAAATAGAAATCAGCGGCATAATCAAGGCCTCTGCCGGAGAGGACATCAAGATCAGCTCTGCCAGTCTCGAAAACAAAACAATGATTACCCTCGATAAAAACTTTATCCCTGAAAAAATAGCGTCAGCAACGGTGATAAACAGAATTTCGGGAAATATAGACAAATTTTCCATGGACGGACAGGTATTCACCATCGCCGCAAAAGCAGTGAGGAACAATGAAAAACTGCATCTCGAAAGATTGAGCATTAAAGAACTTGCCGGGGGACAGCCAATATCCGACATAAACCTCTCGGGAAATGTAGCGCTCTCCCCGATGGCTTCGGAAATGGAAATGGACATAAAAGTGAACGGGCTTTCACCGCAGCTCATTGACCTGATACAGGGCTTCGCGGGCGGGAAATGCAAATTCACCAATGCACATATAACTTACAGCGGGCACATGTCCCGAAAGGAAAATTCGTTTGACACTAGAGGAGAAATAAACTGCAGGGGAATAAATGTTTCCCGCGCCGGACGCAAAGCCTCAAAACCTTTTGATATGAATGTGAAACATGACCTGTCCATAGATATAGCAAAGCAGGAAATAAGCCTGAAAACTATAAGCGCGGAAATTACGGAGAACAAACACAAGGCCCTTGAACTCTCGCTTTCAAATCCGTCACTTTTCTCATGGGAAAATAAAAAGACAGACAAAAATATCAATTTTGCTCCGAAACTCCAACTCCGGTTCAATGATTTTGATTTAAGGATATTAAATCTCTTTTTCCCTGCCGACAGCATGCAGATAGAAAACGGCTGGATAAACGGGCAGAGCGCCGCACAATATAAAATATCAGAGAACTCCATAGAAATGAATCTGAATACACAGATATCCGGCCTCGACGCGCAAAGTCCCTATTGTACGGCAAAAGACATCAGCATCAGCAAAAAAGGTAATATAGGCATCAAAAATTTTTCCGATATATACAGCAAAGGACTGGAAATAGAAATCAGGAAGGCCAATAAAGTTTGCGCCGTAATTAAAACAGACAGCATACTGAAACTGGAAGACCTCAGCGGAAACGCATCGCTCGAAATCCCCATCCTGACAGAAGACGTGATAGTGCTGCTTCCTGAATATCTGAGAAATATCCATGAGCTGAAAACAACAGCCGCGAAACTCGCTCCTTTTAATCTCTCCATCAACGCCGGAACTTCTTTCGATTTAGCAAGAAACAATATCGACATCGACACTTTCGCTCTGGAACTCAAGAGCCGCAACAGCAGAGTGCTCACTCTGCTATTGCAGGAAAAGGCACGGCTTTTGCCGGGAAAAAGCGACTGGATTGATAAAACCCTGAAAGTCAGAGTAAACGCGGACAATCTCGACTTGACGATAGCTGATTCTTTCATCCCGCCGGTTGCGGACATGTTTGTTTCTTCAGGACGGCTCACAGCCGATATCATGACAACATTGAAATCTTCCGCGGAAAACATGAACTACAATGGCACTCTCTACATAAAAGGCGCAAATGTGCGATGCTCTCAAAACATATTCACATCCACTGACGTCAGAAATACCTTCAATATCGATTTAACGGATTATACGAAGATGAAAATAATATCACTGGAAACGGAAGCGGGTCAGGGCGGCAAAAAAGCCCTTTCCTTTTCATCGACCGCCGAATTCGATTTTCCTGTAAGTTCCGCGAATATCAAATTAAAACTGAAGAGCCTGAATTCCCTTGCCATCGGCCTTATTCCACTTGAAGATATAAGAAAGTCCATTTCTATAAATTCCATAGATATGACAGGAGATGTCAAGTTCAGCTACAACACGCAAAAAGAGGAAATCTCGGCGTCTGCCTCCTTCGATATTTCAAAACTTCAAAATGAAAAACTGACGCGTCCGCTGAAAAGCGCTATCATCCTGGATATGGCAAAAAGCAGAGAAAGGCTGGATATAAGGAAACTTTCCTGCAACCTCACGGGAAACAATGAAAAAATGGCAGACCTGACAATCAGGGCCAATCTCCTTATGCCGCCGGCCAAAGGTAAATCCGTCTTTTATCTGAACTCGGAACGAATAGATATCAGCGCTATCGAGAGCTTTTTCGTCCCGAAAAATGACGCGTACACCACGGAACAGCCACTCAAGTCAGAATCAGTTCCTGCTGATGAGAAAAAGTCAGAAAAACAGAACCCCGTTCCTGAAAATCTGGAACTGGAAGCCCGTGTTAACTTAAAAAATATAAGTTACGGCAAAGAACTGAAAGGTGAATGCAGTTCACTTATCAAAATTAAAAACGGCCTTGTCAGGGCCGATCCGCTCAAGCTGATATTGAACGGCACGCAAATAAACTGCAACGGTGAAATTGACCTGTCCGCAAAAGATGATTATCCCTTCGCTTTCAAGGCTGATTTCAAAGGGCTTCAACTGCCGCCCATTTTCAAAGAACTGGCCAAAGGCGGTTACGGAAATACCCGCGGCAGCATAGAAGAATTCTCGACGTCTTTCAAAGGCAAAGGCTTCAGCGTGTCCGCTATGGAAAAAAATTTCAGCGGCTCCCTCAATGCCGATTTCAAGGATTTGTCCATACCGAATGAAATGAGAAAAGACCAGTATATCGCATTGCTTTTCATGTCCATAGAAGTCCTGGCAAAAGTGCAGAACTCTATCCCCGGCCTCGCTTCATCCAAAGCGCTCTCTGATACCCTTTCATTCTCAAATGATTTATCCAGCAACACTAAAAACCTCGACTTTTCGACGGGAGAATTGAAACTCGTTACCGAAAACAGCAAAGTCAATATAGCCAAATGCCTCTTTAAGGGAGCATTCATAAAGGAACTTAAGATTTCCGGGAACATAGGCTTTGACAAAAAACTCGCAATCGTTTCCGAAACAGATATAAACGGCCTCCTGCTGCCGCTGAAAATAGGCGGGACCATAGAGAAACCAAAACCCAATATTGAAGCATTTATAGCGGCTTTTATCGAAAAAAACGCATTGAACATTTTAAAACCTCAAAATATAAGCAACATTATAGAAGGAGACTTGGGAGGATTGCTCAAAGGTGCCGGTAAATTATTTAAAACCCGTTAACAGAGCGGAGAAGCTTATGAAAAAGAAACACGACGAAAAAGAAAAAACACATGGCAAACACAAAAAGCTCAAGAAGAAATTTTATGAGAAGAAACTGGAGGCTTTGCAGGTGGAGCTTGTAAAACTTCAGGAGTGGATAAAGAAAAAAGGCCTCAAAGTCGTCGTCATATTTGAAGGAAGGGACGCGGCGGGAAAAGGAGGGGTCATAAAGACAATCACTGAAAGCCTGAACCCCAGAATATGCCGTATAACAGCCTTGGGCACACCCACGGAAAAAGAAAAAACACAGTGGTATTTCCAGCGTTATGTGCCGCATCTGCCCGCAGCTGGAGAGATGGTACTTTTCGACAGAAGCTGGTACAACAGGGCCGGCGTCGAACGCGTAATGGGCTTCTGCACGGAAGACGAATACACGGAATTTCTGCGTTCCTGTCCCGAATTCGAAAAAATGATCATCCGCTCAGGACTGATACTGATAAAATATTATTTCTCGGTAAGTGACGAAGAGCAGGAAAAGCGCTTTCAGGCCAGGATGAACGATCCGCGAAAACGCTGGAAACTAAGTCCTATGGACATAGCCTCCCGGGAAAAATGGGTCGAATACTCAAAGGCCAAGGATGTAATGTTTGAAAACACGGATATTAAAAATTCCCCCTGGCATGTGGTCGAGGCCGATGACAAAAAACGCGCCCGCCTCAACTGCATACACCACATGCTCAGTATGATTCCTTACCAGGACCTCACGCCGGAACCGATAAAACTTACACCGCGCAAGGAGGATCCGGATTCATACGTAAGGCCGCCTAAATCAAGTCAGAAATTCGTTCCTGATATTTACTGACGCACGGGAAATGATATGGGAAAAAGCACCTTAATTGTCCGCAAGATGGAACGACGGGAGCTGGATACTGTAATAAACTGGGCCGCGTCCGAAGGATGGAACCCCGGGATTAATGACGCTGAAGTTTTCTACAGCGCTGATCCCGGCGGCTTTTTCATAGCCCTTAACGGAGACGGAGAAGCCATCGGCGCCATTTCGGCAGTAGCTTATGATGACAATTTCGGTTTTATAGGTCTCTACATAGTAAAGCCCGAATACCGCGGACACAGGGTTGGAATCGAACTCGGTAATGCCGCTATGAATTATCTGGGAAACAGAAACATCGGCCTTGACGGGGTTGAAAAAAAGCTTGCCAATTATCAGTCGCATGGTTTCAAAACAGCGTATAACAACATACGCTATGAAGGCGTCGCATGCGCTTCGGAAACGGTTGCGGAACTCGCGGATATACTAAACGTCCCCTTTGAAAAACTCCTCGAATACGACAGGCGCTTTTTCCCTGCCTGCCGCGAAAAATTCCTCCACTCATGGATAAGACAAAAAGGAGCAGCGGGACTTGCGCTTTATGAGAAAAAAACTCTCAACGGATACGGAGTGATAAGGCCCTGCCGGAATGGATATAAGGCAGGCCCTCTATTCGCGAATACATACGAGCTCGCAGACAATATTCTGACCTCGCTTACTGCGCATATACCGGAAGGAACAGATTTTTATCTGGATATACCGGGCGTAAATCAGGATGCGCTGCGCCTCGTTGAAAAATACGGAATGAAGCCTGTATTTAAAACTGCGCGCATGTACAGCAGGGAAAAGCCGGAACTCCAGTTGAAAGGAATATTCGGCATCACCAGTTTTGAGCTGGGATGAATGAACTTTTATATGAGAGCAATGCTTGACATCAGGCAATAAGCCATTAAATTCATGTTTCCGTTATCTCTGAAAATATAACTTCGAAAAAATATGGTTTATGACAGGAAAAAGAAGAAAATTATATCCTATCCTGACGGCACTTTCCATATATATACTGGGTGTAATATTATACTCTGTTTTTTCGTTTGTCCGCGCCCAGAACACTTTCAGGGAAGATGTTGACAAACTCATTACAGCAGGCGCGCTGGGAACGGTCAACCTCCTGCCGGACGATTTTCACGACAGGGCGACAAACAAAGACTCAATCACGGACAGGGAAGATTACCGCAATATAATAGTTCTTTCAAATTTCGCTAAAAATCTTAATATAGCCTTTACATATACTGTAATAGAAAAAGACGGCAATCTGTATTTTTCCTCCGTGGGAGCGACGGACGAGGAACTTAAAAACAATTCGTATGTAAAGTGCTTTACACTCTACGACGACGCTCCGCCTGAACTGAAAAGCGTATTCAAAACTAAAGAAAAATCATTTGCTGAATACAGCGATAAATGGGGCAGCTTCAGATCGGTGTTCATTCCGATGAAAAGCCCGGGCGGTAATTTTTATGCCGCATGCGCCGATATTAGGCTCGACGATTTAAACAGTCACCTTGCCGGCATACTCTTCCAGTCGATACTAGGGGCAGGAATATTTATTCTCCTCGGCCTCCCTATATTGTGGGTTTTCAAAAATATAGCAAGCGAACAGGGCAGCCTCCTGAATGAGAAACAATCTCAGCTGGCACACGCCAGCAGGCTGACGTCCCTGGGCGAAATGGCCGCAGGAATAGCCCATGAAATAAATCAGCCGCTCTGCGTGTTAAGAGGCTATCTCGAACTGATGCAGTCGGCACTGAAAAACAATCCCATATTAAAGGAAAAACAACTCGAAAATTCATTTGATATATGTATAAAGAGCGTGGAAAAAGTATCAAACATAATCAAACACATGCGCTCTTTTGTAAGGAGTAAAAGCGCGGAAGTCAAACCGTTAAACCTCGCCGATCCGATAAACGAAGCCCTCGCCTTTTTCAACGAACAGATAAGACTGCACAACATACAACTGACCAAGACTTTCCAAGAAGGCATACCTCAGGTCAGGATAGATTCGCAACGTTTTGAACAAGTTGTCGTCAATTTTATTTCAAATGCCCGGTATGCCGTTGATAAAAAGGGAGAAAAACTCGGCAGGTCTTTCCAGAAAATAATAGAAATATCCATAGCTCATGACGCTAAAAAAGATGAAGTGATATTCGCGATTCAGGACAACGGTATAGGTATGTCGGGAAATGTCCTGAAACACTGCCGCGATCCGTTCTACACGACAAAAGCCGAAGGAGAAGGCACTGGGCTGGGCCTTTCCATCGTACAGGGAATACTTGATGACGTGAACGGCAAAATGGAAATAAACACCAAAGAAGGCGTTGGCTGCACAATAAAAGTAATATTCCCGGCCGTCAGGGAAGCAAAATAAACTCACCCCTCAGGGCCCGCGCATAATCCGTATCGCCAGATGCGACTGCAACGCGGCAGCCAGAATTACACGTGAAGCCAGAACCCCGAAAACGTTTGTATCGCTGTTGCCATCCCCTATCACATAAAAATTTCCGTATGGACGGCTTATCTTTATTTCTTCGGCAGGTCCCGTTCCCGCAATCCCGGACACCGCTATCAGTGGAATTCCCGCGCGCTTTTCCAGGCAGAAACGGGAAAGTTCCGCCTTTGAAACGGGATTATCAAAACATTCGAAAATAATATCCGCGGTATCAGGAATAAAAGTTTCGAAATTTTCAGGGGATAATTTTTCAGAAACTGTTTTTAGTTCCATAAAGGGATTTATGCGTGAGAGATTTTCCTTTATCGCATCAGCTTTTTTCATGCCTATCTGGGAATAAAAAAACTGCTGGCGGTTCATGTTCGACGGCGACACAGTATCAAAATCCGCGATTGTCAGATGGCCTATTCCTGAACGCGCCATTATGCCCGCGACATTGGAACCAAGCCCCCCTGCCCCGGCAATAAATACGGACTTGCCGCTCAGAATATCGGTAATCCCCGGAGGATTGGCGCTGAAAAATTCTTCCCTGCTGAACGTAATATTCATAATATCACACATTCTTGAATTTATCTTCAATTATCAGGTTTATTTCAATTCCGGTCTTTGCCATCTGATTAAGTAAAACAGGGTTCAAAACAAAATGTCCGACAGGCTCGGAGGCAGAAGTTCTAATCAGATAACATACTATATGCTTATCGCAAAAAATATCCGATATTTTTTCAGCGGCAAGTAATATCTCCTGAAGCTGTTCGGCAAAAGCTGAATTTGTAGAAGAGAAAGCAAGTATAGTTGCTTTTTCTCCCTTAATTACATTATTATGATATCCCTCAATACTTCCTGTTTCCATTAGTGGCAACGGAACCAGCGTTCGGATATCTTCAACTTTATCATCATGTACAACGAGTTCTAGAGTAATTTTAGTTCGCATTATCAGGCTTATCCTTCGCTGTATCATTTCCTCTAAAATCTCTGGACAACTCTGCTTCCAGTTCTTCTATAGTAGGAAGACATGTGCCAAACGCTTCGGGCAATGCTCTGACAAGCTGGTATTCCGCCACCCCCATAGGCTTATCAATACCTGAGAGAGCATATTCGGCCACAAGACGCTTTCTGGTTTTACAGAGCAGGAGGCCTATTGTCGGCTTGTCATCAGATGCCTTTATTTGCGCATCAACGGCGGCAAGATAAAAATTGAGTTGTCCAGCGTGTTCCGGTTTGAATGCCGTAGCCTTCAGTTCAACCACAACATAACATTTCAAACGGGTATGATAGAAAAGCAAATCAATAAAAAATTCATCTCCGTCTACTTCGAGTCGGAATTGACGGCCTACAAAAGCAAATCCAGCCCCCAACTCGAGCAAAAAACGGGTAATATGTTTAATAAGGGCTTTTTCAATGTCCAGTTCCTGTGCCTCATCATTAAGTCCTAAAAAGTCAAAATGATAAGGATCTTTGAGAATTTCAGCGGCAAGCCCTGCATGTGGCAAAGAAAGCCGTTGCTTGAAATTGGTAATGGCCGCGCCCTGTCGGAGATGGAGTTGATTTTTTATCTGCACTAAAAGAGTATCACGAGACCAGGCCTGTTCAAGAGTCTTTTCAGCATACCACTCCCTGATAGAAGATTCGGCAATTTTTGTAATCAAAGTCACAATATGAAACCACGGCAATTGGTCAGCAGACTGCTGACCAATTTTGCAGTCGGGACATTCCTGCGCAAAAAACCGCATATATTTAAGATTGGATGTTGATAGTCCTTTCATCTCAGGAAAACTTTCCCTGAGATCAGAAGAAACCCGCTCAATAACTTTAGCGCCCCACCCATGTAGTTTCTGGCGTTCCAAGATATCCAGTCCGATATCATGATACAAATGGATTTGCTCCTCATTAGCGGCAAAAAGCGCCCTTTGTCTGGCACCTGCAATCCGCTGCTTCAAATTGCTTATCCAATCCGCGTAATCTGAAGGAAGTTGAATATTATTTTTACGCACAATTCAAATCCTTTTTTTTGAAAAATATCTCATAATATCACCCGCCGCCTACAAAAGACATAAGCTCTATTTTATCGGCATTTTTCAGTATGGCGGCGGCATATTCTGAAGGTTTGACGACAATATCATTTATCATCGCCACAGTTTTCTCCGGAGAAATTTTCATTTCCTTCATCAACGAAAGTAATGTAGCGTCCGCCGCGATGGAATTCTTTTTCCCGTTAATCGTAATCTCAATCGTATTCATATCAAAAAATAGCAATGATATCAGTCATGTCAAACGCCCTTACAAAAAAAGAAGTCCTGTTCAGATGAACTGAACAGGACTTCCGTAGTTTTACTCTTTTCTCAGGCTTTTACAGACTTTTTCTCTCCTGCGCGATTGGTCTCATGCATTATTTTCGGAATAAGATTTTTATCTATTCCCGGGATCTCCCTGAAAGTCTGGCCTATGTTGCAATTACATTTGAGCATTTCCGTCTGCAAATCAATTCTGTTAACTTTGCGCGGCGTTATATTCTGTTTTAGAGAAATAGCGGCGGCAATACCGGCGGCTTCGCCCATGTTGAGGCACGCGAGCACCAGGCGGCATCCGGCCTGTGCCATGAAATCGGCGGAAAGACATCTTCCGGCAACCAGCAGATTATCTATTTTCTGAGGCACAAGGCTACGATAGGGAATATCATAATACGCCGGATTCGGAAATTGCATTTCGCCTTCTTTTCTGCCAAAGCCGTCAACCAGTGCGTCCCTTCCGCCCGGAGGCATCCATGAAGAACCGTAACCCGTATGGCATATAGCATAAATCTCTTTGCCTTCATGTTCGATTTTTGCCCATTTGATATTTCCCGGGCCATCCGGATTGTGCAGATCGTAACCATGCCCCGATATGCAGATAACGTCATCAAAATGCGTCCACTGGCAGAGATCTTTTGCCGTTACTATATATTCACCGACAACGCGCCTGCTTTCCCTGACACCAAGAAGGGACGCCGTATCAATCAGCCATGATTTCTCGAATCCCCCAACATAACTCTTTATGAAACGCCAGAGCATGTCCGCCTGTTCACGTCCTTCAAGATACATTCTGGTCAGGTCCCGGCAGTCAAGCGGTTTGCAATTGCGCGAATGCGCGAAACAGATGCTGACTTCATCCATATTGCAATGTTCGGGACGCCCCGGCACATGGGTCATCCAGTTAAGGTGATTGTCAACTTCGTATTTAAGTTCGCCAGTGGAAAGCGCTTTCTGTATGGCCTTTTCCCATCTGGGATCATTTTTCTTTATATCTGAATTTAGATAAGTATCCCAGTCAACGCCGCCGAGACGGAATTCCAGTGAACACGCCTGATGCTTGCCGTCTTCCTTGCGTCCCGTCATACAGTCGCAGCCCGCGAAATAAGCGGCATCGGCATCGCCGGAACAGTCAATAATCCGTTTGCCGAAAACCGCCTGTCGCCCTGACTTGCTCTCAATGACAAGGCCAGTGATTTTGCCGTTGCTCATAATTGATTCAACAACATATGCGTCCAGCAGCAAATCCGCGCCTGCTTCAAGCACCATCCTGTCAAGGATGAGCTTATGTTTTTCAGGGTCTGAATTGCGGTGCCACTCGGCATTGATTTCCCTGAGCCTGGTCATCATATCGCGGCCTATGCCGGAGATGAAGTCAAGCGGTATGTTTACAAGCCCTATTGTGGCAAGGCCGCCCAGAGCGGTTTCTTTTTCTATGAGCAGAGTTTTGCATTTACGTCTTGCCGCCGCAACTGCCGCACCGAAGCCGGCCATGCCGCCGCCAACCACTATTACATCGTATTCGCCGACAACCTTCAGTTCCTTCTGCGGTTCACTGATACAGTTTCCTTTTTTTTCAGCGTTAATCATTTTCGTTCCCTTTCTTATTTTTCAGTTTTATTCTCTTCTGTTTCAAACTCCGTAATCGCTTCGGAAGCGCAGTTGTCCTGACAAATGCCGCATCCTCTGCACTTTTCGATATCTATATGAGCGCCCTTGCTGTCAATGCTTATCGCCCCGACTGGACATTCAAAGATACACGTCCCGCAATGGGTACAGCCCCTGTTGACTTGATACTTTTTCATGGCCCCACCTTTATCTTTTTCGTTGATTTCTATAAATTATACATTGAAAAACATGATTTTGGAATGACTGTTTAAGCTGACTTTTTGCTCATTATTGCTATATTTATGTTAAAAAGAGAGAACTCTGATGAAAAAAAACGAAAAAAAGAAAGAGCCCGTCATCGAAAGCAGTATTATTGAATTTGAACGAATAAGCGGACTTACAATAACCATGCATGACCTGGGCCGTGTATTTTCCGATGAGGAAGGCAATACGCTTCTGGGCCCCCGGAGGCAATCACACCGCAGATGCCCGATCTGCTTGTCATCACCCAGGGAAATGTGCATTGAACACTGCATGAATACTATCAACGCCGAAGTAGAATCACGGGAAGATGAGTTCTTTTTTCACTCCTGCCACATGGGACTGACTGAAATAGTAGTTCCTCTGCGGCAGAACGGCATTCACAACGCCACGCTTTTCGCGGGAAAATGGAAAAGCCCCGCAAGAAAAAAGAAATTTCTTCTCAGCAAAGAAGGAAAACTGAAATATGAAAAACTCGAGACTTTCAAAGCTTCAAGCACAAAGAGCGTGGCAAAACTGCTTGTTATTCTCGGCAAAGGCTTCATAAGCGAAACTCAGCAGATATCTGACAATATCCCGACAACCAGAAAAGCCCAGATACTACAGTTAATAAGAAAAAGAATTTCAAAAAAAATCTCGCTGAAAACGCTCTCTGACGAACTCCATATTTCCCCTTCAAGAACATGTCATTTCGTAAGGGAAATTTTCGGAATATCTTTCAGTAAACTCTTGAACAGGGAACGGCTCCAGGTCGCTAAAAACCTACTCCTTTCAACAGACAGGCCAGTTTCAGAAATAGCGGCGGAACTTGGTATTTCAAGCGAATTTCATTTCAACAGGCTTTTCAAAAAGTCTTTCGGCATTCCCCCCGGAAAATACAGAAAAGCAAAAGACAGGCTGATTGAAAAATAGACTCGGAAATCCTCAGCCGAAAAACTTAATCAGTCTGGATAAAAATACTCAGGGCATTTCGATACGGGAGCATACCTTGCCGGGATTAAGTATATTCTTCGGATCAAAGACCGCTTTTATTCCGCGCATCAGTTCCAATTGCCCGGGGCCTGCGGATTCTCGAAGGTATCCCTGTTTGGCATAGCCTATGCCGTGTTCGCCTGAAACTTTGCCGCCCAGCAAACGCGCCTTTTCATACATATCCTCAAAAACGGCTTTCAGCTTAGTCTGCCATTCTGCTTTCTCCATTTTGTCGCGGAGAGCGTAAACATGCAGATTGCCGTCCCCGGCGTGTCCGAAACTGCGAATACGCAAGCCGTGTTTTTCCTGCAATGTATTCGTAAAGCGGATGAATTCGGCGACATTTTTGCGCGGCACAACGACATCGCATTCGTCAATTTCGGAAGTCGATGCTTTTATCGCTTCAAGAAAAGCGCCACGGGCCGACCAGATGGATTCATTGCGTTCGTCCGTATTGGAGATCAGCACATCAATCGCGCCTTCGGCCAGGCATATTTCAGCCACGTCATGGTACGCCAGTTCAATCTCTTCTTTGCTGTTGCCGTCAAAGGTCAGAAGCAGATATGCGTCCGCCGACTTATCGGGAAACTTACGTCCGAGAAACTGTTCCGAAGCAAGAATAACTTCGCGCTGCATGAATTCCACGGCAGTGGGAATACTGCGGGATTTGATTATTTTAGGAACCGTTTCAATAGCCGTATCGAGTGATGGAAACGGGACCAGCAGGCTGAGCTTGCGACGCGGCAGAGGCAGAAGCTTGAGAATGGCTTGGGTAATGATTCCCAAGGTGCCTTCGGAACCGACAAAGATATCCTTCATGCTGTAGCCGGAACTGTTTTTGACTACTTTTCCGCCGAACTCCATGACTCGTCCGTCAGACAAAACAACTTCCAGGCCGCGGACATAGTCGCGGGTAACACCGTATTTGACTGCTCTCATGCCTCCGGCGTTGGTGTTGATGTTGCCTCCGATAGTGGCACTTTTTTCGCCGGGGTCGGGGGGGTAAAAGAGATTTTTCTCCTCTACGAATTTTATCACATCCATAAGTAAAACGCCCGACTCCACCGTCAAGGTCAGATTTTCTTCATCGAGTTCCAGGATTTTATTCATGCCGCTCATGTCCAGAAGTATGCCGCCGTAAAGTGGAACAGCACCCCCCACAAGTCCTGTTCCCTGCCCTCGCGGTGTCACCGGAATACAATGCTCATTGGCATAACGCATTATCTCCGACACTTCGGAAGTGGATGAGGGGATTATCAGCAGTTCGGGGCGGCGGTGAATACTGGACAGCTCATCGTGACAGTAATCCTCATTGACATCGTCGCCGGAGACAGCCCGTTTGGGGCCGCAGAGTTTTTGAAAAAACGCGATATCCGCGTCAGTAAGTTTTTTATATTCGCTCATAGTGGTCATGCTCCCGGGTTCTGTATGAATTTAGCGGCGCTTCCGGCAGCCTTGATTTTTGATATCAGCTCCGGAACTATCTTATAGAGGTCTCCGATCAGACAGTAATGCGCCGTCTTGAAAATCGGCGCTTCCGGATCGGTGTTGATGGACATGATTATTTCACTGCCTTTCATTCCGGCGACGAACTGGATGGCGCCGGATATGCCGCAGGTAATAAGCAATTTAGGTTTGACTGTACGTCCGCTCAAACCAATCTGCCGGCGCGGATCGACCCATCCTGATTCAATCAGCGAACGCGTCGAAGCCAGTTCACCGTTAAGGAGGGTTGCCAGCTCCTGTAACATTTCAAGGTCTTCCTGCTTTTTGATACCGCGTCCGGCGGCGATGATAACTTCCGCGTCTTCGATTCCCTTCACCTGCTGTTTGGGCATGATTTCAAGCACTTCGATGGCTGACTTGAGAAATTCCGCTTTGACTTTGCAGGGAATGATTTTCCCTTTCGGCTTCGCCTCGGGTTCCGGCATTGAAAAAATTTTATAGCGGACTGTGGCGAACTGCGGACGCCGTCTCGGCGTCATGATATGCGCCATGATGTTGCCGCCGAAAGCCGGGCGTATCTGCGCCAGTCCGCCGTCCTTCTGAATTTCCAATGAAGTACAATCCGCCGTCAATCCAGTGCGGAAGCGGGCGGCAATGCGCGGCGCGAGAGAGCGGCCAACGGTCGTTCCGCCAACCAGTATTATCGCCGGATGACGTTTCTCTACAAAATCAGCAAACGCCGCCGCGTACGGTTCAATTCTGAAATGTTCAAATGCCGGATCGTCATAAATAAAAATCTCATCCGCCCCGTAAGGCAAGAGTTCCGCCGCTTTTTCTTTGATATCTTTGCCTATGAAAAGGCAATATATAGGCTGAGGCGCTTTCTTTGCCAGTTCCTTTGCTTTTCCCAATAGTTCCAGGGTAACGGGATGAACAGCGCCCTCTTCGTGTTCCACATATACGGCAATGCCCTGCCAGTCGGCGGTGTTGATTTCCTCCTCGATATTTTCGACCATTTCAAAAGCCCCCGGAGGCCCTTTCTTTATACAGAGGCGGCACATCTTGCAGGCTGCTGTTATTTCCAGTTTTCCATTTTCCTGAACAATCGCCGCGAACGGACAGAGCTTCATCGCCGCTTCCGGGTCGCTGATTTTATCTGAGTGTATGATTATTTCAGCCATAAGTTTTACCTCGCCTGTTGGAGAAATTTACGCTCTTTGAGCAATTCAAACACACGTGTCGCTATCTCGCTTTCAGGTTGATTCCATGTTACCTGAATCTGCGTAGATTCCGGTGGAAAGATACGCGCTACCTGTGTGGGGGAACCGTTCAGTCCGTAATGTTTTTCATTATTATCCGGCAAATCATCAAGCTTGAGCCAGCGGATTTTTCTTTCTGCGGTAGCCAGCTTACGCCTAAATGAAGGCAGGCGCGGTTCATAAATCCCCTTTTCAACAGCCACCAGGCAGGGCAGATTAATCCGTACTTTCTGGACATGCTGCGGCAGGTCAAGCTCCGCGATCATGGATTTCTCATTCAGTTTCTCAATCTTCAGTACATTACAGAGGTGCGGGACATGAAGAAACTCGGCGACTTCCGCGCCGACCTGGGCTGTATCGCCGTCCGTCGTCTGCTTGCCGCAGACAATCAGGTCAAACGGCCCGCTTACCTGCAAACCCTGCGCCAGCGTCCAGCTTGTCGCCAGCACGTCCGAACCCGCAAAACGCCGGTCGGAAAGAATAACCCCTTCGTCAGCTCCCATCATGAACGCCTCGCGGATAATTTCCTCGCTCTGCGGAGGCCCCATCGTAATGGCCGTTACGGTTGAACCGGGAACCGCCTGTTTCATCTGCAATGCCGTTTCGAGACCGTATAAATCATAGGGATTGAGTTTTGAATCCACTCCATCCCTTTTCAGAACACCGGTTTCAGGGTCAACTTCGACCTTAGAAGTGCCGGGTACCTGTTTGATGCAAACTGCTATTCTCATAATCTCTCCAGTGAGTTGATTTTTTCTGCAATGACCGCGACACCATCGGGAATAACGGCTAAACGCGCCTCTTTTCCTGATATTTCAAACGCCCTCGCAATTGCTTCCGTAAGTGACGCGGCATATTCCATGCGCATATCGCGGATAATTTTTTTCTGTTCCGGGTCGCTTACCATGATTACCCGAAAACGGCTGAGAATACGGGCAAGTATTTGAGCTTCCCACTGATCAGGCAGGGTTTTATCCTGCGGAACAGCTTCAATCCGCCGCAATAATTCAGCAGGGGAAACCGCCTCCGAAATCTGCCTGTAAAACGATTCCCCGCCATGACCGTCTGAACAGGCGGAAGACATGATTATCACTCCCCCCGGACGGCAGACGGTTTCCGCCGCGCTCATTCCCTTGACCGCCTGATAGATGTTCTGATCAAGAGGATAACCGCCATTGCTTGTGATGACGATATCCGGTTCCGGCACCTTCACACGGCATAAATCCTTGAGAAATTCACATCCGGCAAGATGTGCCTTTACAGGGTCTCCGGCAACCACGTGAATAACCTGCTTTTCGGCATTGATGACAACGTTGATGATAAACTTCAATCCTGCGGTTTCCGCGGCATAGAGCATATCACGATGCAGGGGATTGTTTTCCAGAACGCCCGCGCGGGCGTAAGGACTGCTGATAAATTCAGCGCAATGATTACCCATCACTGTGCGCTCTCCGGCAATGCCCGGCAAAATACTTTTGCGCCCCCCTGAAAAACCGGCAAAGAAATGAGGCTCAATAAATCCTTCCGACAGGAGCAGATCTGTTTCAACCGCGGCGCGATTGATTTTAAATTCGCCGCCGGAGGGCAGATGTCCGAGATCGGCAAGAGCGCTTTCGTCACGGCAGTCATGAATAAGTATCTTTTCATTATCAACTATTTCTCTGCCGAATTTAGCGACGAGTTCATCCCGGGCCGTTCCCCTGTGGCATCCGGTGGCAATCAGAATTTTCAGTTCAATACCGGGATTCGCGTTCCTGATACGCCTGAGAAGTTCCGGAAAAATAACTTTGCTGGGAACAGGACGCGTATGGTCGCTGGCAATGATTAGCGCAGTGCGGGCTTTTGCCGCAAGTTCCTCCAGAGGCGGCGAAGCAATAGGACAGTCAAACGCGGCTTTCAGAAGCTCTGTTTCACCTGCGGCAGGATGATACGAACTGACCCCCGATTCATAAACACCGGAAAGAAGGGAACTGTCTATTTCCCCCTCAATCTTCGTCTTTCCGAATGGCACGCTAAAACGCGTCATGTTCACTTTTCAAACTCCTTAACTGGTAGAATGGTACTACCACTTGCACGGATATTATATCATCATTCGGACAAATTGTCAATAATCATTTTGAAATGCCTGTTAACCGCGCTTGTCGCGGCCTTGGGGTTGCCGGCAGTAACAGCCTTGCAGATGTTTTTGTGCATGGTCAGCAATTGGTCATGGTCATGAAAAGTACGCATGATGGCCTGTCGTCCGTCCTGAATTGAACGCTCAAGCAAAGATGAAATCGCAGTCAGAAAACTCAGGAGAAGTACATTGCCCGAATATTCGGCGATTTTCAGGTGGAATTCCTTGTCCAGCCGGATACTTTCAGTTTCGTCCGTACAATGACGCAGGGTATCAATCAGACGGGATAAATCCGCCGCCCGTTCAGGTGTAATCCGTTCTGCGGCCAAAGCTGCCGCTTCGCCCTCAAGCAGGCGCCGCATTTCAAGAATATCTGATAAACTGCCCCCGTGAAGCCGGAATATCAGAGACAGAGGTTCCAAGATACCGGAACTGATGTCGCACTTGATATAATTGCCGCCTCCGTGATGGCATTCAATAATTCCGAGGATTTCCAGGGCCCGGAGGGCTTCGCGTATTGAATTACGGCTGACATGAAGCAATTCGCCGAGCTCACGCTCCGAAGGCAGACGATCCCCGGACTTAAGCCGTCCCTTGAGAATCATCGCCTGTATCTGTTCAAAAACCTGTTGATGAAGTTTTTTGTTCTGTACCGGACGAAACAATTTCAACCTCGTATTCCAAAAATTCTATTTGTCCTTTTTGCCATATTTCTCCTTATAATACCAGTATGGCGGATATACCCTCCAGTACCCTCCGGCAGCTTTCTGCATGTCTTCATCCGAAAGCTCGCTATTTTCTTTCATCAGCTCCTTTAAATCGCCAGCAGTACAGTTAAACCCGGCGCTTTTCGCCAGTTCAAGGACTTTTCCAGCAAAAATCTCACCGCAACTATCCACTACCGCTTCAAATTTCTTTTCGAGGACCTCATTTTTTTTGAGTTCTTCAAAAAACTCTTTTAAAGTTTCCCTGCTCATAACTACCTCCCTTTTTTTAAGTTTATATTTTTTATTTCATGACTCAGGACCTGCGATTGAATATATCAAACAGCCAGTTCCTCACATTGCGCGCAAACTCGCTATCCAACCCGCCTCCGGCAGCTTTCCGCATATCCTCATCCGAAAGCTCGTCGCTTTTCCTCACCGCTCCCGCAAAATCTTCAGCGCTGCAATCAAACCCTGCGCTCTTTGCAAACGCGATAAGTTTTGCCGTAACGGCTTCCAGTGTTTTACCATGAGACTCATCCAGAATTCTCTCAAATTCTTTTCTGAGCTCAAGGTTCTTTTCAAGCTCCTCCAGGAACCTTTTCATGTTATCCTTGCTCATTGCTGTCACTCCTTCTTTCTCAAAGCAACTCGTGTGCTTTTTAATCTCTCTATACATATATCTGCATGGAAATTAAAAAAGTAACAGCGAATTCTTTTTTTTTGAGGAAAAATATTTTTCCAGGAAAATACGAGGGCGCTTTTCTACCTTTTCGCATTCCTCCGTAAGCCCAAAACAGTTCATATTTCAATCCGCTTTCAGCCTGTGATATAAAAACAACGGCAAAGCTGTTCAGAAAACCATGCATAGTGTATTTCATTATTCGGAAAAATCAAACTTTTCGCCAGAGACCGGGCTTGTCGCTTGGAGCCACGCTCCGATAATTATCAATATCAGCTGGGACTTGATGGAGGAAAGAGGAAGAAATGGAAAAGGGCTCAAGATCATAAACTGAAATTGAGCCCCAAGGTAATAAATTATTATGAAAGATTTTTACTGAGCAATTTTGCCAGTTCGAACATTGTTACTTTGTCTTTTTTGAGGACGGCTTTCAGCTTGGCATCAGAATTGATCTCACGCCTGTTCTTCTTGTCCTGCAAATCATTTTTCTTAATGTAGACCCAAATTTTCTTTACGGCTTCGGTTCTGGGAAGAGGTTTTGCGCCGATAACTTCAGCCAAAGCACTGCTTGGTGTAAGCGGGGCCATGAACTGCGCGTTAGGTTTGCGTTTTGTCTTTACTTTGGCTTTTACTGCCTTTTTGGGAGCGACCTTTTTCACAGGTTTTTTCGCAACTACCTTTTTCGCTTTAGCAACGACTTGCTTCTTTGCCATTTTAGATCTCCTTATTATTGATGGTTATTATAATATCTTGATGCCAAAGAAAATTGCAAGTATTCCTTTCATTCTTAATAACATAAAATGCAAAAAAGTTGCATAAGTTATCATTTCCGGGGCTCTCTGAGAGTGAAATCAGGGCTATAAGAAGACCATTCCGAAGATCTCAAAGACTTCCTGAAAGGCATAAAAACACTCTGAAAAAGGCAAAAAAGGATTGCAAAAGAAGAATATCTGAACGTTTTTCTTTCCTTTTAAAGGGCTTCATTATGTTCAAATTCTCAGGCCTCCGTCGATCTCCAGTATCCTGCCGTTTACAAAGTCATTTTCGATTATGAATTTGACGGTTTTGGAAATTTCCTCCGGCTCACCGAGGCGTTTCAGAGGCATTTGGTTTACAATTTTTTCAAGGACGACGGGATTTATAGCCTTGACCATTTCAGTGCCGATATATCCGGGCGCTATCGCGGCACAACGAATATTGTATCTGGCAAGTTCCTTGCTCCATGTAACGGTCATGGCATCCACTCCGGCTTTTGCGGCGGAATAATTCGTCTGCCCCATATTGCCGGCCCGGGAAACGGAAGAGATATTTATTATCAGTCCATGTTTTTTGCCCGCCATTATTTTAGCGGCTTCACGGGCACAGAGGAAAACCCCTGTCAGATTCACATTTATCACGCTCATGAAATCACTGAGCGGCATGACTTTTGTCTCGCCGTCTTTCACTTTTATCATCAGGCCGTCCCTTGTAATTCCGGCATTGTTTATCAATATGTCGACGTCGCACGCTTCCGAAAAGAGCGCCTGGACGCTTTTTTCATTGGAGACATCACAAACACAATATTTTATTTTGCATCCGCTTTCATCATGCAGTTCTTTCAGTGCTTTTTCGTTAAGGTCCGCCGCGAAAACACGCGCTCCTGCCAACGAAAGGTCAAGTGCCGTTTTTTTGCCCAGACCGTTCCCGGCCCCCGTTATCACTACTGATGAATCTTTTATATTCATTACTGATTCCCTTTCGCGTTATCATAATCATAAAAACCCGCTCCGCTTTTTCTTCCGAGACGGCCTGAAGCCACTCTTTCATTTATCGCCTTCGCGGGTTTATAGAAGGTGTCTTTCATGGAATCGGCCATGCTCTCAAGTATTTTTTTGCATACGTCCAATCCGATTAAATCAGCCAGTTCCAGAGGGCCGACCGGATGCAGCGCGCCAAGACGCATTG